>REDZ01000138.1 GCA_007695345.1 Paracoccaceae bacterium | reverse complement strand
GGCCTGCGCGCTGAAACTGCACGAGGATTGGGGCACCACCCCGGCGGCGATCGATAACTGCCTGAGCGTGGCCGAGGACACCGATATTCAGGTGATGATCCACACCGACACGCTGAACGAATCGGGTTTTGTGGAGAATACGCTGAAGGCCATCGCCGGCCGCACCATCCATGCGTTCCATACCGAAGGCGCGGGCGGGGGCCATGCGCCCGATATCATCAAGGTGGTCAGCAGCCAGAATATCCTGCCCTCGTCCACCAATCCGACCATGCCCTACACGGTCAACACGATCGAGGAACACCTCGATATGTTGATGGTCTGCCACCATCTGGACCGCAAGGTTCCAGAGGATGTGGCCTTTGCCGAATCGCGTATCCGGCGCGAGACGATTGCCGCCGAGGATATCCTGCACGACATGGGCGCATTTTCGGTCATGGCGTCGGACAGTCAGGCCATGGGCCGCGTTGGCGAGGTGATCACCCGCACATGGCAGACCGCGCACAAGATGAAGCTGCAGCGCGGGCGGCTGGACGGCGAGACAGGCGCGAATGACAATCTGCGCGTGCGTCGCTATATCGCGAAATACACGATGAACCCCGCCATCGTGCATGGTCTGAGCGCGCATATCGGCAGTATCGAGGAAGGCAAGCGCGCCGATCTGTGCCTGTGGTCGCCTGCGTTTTTCGGTGCGAAACCGGAAATGGTGCTGATCGGCGGGTCCATCATGGTCGCGCAGATGGGCGATCCCAATGCCTCTATCCCCACCCCGCAGCCAATGCATTCGCGCCCCATGTTCGGGTCCTTTGGCCGCGCGGTCGAGCGCGCGGCGGTCACCTTCGTCAGTCAGGCCGCGCAAGAGGACAATGTGCGCGCCGCGCTGGGGCTGGCGAAAGAGACGCTTGCGGTTGCAGGCTGTCGTGGCGTGCAGAAATCCGATTTGCGGCTGAACGACGCCACCCCGCAGATCGAGGTCGATCCCGAAACCTATGAGGTGCGCGCGGATGGCGAATTGCTGACCTGTGAACCAGCCAGCGAATTGCCGCTCGCGCAGCGTTATTTCCTGTTCTGAGGGGCGGGTCAGTGCCGATGAACCGTGTTCTTTCTGCACCGCAGCAAATCGTGATCGCGGCGTGTGGGATGCAAGCGCGCGATTCGTGTTATCTTGCGTATGGGGAGGGGATGATCTGCCCGAAGGAGCGCTCGATGCGACATCGCCCCGCGAACTCCCCCCTCAGCCCCGCACAATCGGCGGCGCTTGACTGGTTTCTCGCCGCACAAGGCCTGGGCTTCAACCTCGCGCAGGATCGCGCCGCGCGAGAGGCCGTGCTGGCCCATCTGGAAGCGCTGCCCGACGGGGCGCTGCGCGCGATGGGCTTGCGGCGCAACGCCCTGCCGGAACATGTTTACAGTGATATCCTGTCGAAAGGTCAGTCATGACGGATCTGCCCCCCGCAGCCAGCCTGCTCTCCTCTGCGCCCTTGCGCTGCGATGATACGGTCGCGATGGATTATGACGCACGCCTGATGCGCCGCAAACGACTGGTCACGCGTAGCGGTGCGGGCTTTCTGGTCGATCTGCCCGAGGTCACCAATCTCGACGCCTATTGGGGGTTCGAGCTGGAGGACGGGCGCGCCATCCGGATTGAACCCGCGCAGGAAGCGGTGCTTGTCGTGACCGGCGATCTGCCGCGTCTGGCCTGGCATATCGGCAACCGCCACACACCCTGCCAGATAGAGGGTGATCGCCTGATCATCCGCGATGACCATGTGCTGGAAAACATGTTGCGCGGGTTGGGGGCCACCATCACCCGCGCCACCCTGCCCTTTACGCCCGAAGGGGGCGCCTATGGCCATGGCCGGACCATGGGGCATGCGCATGATCACAGCCATGCCTGATCCCGCTGCGCTGCATCTGGTCCACTGGCTGTCACCAGCCTTTCCCATCGGGGGGTTTGCCTATAGTCACGGGCTGGAACAGGTCATCGCGGATGGCGGTGTGACGGATGCCGCGACGCTGGAACACTGGCTGTCGGACATGCTGCGTCACGGCACCGGCTGGCAGGACAGCGTTCTGATTTCGCAGGCCCTGCGCCCCGATGCCGATCTGGATATGCTGGATGCCTGGGCCAGCGCGCTGCAACCCTGCGCGGAACGTTTGCAGGAAAGCCGCGAACAGGGCGCGGCCTTTGCCCGGACGGTAGGCGCAATCACCGACTGCCCGCTGGCCCCGCGCTGCCTGCCCATCACTGTCGCCGAGGCCGCCGCCCCGCTGGGGTTGCCCCCCGCGGATGTGATCGCGGCCTATCTGCAGGGGTTCACCACCAATCTGGTCACCATCGCCATCCGCCATGTCCCCCTGGGCCAGAGCGCGGGCCATGGCGTATTGTCGCGGCTGTTGCCGCTGTTCCCCGAAATCGGCACGCGGGCGGCAGAAAGCGCACTCGACGATCTGGGCAGTTCCTGTTTTGCAGCGGAACTGGCCGCATTCACCCATGAAACCAAGGAAACAAGGCTGTTTCGCACATGAGCAGACATGGACCCCTGCGCGTCGGCATCGGCGGTCCGGTGGGCGCAGGCAAGACAACCCTCACCGAGGCCCTGGCCCGCGCATTGGCACAACGGCTGTCAATGGCGGTCATCACCAATGACATCTACACCCGCGAGGATGCCGAGGCGCTGATGCGCGCGCAGGTGCTGCCTCTGGACCGGATTCGCGGGGTCGAGACCGGGGGCTGTCCGCATACCGCGATCCGCGAGGATGCCAGCATCAATCTGGCCGCGATTGCCGATCTGACGCGCCAGATCCCCGATCTGGACCTGATCCTGATCGAATCGGGGGGGGACAATCTGGCCGCGACCTTTTCACCGGAACTGGCCGATCTGACGATCTATGTGATCGACACCGCCGCCGGGCAGGACATTCCGCGCAAACGCGGGCCGGGGCTGGCGAAATCCGATCTGCTGGTGGTCAACAAAACCGATCTTGCACCCCATGTCGGTGTGGACCTGACGCAGCTGGAGGCTGATACCAGGGATGCGCGCGGCCCGCGGCCCTATGTCCTCGCCCGCCTGCGCGAGGCTGTGGGCGTGCCCGAGATTGTCAGCTTTCTGGAACGCGAGGGCGGATTGCAGATGGCCCCGGCGCAGGCCGGATAAACCCCATTTGCGGCGTTCACGACTCGAACAGCCGACCTTGCGGCTCGGGCGCGGGCTGCGGCAGCCCCAGATGCGTCCAGGCCTTGGCCGCCAGCATCCGCCCGCGCGGGGTGCGGGCAATCAGCCCCTGCTGCAACAGGAACGGCTCGATCACCTCTTCGATGGCATCGCGCGATTCCGACAGGGCAGCGGCAATGGTTTCCACACCGACCGGGCCACCGCCGTAATTTTCGGCCAGAAGCGCCAGGTACCGCCGGTCTGCCCCATCAAGGCCCAGATGATCCACGCCCAGCCGCGTCAACGCGTTATCCGCCAGCGCCTGTGTCAGCCTCCCGTCGCCTTCGACCAGCGCGAAATCAACCACCCGACGCAACAACCGCCCGGCGATTCGCGGCGTCCCGCGCGCGCGGCGCGCGATCTCGGCCACGCCATCCGCTTCGGTGCCCACACCCAGCAGCCGCGCCCCGCGCGCCACGATCTGGCACAGTTCAGCCTCGGTATAGAATTGCAATCGCGTGGGAATGCCGAACCGGTCGCGCAACGGCGTCGTCAGCAGGCCCAGCCGGGTGGTCGCCCCGACAAGCGTAAAGGGCTGCAGTTCGATCCGCACGGTGCGCGCGGCCGGCCCCTCGCCGATCACAAGATCGAGCTGAAAATCCTCCAACGCCGGGTAAAGCACTTCCTCGACAGCCGGATTCAGGCGATGAATTTCGTCGATGAACAGCACATCGCGCGCTTCCAGATTGGTCAGGATCGCGGCCAGATCGCCCGCCTTGGCCAGCACCGGCCCCGAGGTCATGCGAAACCCCACCCCCAACTCGCGCGCCATGATCTGCGCAAGCGTGGTCTTGCCCAGACCGGGGGGGCCATAGAACAGGGTGTGGTCCATCGCCTCAGCCCGCATTCGCGCGGACTGGATGAAGACCCGCAGGTTTGCGCGTGCCTCGGCCTGGCCGATGAATTCATCCAGCCCCTGCGGGCGCAGTGCGCGATCCATGTCGGCGCTGTCTTGGGGCAGGTCAGTGCCGCGCAGAATCGGGTCGGGGCTGGTCATGCGTTCAATCCGTAACGGCGTGTGTGCAGCCTGTCCATCCAGGTCTGTTCCAGTTGCGTGACCTCGGCAATCTCTGCCACAGGGCTGAGCAGTTCGAGGATCGAGAAGCTGAAGCCCCGCGGGTCGCGGCGTGACAATTCGCGCGTCACGCCCAGATCACCCGCGACATGGGCACGCCAGCGCCCCAGCAGGTTTTCGGCCCCATAAGCCGCGCCGACATAGCGCGCCCCATCCAGCGAATCGGTGATCAGATAAATCCCGCGCCAGTGGCGCAGCGTGTCTGCCCATGTGCGGGGCAAGGCGCGCAACGTCTCGGCATCGACCACAAGCGCACGCCAGTCGGGCATCTGCGGCGCAAGGTCCGGCAGCGCGGTGATCGCGACCACATCAAGGGGCGTGCGCTCGGCCAGCCGCATATAGGCGCGCGCGCCGGGGTCAGAGACGATCAGACGTCCCCGCAGGTCGGCCAGTTCGGTCATGGGCGCAAGCGTGAACTGCGCGCGCGTCCCGATACCACGCGGCACAAAGCCACTCGGGTCGGCGAAATACGCGAACATGGCCTGCATGTCCGGGTCCGCGTCGAATTCCGCCGCGCTACGCTCTTGCCAGCCCGCTTGCCGGTAAAGCCCCACAAATCCCAGGCTACCGTCACCGCGCGTGATGAAAGAGGCCATTATGTCGCGGGCTTTCAGCGTGGCTTCGGCCTGCCGGGAATGCGTGCTCTGATACGTCTCGAATTCCGGGGCCTGCGCTGCAGCCAGATTCATCAAGGTCAGACGGTCACGCGCGTTCCCCGGTTTGTGCAGACACAGCGCAACGCGCGTGGCATCGATCCGCAAGCCATCCAGCAAGGTCTGGAACTGCATGGCCCTACCCTTTCGGCGCCAGCAAGCGCAAGGCGGCGCGGATCAGGGCGGGGGTATCGGCCTCGGGCGCGTTTGCCTGCGCCTCGGCCACGGCGCGGGCGGCGTCAGCGGGCGCATAGCCAAGATTGCCCAGCGCCGACATCGCCTCGGGCACGGCTTGCGCGGCGGCGGGTGGGTTTGCCGGGGCGGATGTGCCCGCTTTGGGCACGGGCAGCGGGGCCTCGGGCTCCGCCTCGCGCGCTGTCGCGGTCGCGCCACTCTGCACCCCCATCAGCGCGGGGGCCTTGTCCTTCAACTCATTGGCGATGCGCTGCGCCAGTTTCGGCCCGACGCCGGGCGCCTTGCGCAACGCGCTGCTGTCGCCCAGCGCGATGGCGCGCGACACGCCATCTGGCCCCAGCGCACCCAGAATCGCCAGTGAGGCCTTGGCCCCCACCCCCTGAACCGAGGTCAGCACGCGGTGCCATTCCTTTTCCAGCAGGGTCGGAAAGCCGAATAGCTGCAGCAGATCCTCGCGCACCACGAGGTCCGTATAGAGCGCCGCCACCTCGCCCGGGCCGGGCAGCGCCATCAGCGTGCGATCCGAGACATGGACGATATACCCCACCCCGCGCACATCCAGAAGCACATGGTCATCACCGCGCATGTCGATCACGCCGGTCAGCTTACCGATCATCGCGCGCCCCCCGCCAGCGCCATGGATCGTGCCGTCTGGCAATGAAACGCGTGACAGATGGCAATGGCCAGCGCATCGGCGGCATCAGGCCCGGCAATCGTGACACCGGGCAGTTGCATCCGCACCATGTGATCGACCTGTTCCTTGGCGGCCTTGCCCACACCCACCACGGTCTTTTTCACTGCATTGGGGGCGTATTCGCCCACGTCCAGCCCGGCCTGTGCGGGCACCAGCAGCGCGATCCCGCGTGCCGAGCCCAGCTTGAGGGTAGCGACCGCGTCCTTGTTCACAAAAGTCTGCTCCACAGCCGAGGTCTGCGGCGCGTATTGTGCGATCACGCGGGTCAACTGGTCATGCAGGTCCAGCAGTCGCGCGGCCAGCGTGGCCGAGGGGTCCGACTGGCAAACTCCGTTGGCGACATGGCGCAGGCGCACACCTTCGGCCTCGATCACGCCCCAGCCCAGATTCCGCAGCCCCGGGTCAATGCCGATCACACGCATGGGCGCTCCTGCCTGATATTTCCTGCCTGCGGGTAGCGATAGCACGAAAAGCGAACATCTGCCAAGGGCCTGTCTGCGGGACCACACCATCAGCCATGCTGCAGGCGCATAATGGCTTTGCGTTTTATCATTCTACTCCTGCATAGAATTTATGCGTATCTGAGGTCCATCCGCACAACAGACGTGCGGAATGAAAACACTATCCCGATGGAGACCAAAATGACCTTCTATGCACAAAGCCGTATTCATACGGAACAGGTGCTTGCCGGTTTCCAGGGCCTGTCGCTTGGCGCCTTGTTCGCCACCCTCAAGACCTGGAATGACGAGCGTATCACCCGCCGCGAACTCAGCGCGCTGACCGACCGCGAACTGTCCGATATCGGGCTGCGCCGCTCGGACATCGAGTCTGTCGCAAAGGGCCAGTTCTGACCGCGACCGCAGGTCGCGGCATACGCACCGCCAGTACCGTCACGCATCAAAGCCGCCCGACCGGGCGGCTTTTAATGTTTCGGGATCAGGCGTCCGGGGCCTCGGGAACGGTAGAAATGGATGTCGCGACACTGCCCTCCTCGCTCAGGAACGGGCGCAGCAATGCCGCAATCTCGCTCGAGACGGGGTCGGGCATCAGCATGGTCTGAATCAGCGATCCGCCCTCTTGCGCGGGCAGGGCGGGCGCCACGATCTGTGCATACGCGCCCGGCCCGTGCATCGCGATCATGAAGCTCTTGGTCAGCACCAGCATGATCGCCACTGCAACCAAGGATCCCAGAAGGGCGCGCACCCGCTGCCCCCGCCTGCGGCGTCGCGCCTTGCGGATTTCAGGGCTGCTGCGCAGGTGACGCAGGCAGACCTCATTCCTGCGATGGTCAAATGCGGCTTTCTGATCCGGCGTCATGACATGGCCTCGATTGCTGCGCGGGGCATGGCCCGCAACCTATCCAAGCCGTCAGTTAGCGCGCAAAGGGGGCAGAAATTTGGCGCAGGCGGGCTGAAAACATGCCTCAGGCCGCGGGTTTGCGCAGCGTCAGCGTGGCCCATTCGCCGATATCCTGACGGTGCTGCAACGCAAACCCCTGATCGCGATAAGCGGCCAGAACAGTCTCGGCCTGTTCGCATAGCAGCCCCGACAGGATGACATGGGCACCTTCGCCCGTCACACGCGCCATGTCGGGGGCAAGTTCGATCAGCGGGCCCATCAGGATATTGGCAAAGACCAGATCGAACGGGGCCGCTGCCTTCAGTTCCGGGTGGTCAAAGCCTGTGGCCTCCAGACATTGGACACGGTCGCTCAGATCATTGGCGGCCAGATTGGCGCGGGCTACATCGACCGCGACCTGATCGATGTCACTGGCCCGTACCAGCCCCGGCCAGATTCGCGCAGCGGCCATGGCCAGTACAGCCGTGCCGCAGCCGATATCAACCACATTGCGGCCGCGAAACCCGTCCGCATCCAGCCGGTCCAGCGCGCGCAGACAGCCCAGCGTGGTGCCGTGATGGCCAGTGCCAAAGGCCATGGCCGCCTCGATCAGCAGGCCGACGCGCCCCTCGGGCAGCTTGTCGGCATCATGGCTGCCATAGACAAAAAAGCGACCAGCCTCGACCGGGGCCAGATCGCGGCGCACCTTGGCCACCCAGTCGATTTCCGGCAGTTCCGACACGACGAAAGGCCGCGCGTCAAAGGCTTGCGCCAGAATCTCCAGCTCGATCGCATCGGGGGTTTCGGTGAAATACCCGCCCACTTCCCACAGGCCAGAGCCGTCTTCCAGCTCGAACACGCCCACCCCCATCGGCTCTGGCTCCAGGTTCTCCATAGCCTCCGAGAGCGCATAAGCCGCTCCTTCCGAGGACAGCTTGGTCAATGCGGTGAAAGTCGTCATGCGCGCGCCTGTATGAACGGAAGGGTGCGCTCCGATAACGGCCTGCCCCATCGGGGTCAAGCATTGCGGCCCGCAACCGCATGTCACGCGGCCCGGCCCCTGCGGGGCCGCGCGCGGGTGGGAGGGTGGGGCGTGCGGTCGCGCAGGGGCCGGGCCGCGTGCGGCGCTCAGGTCCTCAGGCCCACCGGGCAGGTCACACCGGTCCCGCCGATCCCGCAATAGCCCTGCGGGTTCTTGTGCAGATATTGCTGGTGATAGTCCTCGGCTAAATAGTACTCCGGTGCCGCGACGATTTCGGTCGTGATCGCACCATAGCCGGACGATACCAGCCGATCGGCATAAAGCTGGCGGCTGGCCTCTGCCGCATCCTGTTGCGCGGGCGACGTGGTATAGATGCCCGAGCGGTATTGCGTGCCGCGATCATTGCCCTGCCGCATGCCCTGCGTCGGGTCATGCCCTTCCCAGAAATGGCGCAGCAGATCGTCGAAACTCACCTGAGCCGGATCAAAGATCACGCGCACCACTTCATTATGGCCGGTCTGCCCGCTGCAGACTTCTTCATAGGTGGGGTTGGGCGTGAACCCGCCCGCATAGCCCACGGATGTCAGCCACACACCGGGGATCTGCCAGAAAATCCGCTCCACCCCCCAGAAACAGCCCATGCCGAAGATCACTTCTTCCATACCCTCGGGCACGGAAGATTTCAGCGGTCGGCCGGAAATGGCATGGGTGCTCGCAGTCGGGATCGGTTCGGCCCGTCCGGGCAGAGCCGCGTCAGGGGTGATCATCCGGGTCTTGTCGGTGCCAAGGGTGAATCCGAACATGGGCGCATCTCCTGTCTGTTGGGTCATACATAACCCCCGCAGCGCGTGCTGCAACGGGTCAGTAGAAACTCTGCGGGTCGATATCGATTGCCAGCCGCAGATCGCGGGTCAGCTTGTGGGGCGCCAGCCAGTCGGCCAATGCGGCCTGCAGCGGCGCGCCGCGCGGCGCCTTGATCAGCAACCGCACGCGGTGTCGCCCGCGAATACGGGCGATGGGTGCAGGCGCAGGGCCGTAAACCTGCGCCCCGATCCGGCGCAGGGGTGTGTCCGACTGCGCCAGCCGCTGGCCCAGTGCGAAACAGGCCTCCATCTCGCTGCCCGAAAGAATGATGCCCGCCAGCCGCCCGTGCGGCGGCATGCCCAGCGCTTCACGCTGCGCCGATTCACTGCGCCAGAACTCTTCTTCGGCGCCCGACAGGATCGCGCGGATCACGGCATGCTCGGGCTGGCTGGTCTGCACCAGCGCCAGCCCCGGCCGCTCCGCCCGTCCCGCCCGGCCCGAGACCTGGCGCACAAGCTGGAACACCCGCTCGGCTGCGCGCAGATCGGACCCGGACAGGCCCAGATCGGCATCGATCACCCCCACCAGCGTCAACGCCGGAAAGTTATGCCCCTTGGCCACGATCTGCGTGCCGATGATGATATCGGCCTCTCCGGCGGCAATCGCGCCGATCTGCTCTTTCAGCGCGCGGGCCGAGGTGAACAGATCCGAGGACAGCACCGCCACGCGCGCATCGGGCCAGAGCGCGCGCGCCTCTTCCTCCAGCCGCTCGACACCGGGGCCGACGGGGGCCAGCCGGTCCTCGGCGCCGCATTTGGGGCAGGCGGTGGGGATGGGCGCGGTTGCCCCGCATTGATGGCAGACCAGCCGTTTCAGGAAGCGATGCTCGACCATGCGCGCATCACAATCGCCGCATTCGATCTGATGCCCGCAGGCCCGGCAGACCGTCAGCGGCGCATAGCCACGGCGGTTGAGGAACAAAAGCGCCTGTTCGCCCTCGGCGATCCGCTTCGTCACGGCATGCTGCAGGCTGGGAGAAATCCAGCGGCTGGCGGGCAGATCCTCGGCCCGCAGGTCGATGGCGCGCATCTCGGGCAGGACACTTTCGCCGAACCGCGCGGGCAGGTCCAGCCGCGCATATTTGCCCGATTCCGCATTGGCCCAGCTTTCGAGCGATGGCGTGGCAGAGGCCAGGATCACCCGCGCACCCGCAATCGCCGCGCGCAGCACGGCCATGTCGCGCGCATGATAGAGCGCGCCCTCTTCCTGCTTGTAGGAGCTGTCATGTTCCTCATCGACCACGATCAGCCCCAGATCGCGAAAGGGCAGGAACAGGGCAGACCGCGCCCCCACGACAAGCTGCGCCTCGCCCTGCCCCAGCATCCGCCAGCAGCGCCGCCGCTCCGTCTGGGTGACGCCCGAATGCCATTCAGCGGGCCGCGCGCCAAAGCGTGCCTCGACCCGCGCCAGGAATTCCGCGCTCAGTGCGATCTCAGGCAGCAGCACCAGTGCCTGCCGACCGGCGGCAAGACAGGTGGCGACGGCTTCCAGATAGACCTCGGTCTTGCCGGACCCGGTCACCCCCTTCAGCAGCGTGGTCCCGTAGCCGCCCGCGCGCTGGCCCGCGCGCAGTGCATTTGCGGCGCGCGCCTGATCTTCGGTCAGATCGGGACCGGCGCGGGTGGCATCGAGCCGCGGGTAGGGCTGATCGCGCGGCGCATCGCGCGCGATCAGCGCGCCCGCGCGCTCCAGCCCTTGCACGACCGATGCGCTGACGCCCGCGGCCTGCGCCAGTTCGCCGGGTGCCAACCCGGCGCCGCCAAACGCGTCAAACACCGCCAGCACCCGCTCGCGCGCCTCGGTCATGCGCTCGGGCTGTGCGTCGCCCCGGAACAACAGCTTGCGCGTCCCCGCCCCCTGCCCCAGCCCCGGCACACGCGTCGCCAGTCGCAGCATCGCCGGCAGGGGCGTCATCGTGTAGTCTGCCGCCCGGATCAGGAAATCGCGCATCTCGCGTCGCATGGGCGCGGCATCCAGCACGCGGTGCACGCTGCGCAGCCGCGCCACCGGGAAATCGCCGCCAGGCGGCCCCCAGACCACGCCCAGAACCCGGCGCGGACCCAGCGGCACCTCGACAAAGGCGCCAGTCCAGACCCCGCCCTCGGGCGCAAGATAGTCGAGAACCCGGTCCAGTGGCTCTGTCGTCAGCACGCCGCATGGGGTGCCGGCATCATGGAATTCGGGCAGCATCTGGGGCATCGGGGCTTTCACGACAGGCATGCATCCGGTATGACTTGGGCATCAGGGGGCTTCAAGCCAAAGGGACGCTACGTGAAATTCTTTGTCGACAGCGCCGATGTCTCTGCCATCCGCGAATTGAATGATCTGGGGCTGGTGGATGGTGTGACGACCAACCCCTCGCTGATCCTGAAATCCGGGCGTGACATCATGGAGGTCACGGCAGAGATCTGCGCGCTGGTCGGTGGCCCCGTCTCGGCCGAGGTGGTGGCACCGCAGGCCGACGCAATGATCGCCGAGGGGCGCAAGCTGGCCGGGATCGCGCCCAATGTCGCCGTCAAGCTGCCCCTGACATGGGAGGGGCTGAAAGCCTGCAAGGTGCTGTCGGGCGAGGGCCGGATGGTCAATGTGACCTTGTGCTTTTCAGCCCCGCAGGCGCTGCTGGCGGCCAAGGCGGGGGCCAGCTTCATCTCGCCCTTTATCGGCAGGCTGGACGACCTGGCAATCGACGGGATCGACCTGATCGGGGATATCCGCACGATCTATGACAATTACGGGTTCGAGACGCAAATCCTCGCGGCCTCTGTGCGCACGGTCAATCATGTGCTCGAGGTCGCGCGCATCGGGGCCGACGTCATGACGGCCCCACCCGAGGTCATTCGCAAACTGGCCGTGCACCCGCTGACCGATGCCGGACTGGCACAATTCCTCTCGGACTGGGAAAAAACTGGTCAAAAAATACTGTAATTTGCTATACTGCGGCCAATAACGGAAAAACCGGGCAGTCAACGGACAGGCAGACAGATGACAGAAGCAGCAGTAAAGGCCGATATGGCCGAGGAATTTCGTGCGCGTATCCTCGCGGATCCGGGGCTTGTCCTGGACGACAAGGATCTGATGCGCACGCTGGTCGCGGCCAGCGAAAGCGGCATGGGCGACAATATCGTGGACCTGCGCGGACTGGCGATGGAGCGGCTGGAAGCGCGGCTGGACCGGCTGGAGGAAACCCATCGCGCCGTGATCGCGGCGGCCTATGAGAACCTGGCCGGCACCAATCAGATTCACCGCGCCATCCTGCGGATGCTGGACCCCGAACAATTCGAGGACTTCCTGCACACATTGCGCAGCGATGTGGCCCGTATCCTGAGTGTCGATGCCGTCAAACTTGTGCTGGAAAGCCCTGATACCGGCGCCGACCCCGCACTTGCGCGCATTTCGGATGTGCTTTGCGTGGTCAAGCCCGGCTTTATCGAGAGCTACATGAGTTCCGGTCGCGGCCCCAGCACGCGGCAGGTCGTGCTGCGTCAGACGGTGCCGCAGACCGATGTGCTGTATGGCGACAAGACCCCCGATCTGCGGTCCGAGGCCTGCATGCGGCTGGATCTGGGTCCGCAGCGGATGGCGGGTATGCTGGTCATGGCCTCAGACAGCCCGCATATGTTCAAACCCGGACAGGGCACGGATCTGCTATCCTTTTTCGCGGGCATTTTTGAAAGGTCCATGCGTCGCTGGCTGGCATGACCGCGGGCAGTCTGGCCCTGTCGCCTGCACTTCGCGATGCGTTGCAGGACTGGCTGGCGCGCCGTGCGGCGCTGGATGGCGCATCACCCCACACGATAGAGGCATATCGTCAGGATGTGGCCGGGTTCCTGGGCTTTCTGGCCGGGCATCTGGGCGGCAGCGCCGGTGTGGCACAACTGGGCGCGGTGACCCAATCGGACATGCGCGCCTGGATGGCGGCATCGCGGGCTCAGGGCATCGGGGCGCGCAGCCTTGCGCGCAAGCTATCGGCGGTCAAAAGCTTCGCGCGCTGGCTGGCAGAGCGCGAGGGGTTCGACATCTCGGCCATCCTCGCGGCGCGCGCGCCGAAATACAGCCGCTCGCTGCCCCGCCCGATCAGTGCTGACGCCGCGCGCGAGGTGATCGCGACCGTGCCGATGCAGACACGCACCGACTGGGCGGGCCTGCGCGATGCCGCTGTGGTGACGCTGCTTTACGGCTGCGGGCTGCGCATATCCGAGGCGCTTGGCCTGACCGGGCGCGACCTGCCGCTGGGCGAAGCGCTGCGCATCCACGGCAAGGGCGGTCGCATGCGGCTGGTGCCGGTTCTGCCCGCCGCGCAAAAGGCGATGGCCGCCTATCTGCACGCCTGCCCCCATGCCATGACCCCAGATGCACCCGTCTTTCGCGGCATCCGGGGTGGCGCGCTGAACCGGCGCCATATCGCGCAGGTTCTGGAATCGGTGCGCCTGCAACTGGGCCTGCCTGCCAGCGCCACGCCGCATGCGCTGCGCCATTCCTTTGCCACGCATCTGCTGGCCGCTGGCGGTGATCTGCGCGCGATCCAGGAACTGCTGGGCCATGCCTCGCTCGCCTCGACCCAGGTCTATACCGCAGTGGATGCCACCCGCATGATGGATGTGTATGACGCAGCCCACCCGCGTGCGCGCCGCTGAGTGCCGGGCGATGGGGCGACGCAACACCTGGCGTGACGCAACGCGCTTGTGCATTACGTCGGGTTGCAATTCCGCACCTGTCTTGCAAAGCAGGCGGCGCGTCAGTCAGAGGACACTATTCGCGTGACACAAAGCATCAAGGCCTATGCGGTCCATCTGTTCACGGCCACTGGAGCAGTATTCGCAATGCTGGCCCTGCTCGAGGCCGCGCAGGGCGACTGGGCGATGATGTTCCTGTGGCTGGTCGTGGCCTTTATCGTCGATGGGATCGATGGCCCGCTGGCGCGGCGCTACCATGTCAAGCAGAACGCGCGCACCATTGACGGGGTGCTTCTGGATCTGATCATCGACTACCTGACCTATGTGTTCATCCCCGCCTTTGCGCTGTTTCAGTCGGATCTGCTGCCGGGCTGGACCGGGTGGATCGCGATTATCGTGATTACCTTTGCCTCGGTCCTTTATTTTGCCGACTCGCGCATGAAGATGCCGGATAATTCGTTTCAGGGCTTTCCCGCCTGCTGGAACATGGCCGCCGTGGTGATTTTTGCCGTCCAACCCGATTTCTGGATCATCCTTGTGATCGTCATCTTCCTTGCTGCCGCGATGTTCACACAGCTTAAATTCATCCACCCAGTGCGCACGGCACGCTGGCGCAACCTGTCGCTGCCGGTGGCCCTGGTCTGGACTGCGCTTGCGGGCTGGGCTGCGCTCAGCGGGTTCGAGCAGCCGCAGGCGGTCACGCTGGGGCTGATCGTGACCAGCCTGTATCTGGGGTTTGTGGGCATCGTGCAGCAACTGGTGCCAGTGCGGGCGTGACGGGCTTTCGCCCTTGCACATGGGCCAGCGCGCGATATGGTCGGGCGCAATGCGAGGGATCGCAACAGCACAGGAGCAGACGGGATGGAAATCAGGACTGTCGGCGTGGTGGGCGCAGGCCAGATGGGCAACGGAATTGCCCATGTGTTTGCGCTGTCGGGCTTTGACGTTGTTCTCAATGACATCTCGACCGACGCGCTGGACAAGGCCGTGTCACTGATCGACCGCAATATCGAACGCCAGGTGTCGCGCGGCAAGGTTTCGGCCGAGGACAAGGCCACCGCGATGGGCCGTATCCGCACCACCACCAAGCTGCCCGATCTGGGCCCCTGCGATCTGATCATCGAGGCCGCCACCGAGCGCGAAACGATCAAGCAGGCGATTTTCGAGGATCTGCTACCCCATATCCAGCCGCATACGATCCTGACCTCGAACACGTCGTCAATCTCGATCACGCGACTGGCCAGCCGCACCGACCGCCCCGAACGCTTCATGGGGTTTCACTTCATGAACCCGGTGCCGGTGATGCAACTGGTGGAACTGATCCGCGGCATCGCAACGGATGAGCCGACCTACAAGACCCTGCTGGGCGTTGTCGAGAAGCTGGGCAAGACCGCCGCCAGCGCCGAGGATTTCCCCGCCTTCATCGTCAACCGCATCCTGATGCCGATGATAAACGAGGCTGTCTATACGCTCTATGAGGGGGTGGGATCGGTCCGGTCCATCGACCAGTCGCTCAAGCTGGGGGCGAACCATCCGATGGGGCCGCTGGAACTGGCCGATTTCATCGGGCTGGATACCTGCCTTGCGATCATGAATGTGCTGCATGACGGGCTGGCCGATACCAAATACCGCCCCTGCCCGCTTCTGGTGAAATATGTCGAGGCCGGGTGGCTGGGCCGCAAGACCGAGCGCGGCTTCTATGACTATCGCGGAGAGGAGCCCGTGCCGACACGGTAGGCCCAGCTTCCGGCACACCAGCCCGCCTGGATTCGATGGAAACTCAGGTCTTGACGCGGGCGCAGCAATCATGGCGGATGCCGCGCATGGCCCGCAAACCCCGCAAATCCAAATCCGCCCGCAAGGCCGCAGCAGCCCCGCGAGGGCCGGTGCATTGGCTGGCAGATGCGATCCGCCGCGCCCGCCGTCTGCTTGGGCGCGCGCTACTGGTGGCACTGCTGGCTGCCGTGGCCTGGGTCGGGCTTTATCGGTTCGTGCCCCCGCCCGGTGGCATCTATATGTTGCAGGAATCGCGCCGCATCGGCAGTATCGAACGCGAGTGGGTGCCGATGAACCGGATCGCCCCGGTGATGGCGCGCTCGGTCATCGCGGCTGAGGACGCGAATTTCTGCCTGCACTGGGGGTTCGACATGGCCGAAATCCGCCGCGTCATCGATACGGGCGGCACGCGCGGGGCCTCGACCCTGTCGCAGCAGACGGCGAAGAACGTGTTTCTGTGGCATGGGCGGACCTGGGTGCGCAAGGCGCTGGAATCCGTCTTTACCCTGAAGATGGAGGTGCTCTGGCCCAAGCAACGCATCCTCGAGGTCTATCTGAATGTCGCCGAATTCGATGATGGTGTCTTCGGAGTCGAGGCGGCAGCGCAGCGCTATTTCAACACCACCGCCGCTGATCTGACCCCGACGCAGGCCGCGCGACTCGCGGTGGTGCTTCCAGCGCCCAAGACCCGCGATGCGGCCAACCCAACGCAATTCCTGCGCAACCGCACGGCAGCGGTGATGGACGGGGCGGCCACGATTGCGCGCGACGGGCGCGCCGATTGTATCGGTGGTTGAACTTCGCGCGCGGCCACGGCAAGAGGGGATGATTCCAGCGAAAGACCCCCTATGGCCAAGCTCTATCACGTCCCCCTGTCACCCTTTTGCCGCAAGGTGCGCCTGACGCTTGCCGAAAAGCGTATCGAGGTCGAGCTGGTCGAGGAACGCTATTGGGAACCCAGCCAGGACTTCATGCGCCGCAACCCGGCAGGCAAGGTGCCGGTGCTGCGCCATAATGGCCGGATGCTGACCGAAAGCCACGCGATCTGCGAGTATCTGGATGAAACGATCCCTGAACCCGCGCTTGTCCCCCGCGCGGCGGAATCGCGCTACGAGATGCGGCGCCTGTGCACCTGGTTCGACGACAAATTCCATGTCGAGGTGACATCGAACCTGCTTTATGAGCGGGTGAACAAGAAGATCACGGGGCAGGGCTACCCGGATTCAAGCCGCATCAAGCTGGGCTCGGCGCGGATCAAGTTTCACCTTGATTACATGGACTGGCTGCTGGGCCAGCGTCGCTGGCTGGCGGGGGGCGAGATGACACTTGCGGATTTCACGGCGGCCGCGCATCTGTCCTGCCTCGATTACATCAATGATGTGGATTGGGCGCGTTCCAGCCTGGTGCATGAATGGTATGCCAAGATCAAGTCGCGCCCGGCCTTTCGTACGCTTCTGGCCGACACGCTGCCCGGCATGCCCCCGCCCGCCCATTATGCTGACCTGGATTTCTAGGGCGCCTGGGTCCATCTGTCAGCCATGTCATCTGATCTGAAAGCGGAACTTGTGGCACAGGCGCGGGCCGAGGGGTTCGACGCCTGCGCCATAACCCGCCCCGATGCGATCCCCGAGGCGAAGGACCGCCTGGCGGAATTCGTGGCGCAGGGGCGGCACGGCCAGATGGGCTGGATGGCCGAGCGGATGGGCTGGCGGGGCGATCCCACCGCGCTCTGGGCGCAGGCGCAAAGCGTGGTGATGCTGGCCGAAAGCTACACGCCCGCGCATGACCCGCTTTCTCTGCTGGCCCAGCGCGAGAGGGGCGTGGTGTCAGCCTATGCGCAGGGGCGTGACTATCATGATGTCGTCAAGAAACGGCTCAAGCGGCTGGGGCGCTGGCTGATCACGCGCGCGGGCGGCGAGATCAAGGTCTTTGTCGATACCGCCCCCGTGATGGAAAAGCCGCTGGCCGCGAGCGCCGGGCTGGGCTGGCAGGGCAAGCACACGAACCTGTTGTCGCGCGAGCTGGGCAACTGGTTCTTTCTGGGCGCGATTTTTACCACGCTCGAGTTGCCCCCCGACGCGCCCGCGCGCGAGAATTGCGGCAATTGCCGTGCCTGCCTCGATATCTGCCCGACCGATGCGTTCCCTGCGCCCTTCCAGCTTGATGCGCGGCGCTGCATTTCCTACCTGACGATCGAGCATCATGGCCCCGTGCCGCTGGAGCTGCGGGCGAAACTGGGCAATCGCATCTATGGCTGCGATGATTGTCTGGCCATCTGCCCCTGGAACAAATTCGCATCAACCGCGCGAGAAGCGAAATACGCCGCGCGCGACGGGATGCCCGCGCCCGATCTGGCAGAGCTGTCACAGCTTGAGGATGCCGATTTCCGCGCGCGGTTCTCGGGCTCGCCCATCAAGCGGATCGGGCGGAACCGGTTTCTGCGCAATGTGCTCTACGCCATCGGCAATTCAGACACGCCCCATCTGCGCGCGGCGGCGCAGGCGCATTGCGACGCCCCCGACCCGACTGTGGCCGATGCCGCCCGATGGGCCGCCGAACGCCTGCGCCCCCGCGGCTGACCTGCGCGCCCCGCCTGCGTGTATGCCCGGCGCGCCCACGCGCCGACGATCGTGACCCCCCTCAATGGGGGTGAGGGATCGTGCCCCCGCCCCGGCGCAGCGCCCGAAAACGCGCGACCACCCTGTCAACGCGGCGCTCAAGCGCCCCAGCCTTCGGCCTGCATTTCATACAGACGGCTGACAGTGCGGTCGAACTCGAACAGCCCCTCGCCTTCCGTATACAATCGCTCCGGTGTCGCAGCGGCAGAGGCGATCAACCGCACACGTCCCTCATAGAGCGTGTCGATCAGGGTGACGAAGCGCTTGGCCTCATTGTAGTTCGAAGCTGAGAGGTGCGGGATATCCTCGATCATCAGCACCCGCAGCGCCTGTGCCAGCGCCAGATAATCCGCCGGGCCGAGGGCCTGGCCGCAGAAATCCCAGAACCGGCCCCGCCCCACGCCGTTATGCGCCCTGGGTACCACGACCTCGCGCCCCTTCAGCGGCAGGTGCAGGGGCTGGCCCGGGTCATGCCCGGTCAGATCGTCCCAGATCTGCGTCATCTGTTCGCGTGCCGCAGCATCTACGGGGCTGAACCAGACTGGCGCGCCCGCCAGCCGCTCCTGGCGGTAATCCGTCTCGGACCGGATTTCATGCACGACCATCCGTTCTTTCAGAAACGCGATGAAGGGCAAAAACAGTGCGCGGTTCAGCCCGTCCTTGTACAGATCATCCGGCACCCTGTTCGATGTGGTGACAATCGCCACCCCACGCTCCATCAACCGCTCGAACAGGCGGCCCACGATCATCGCGTCGGTGATATCGGTGATCTGCATCTCGTCAAAGGCCAGCAGGCGCAGATCATCGGCCACATTGTCCGCGACCGGGGCCAGCGCATCCTCGACCCCGCGCTGGCGCGCGGCATGCAGCCCGGCGTGGATTTCCTGCATGAAAGCATGGAAATGCACCCGCCGCCTGGGCACATCGCCAAGATTGGCCACGAACAGATCCATCAGCATGGATTTCCCGCGCCCCACGCCCCCCCACAGATAGAGCCCCGGCGCAGGCGCGGGTTTTGCACGGCCCAACCAGCCCTGCAGCCGTCCGGGCTTCGGCGCGGGCTTGTCCAGCCAGTCACGGATCGGCTGGAACAGCGGCATCACGGCGCGCTGTCCTGCATCGGGGCGCAGGTCGCCTGCCTCTACCTTGCGGTCATATATCTGCGTCAGGCTGTCTGTCATCGGGCGCCTGCTTACGCCAGTTGCGTGGGCTGGAAAAGCCCTGGCACGCTCTTGCCAGTCTGGCGTGGCCCGGCTACGTCTGGGACATGCCGCAGCATCCGGAGAGGCAAGACCATGGACGATCCGACAACCCTTGTATCGACCGACTGGCTGGCCCGGCATCTGCAGGACCCCGATCTGCGCATCCTCGATGCAAGCTGGTATCTGCCCCAGATGGCGCGCGACGCCCGCGCCGAGTATGAGGCCGCCCATATTCCCGGCGCACGGTTCTTCGACATCGACGAAATCAGCGATCACCGGTCCAGCCTGCCGCATATGGCCCCCCCGGTCGAGAAATTCATGTCCCGCATGCGCGCCATGGGTGTGGGCGACGGGCATCAGGTGGTGGTCTATGACGGGATGGGCCTGTTTTCCGCAGCCCGCGTCTGGTGGCTGTTCCGGCTGATGGGCAAGACCGATGTCGCCGTGCTGGATGGCGGCTTTCCAAAATGGCAGGCCGAGGGGCACCCGGTCGAGGATATGGCCCCCATGCTGCGCGAGCGGCATTTCACCGTCCAGCGCCAGGCGCATATGGTCAAGGATGTCAGCCAGGTCGCCGCCGCCGTCAAGCTGCGCGATTGGCAGATCCTCGATGCCCGCCCGCCCGAGCGGTTTCGCGGCGACACGCCCGAGCCGCGCGAGGGGCTGCGCGCCGGCCATATGCCGGGCGCGCTGAACCTGCCCTTCGGTGCGCTTCTCAATGACGACCGGACCATGAAACAGGGCGACGCCCTGCGCGCCACGTTCGAGGATGCGGGTGTCGATCTGTCCCAACCCGTCATCACGACTTGTGGATCGGGCGTGACCGCGGCTGTGCTGAGCCTTGGGCTGGAGCGGCTGGGCCATTCCAGACATGCGCTTTATGACGGGTCCTGGTCCGAATGGGGTCAGTTCCCCGACCTGAAGGTCGAAACCGGATGACCGGACAGACCGGCCACAAGGCAGGTGATGAGGTCAGTTACACCATCACCTATCTGGAGATGGGCAGCCGCCCGACCTATGGCTGGCCCCCCACGCCCGCGGGCATGACCGGTGCGCTGTTACGGGCCGAACGCCCCCCGGTCTGGTATTTCCGCGCGCTTTATGACGCCGTGGGGCGCGATTACGCCTGGACCGATCTGCATGAGCGCGAAGAGACCGAGATCAGCGACTGGCTGGGCGACCCTGATGTCGGGCTTTATTCGCTGATCGATCACGGCTGGCCGCACGGGTTTTTCGTGCTTGACTGGCGCGCCGGGGCAACCTGCGATCTGTGCTATTTCGGGCTTGTCCCGCAGGCCGTGGGCCGGGGTTTCGGGTCATGGATGCTGCGCACCGCGATCCTGACCGCCTGGGCGCGCGAGGGGGTGAAGATGTTGCAGGTCAATACCTGCACGCTCGATCATCCCCGCGCGCTG
This sequence comes from Paracoccaceae bacterium, assembly GCA_007695345.1. Taxonomy (GTDB): domain Bacteria; phylum Pseudomonadota; class Alphaproteobacteria; order Rhodobacterales; family Rhodobacteraceae; genus Roseinatronobacter. The sequence goes on along the minus strand of REDZ01000138.1, from coordinate 1,897 downwards.
GCGCAATACCAGAAACACGGCTTTGCCCCCGTGCGGCAGGAACACCGCAGCCGGGTGCTGACGCGCAACTGGTCCCCGGCACAAAACTGATCCCACCCTGAAAAGGCCGCTATCGATGTTTGAGTCCCTGCCCGAGCCGAAACTCGACGGTATCATCGCCCTGATGCAGGCCTTTGCCGATGATCCGAGGTTGGGCAAGATCGACCTAGGCGTGGGTGTCTACCGTGATGAGGTCGGGCGTACCCCCGTGATGCAGGCCGTCAAGGCCGCCGAGCAGCACATCATCGACACCCAGCAAAGCAAAAGCTACCTGTCGCTGGCGGGCGATGGCGCGTTTCTGACGCAGATGGAGGCGCTGCTGCTGGGCGGCGCGGTCCCGTCGGATCGTGTGGCCGCCGTGGCCACGCCGGGCGGCACTGCCGCCGTGCGCCAGATGTGCGAACTGATCCGCCTTGCCCGCGCGCAGGCCACCATCTGGGTCAGCGCCCAGACCTGGCCCAATCACGGCCCGCTGATCGCCGCCGCCGGGCTGAAATCGCGCCCCTACCGCTATCTGGATGCAGTGACCGGCACGCTGGATCGCGCGGGCATGATGGCCGATCTGGAACAGGCAGACGCGCAGGACGTGGTGCTGCTGCATGGCTGCTGCCACAACCCGACCGGCGTGGACCCCAGCCCCGAGGATTGGGCCGAGATCGCGGCCCTTCTGGACCGGCGCGGCGCGCTGCCCTTTGTCGACATGGCCTATCAGGGCTTTGGCGCAGGGCTCGATGCCGATGCGGGTGGGCTGCGCCATCTGGCCGCGCGCCTGCCCGAAGTGTTGGTGGTGGCCAGCTGTTCCAAGAATTTCGGCCTGTATCGTGAACGGGTCGGGCTGGCGATGGCCGTGGTGCCAGCGCCCCGGCGCGCCACGCTTGCCGGCACCTTGGCCGGGCTGAACCGCAAGATTTTCGCGTTTCCGCCCGATCATGGCGGACGCGTGGTCAGCACCATTCTGGGTGACACGCAACTGCGCCACATGTGGCAGGCGGAACTGGAGCAGATGCGCGGGCGCGTTGCCGAAAACCGCAGCGCCCTGGCAGCCGCCCTGCGCGAGGCGCTGGGGTCGGACCAGTTCGGCTTCATCGCCGATCAGCAAGGGATGTTCTCACTCCTGCCGCTGACGCCGGACCAGATCGCGGCGCTGCGCGAGGCCCATGGCATCTACATCCTGGGCGACGGGCGGATGAACATGGCCGGGCTGAACGATCAGAGCGTGCCGGTTCTGGCGCAGGCCATGGCGCAGGTGCTGGAGGGATAGGCGGGTGCGTCTGGCATGAGGGGCCGGAGTGGGAGGTGAAGGTCAGATATGCGGACCTTCCAGTCATTCGCCTCGAATAGTTTCGTGAAATGGACGAAGTTTTCGAAGACGCGACTTGTCAAGCTTTGTCGGTTCGCCCCTCGCATCGAACGGCTCTTTGAAGTTGAACGCTGTTGATGTCGGACCGAAATCATGCAGGTGCTCGTGTCGCCTAACGCCTTCAGCCCAAGTCGGGTAACCCTGATCCAAATGCCACCACATTACGAGCGGCGGCCAGTTCGGCTTTTCGAACCACTCGCGACCGCGCTTGAGCGCGACTGCATGAAGTCCGAAATAGGTAAACGAAAACAATGCCTCCATGTCTACCCAAAGAGACAGGGTGGCGGGCGACCATCCGTCGCCTCTCTCTTCATAAAACCGAGGATAGATTTCCGGACCCCATGAACTCCCGTCAGCGTCTGATGCATATCCAGAACGGGCAATCAAGCCCTCGGATTGATCAACCAGTGCAAGAACGGGATCGTTGAGCGCATGGAAGCCATCATTCGCTGGATCTTCCGCCGGTTTCGCGAACATTCCAAATGTGTAGAGCGCTAG
>REDZ01000220.1 GCA_007695345.1 Paracoccaceae bacterium | reverse complement strand
CGCGGGGCGTTCTGGGGCTGCAACTGTGGATGAACGGGCTGAATATCGCGCTGGACCTGTGGTTCGTGCTGGGTCTGGGCTGGGGCGTGCAGGGCGTGGCCATCGCCACGCTGATCTCCGAGATGACGGCACTGGCACTGGGCTTGTGGCTGTGCCGCGAAGCCTTTGCAGGCGCGCAATGGCGCGACTGGCCGCGCGTGTTCGACCGCCTGCGCCTGAAACGCATGTGGGTGGTCAATTCCGATATCATGCTGCGCACCATTGCGTTGCAGGCGGCGATGACCGGCTTTCTGTTCGTCTCCTCCGGGTTTGGCGATGTGACGCTCGCGGCCAATCAGATCCTGTGGCAATTCATGCTGCTGACGGCCTATGCGCTAGACGGGTTCGCCTTTGCCGCAGAGGCGCTGGTGGGCAAGGCCGTGGGCGCGAAATCCGTCACCCTGATGCGCCGCGCGGGGCTGCGCGCCTCTGGCTGGGCGCTGGGGCTGTCAGTGGTGATGGCGCTGGGATTTCTGGCGCTTGGGCCGCTGGTCATCGACCTGATGGCAACGGATGTCGCGGTGCGCGCCGCCGCGCGGGATTATCTGCCCTTTGTCGTTGTGCTGACCGTGCTGGGGGTCGCGTGCTACATGCTTGACGGCATCTTCATCGGCGCGACCGGCACGCGCGAGATGCGCAATACCGTCATCCTGTCGGTCGCGATCTATTTCGCCGTGATCTGGGCGTTGGTGCCGGTCTATGGCAATGTCGCGCTCTGGTCGGCATTTGCGCTGCTGAATGTGCTGCGCGGGGTGTTCCTGTGGCGGCTTTATCCCCGGCTGGAAGCACGGGTCGCCCGCGCCTAAAGCCAGTCCTCGCGGCCCGTACCGACAGCCTGTTCCACCCGGTCGAACCCGTCACGATCCAGACAGTCCAGCAGCCCCCGGTTCAGTCGTGACACCAGCGACAGCCCCTCATAGACCAGCCCGGAATAGAGTTGGACTGCCGTCGCGCCCGCGCGGATCTTGGCATAGGCCTCTGCGGGCGTGCTGACCCCGCCCACCCCCACCAGCGGCAGCTTCCCGTTCGTCAGCTTTGACAGGCGCGCCAGCACGCGCGTGGACATTTCGAACAATGGGGCGCCCGACAGGCCCCCTTTCTCGGCGGCATGGGCACTTTTCAGGGATGGGCGGGTGATCGTGGTATTGGTCGCGATGATCGCATCCACCCGTGCGGCCAGCGCAACATCAGCAAGCTCCGACAACGCGCCCGCCTCCAGATCCGGCGCGATCTTGAGGAACACGGGGATCGGGCGGGCCAGCGCATCGCGCGCCTGCATCACACCGGCCAGAAGGGCCGCCAGCGCCTCGGCGCCCTGCAGATCGCGCAACGCCTCGGTATTGGGGGACGAGACATTGACGGTTGCGAAATCCAGATGTGCGCCGCAGCGCGTCAGCACCTGCGCGAAATCTGCGGCGCGGTCGGCACTGTCCTTGTTGGCGCCCAGATTCAGGCCCAGCACCATCCCGCGCGGACGCGCGCGCAGCCGCCCGGCAATGGCCTCGACCCCGTCATTGTTGAACCCGAAGCGGTTGATCACCGCGCGGTCCTGCGGCAGGCGGAACAGACGCGGGGGGGCGTTGCCCTCTTGCGGGCGGGGGGTGGCGGCACCGACCTCGACAAAGCCGAACCCCGCGCGCGACAGCCCGTCCAGCGCAATGGCGTTCTTGTCGAACCCGGCGGCCAGTCCGACCGGATTGGGCAGATCCAGCCCCGCCAGCCGCACCTGCAACCGGGCCGAGGTGACGGGCGCGGGCAGCGGGGCCAGCCCCGACCGCAATGCGCGCAGGGCCAGCCCATGCGCGCGCTCAGGCTCCAACTGGCGCAGCACGGCCAGCCCGGCCCGTTCCAGCACGCTCACACCAGCCCCTCGGGAAAGATATGGCCCGACGCGCCCAGGGGCAGCGATGTGTCCCAGACCACATCACTCAGCCGCATCGGACGGTAGAGATGCGGGAAAAGCGCGCCGCCGCGCGACGGCTCCCAGCGCAGCGCATCGCCCAGCGCCTCGGCCTCGGACGCGACAAGCACCAGATCGCTCTCATCCTGAAAATGGCGCGCGGCCGTCGCCATCACCTGCTGGGCCGTCGAGAAATGGATGAACCCGTCAGCCCTGTCGACCGGCGCACCCAGCGTGCTGCCGTCACTGCACAGCGCATCCCATTCGGAGCGACGGAAAATCTTGTAGATCAACATGGGGCTCGTCTTGCCCAATGCACCGCGCCGCGTCAATGGCGCAGTGACCACAAGCACCCGGCCCGATCAGTTGCCGAAAATGTCGCGCTGCCAGAAGGCCTGCCCCGTCACAGGATCAAGGTGGACGGTGATTTCGGTGCCCCTGGGCACGCTGTATTGCAGCACACGCCCGCCCTGCGAGAGGCTTTCGCCCTCATCGCCCACTGTGTCGCGCCAGTGCAGCCGCCAGGACATCGGCTCATCGCCCCGCTTCCCTTTTGAGGGGAGGTGATCGATCACGGTCGCCTTGCGTCGGCTGCCATCATACCCGGCGCGCAGCATGGCCCGGGTCCGCCGCCCGTAGCGACCGACCGCATAGAGTGCAACTGCAAGGCTGATCAGCGCCGGCACACCGAACAGGAACACGGCACCCAACTGGTTGAACCGGTCCATCAGCACATGTTCCGGGGCGTCGGGCAAATAGGTGATCGGAACCTCATCCCCGGTACTCACGTCACTATAGAACCAGGATGAAACCCGCGCCGTGCCGGACTGCAACGCGCCGCCCTGAGCCTCGAACTGGTAATCGATCTGATAGCTGCGCCGCGTCCGCGAGGTCCCATCACTGGATGATCTGGTTCGCCGAAGCACGCGCGTGTCTGTGATCCGGGCAGTCGCCGTGACACCGCGCAAGTCAAAGGCGAGCAGCCGGGACAGGTGATAGGTGGCGAACCCGCCAGCGATCAGCGCAATGATGACGGGGATCGCGGCAAGCCAGGCGCGCTGTCGTGCCAGCAGTGACATGATCGATATCCGGGGTTCACTCATGCGCTCTGTCCTCTTTGGTCATTGCGGCTGGCCCTGCCAGACAGGGCACCTCTTGGCCGCCACCCTGCCGGAGGCACCGCAGCGGTGCAACCCGGGCAGACCGATCCGTGATCACCCGCTGCCAGCCCCCTGCCGACGCGGCCCATCCGTGTTGGACGGCAAGGGTTCAGAGCGGGCCGGGAAGGCGTTCTTCGGACAAGAGGACATTGGCATCGACGGCCCCCACCCCCGGCAAGGTCATGATCCGGCGGCGCAATACACGCTCGAAATCGGGCAGGTCACGGGCCACGACGCGCAGCCGGTAATCATACAGCCCCAGCACATGCTGGACCGTCTGCACTTCGGGGATGGCGCTGACGGCGCGTTCGAAATCCGCCAGGCTGACGCGGCCTTTCGCGGCCAGGCTGATGCCCAGAAATACCGTGACGCCCAGGCCAAGGGCCGCAAGATCGAGGTCGAGCCGCGTGCGCGCGATCGCGCCCTCGGCGCGCAGCCGTTTCAGGCGGCGCCAGGTCGCGGGCTGACTGAGGCCAAGCTGACGGCCCAGCGCGCTGGCGCTTTGCGTGGCATCCTGCGCCAAGGCACGCAACAGCGCGCGGTCGGTGGCATCGAGCACGATCATGCGGGGGCGGCGGGGGGCGCTGCCCCCCAGCGCTGGCGGGGTGCCGGGAACGCGGGGGGCGGGCCTGCCCCCCGGGATATTTGGGCAAAGATGAAAGTCACAGCGGTGGGCTTTCGGCGTGCTTGATATCGGACAGATGCATCAGCGCTTCCAGATCGGCGATATGGGGCAAGGTCAGAATACGATCACGATAGACCTGCTGGTAATGGACCATGTCACGGGCAATGACATTGAGACGAATATCGACCCGGCCCAGAAAGCTCTGGATTTCCAGCACTTCGGGAACCTTCCGGGCAGCGGCAGTGAATTCGTCAAAGGCGCGGGGATCGGTCTTGTCGAGGGTGATGCGCAGCGAGACCTCGACCGCCCAGCCCAGCGCGCGCCAGTCGATGACCGCGTGCTGGCCGCGCAGGATGCCATTGCTGCGCAACCGTTCCAGCCGCCGCCAGCAGGTGGCCTCTGTCATGGCGGCGGCGGCGGCAAGCTGGGCGGTGCTGGCCTCGGGCGCGGCGAGAAGCTGGCGCAGCAGGCGGCGGTCAGTATCATCAATACGCATGAATTTTTTGGTTTTCTGTTTTTCACGAATGATCTTTACGATGATAGCATAAAGAATGCGAGATATGAAACGACATTCACGCCTATCTGCCTATGATCGCGCAGCAGACACACCCCAAGGAGGAGACGGATATGCGCGTCTATTATGATCGCGATTGCGATGTGAACCTGATCAAGGACAAGAAGATCGCCATTCTGGGCTATGGAAGCCAGGGCCATGCCCATGCGCTGAACCTGCGCGATTCGGGCGCGAAGAATGTCGCTGTCGCGCTGCGCGAGGGATCAGCCAGCGCGAAAAAGGCCGAAGGCGAGGGCCTGCAGGTGATGGGCATTGCCGAGGCCGCCGCCTGGTGCGATCTGATCATGTTCACCATGCCCGATGAATTGCAGGCCGAGACCTATCGCAAATATGTCCATGACAATCTGCGCGACGGGGCGGCGATCGCCTTTGCCCATGGTCTGAACGTGCATTTCGGCCTGATCGAGCCGAAGCCGGGCGTCGATGTGCTGATGATGGCGCCCAAGGGCCCCGGTCACACGGTGCGCGGCGAATACACCAAGGGCGGCGGTGTGCCCTGTCTGGTCGCCGTGCATCAGGATGCGACGGGCCGCGCGATGGAGCTGGGCCTGTCCTATTGCTCGGCCATCGGGGGTGGGCGCTCGGGGATCATCGAGACGGATTTCCGGCAGGAATGCGAAACTGACCTGTTCGGCGAGCAGGCCGTGCTGTGCGGCGGGCTGGTCGAGCTGATCCGCATGGGCTTCGAGACGCTGGTCGAGGCCGGCTACGAGCCGGAAATGGCCTATTTCGAGTGTCTGCACGAGGTCAAGCTGATCGTTGATCTGATCTATGAGGGCGGCATCGCCAACATGAATTACTCGATCTCGAACACGGCCGAATATGGCGAATATGTCAGCGGCCCGCGCATCCTGCCCTACGCCGAGACCAAGGCGCGGATGAAGGCCGTTCTGACGGACATCCAGCAGGGCAAGTTCGTGCGCGACTTCATGCAGGAAAACGCCGTCGGCCAGCCCTTCTTCA
>REDZ01000219.1 GCA_007695345.1 Paracoccaceae bacterium | reverse complement strand
GGTCATCAACTCCAGAAAGAACGGCCCCTCGCCCTTGCGCGCCCGCGCCACCAGCTTGCGCGTCAGGTCATTGACCGCCAGAACATCCTGCCCGTCGACCTGATACGCCTCGATCCCGAAAGCCTCGGCCCGCGCCGTGATCGATCCGGCCGCGATTTCCTCGGTCTTCGTGTATTCCGAATAGCCATTGTTCTCGCAGGCATAGATCACCGGCAGCTTCCACAGCGCCGCCATGTTCATGACCTCATACATCAGCCCCTGCGCCGTCGCCCCATCGCCGAAAAAACACACCGTCACATCATCGCTGCCCTGCAGTTTCGCACGCAGCGCCGAGCCGGTGGCTATCCCCATCGAGCCGCCCACAATCGCATTCGCGCCCAGATTGCCATGGCTCTGATCCGCAATATGCATCGAGCCGCCCTTGCCTCGGCAATACCCCTCGGCCTTGCCCAGCAACTCGCAGAACATCTCGCGAAACTCCGCCCCCTTGGCCACGCAATGCCCGTGCCCGCGATGCGTCGAGGTAATCCGGTCATCATCCGTCAGCGCCTCGCAGATGCCCACCGCAACCGCCTCCTCGCCCGAATACATATGCGTCAGACCCGGCATCTTCGCCGACAGGTACAACTGGTTGGCATTGTCCTCAAACGTGCGGATCCGCACCATCTGACGGTACATCCGCAGATAATCTTCCGTGTTGGTCTTGGCCTTCGCCATGGCGTCTTCCTTTGCAGCTGGGGCGTGCAGGCATGCGCCCTGCAACGTGGCGCAGGGCGCGTATGCCGTCAGTAGCGGTTCGCGATAGGCAGGTCCTCGGCGGGAAACAGGCTGATCACTTCGCAGCCGGTATCGGTCACGACCACCTCTTCCTCGATCCGCGCTGCCGAATAGCCATCGGCGGCAGGGCAATAGGTCTCCAGCGCGAAGACCATGCCGGTCTTGATCTCCATCGGGTGATCCAGACTGACCGCGCGGCTGATGATCGGCCGCTCATGCAGCGCCAGCCCCAGCCCGTGGCCGAATTGCAGCCCGAAAGCCGCGTCTTCGTTCGGGAAGCCCAACGACTCCGCCGTCGGCCAGACCTCGGCCACCTTGTCGGTGGTGACACCGGGTCTGATCATCGCGATGGACGCGTCGATCCACTCGCGCGCCTTGACATAGGCATCGTTCTGCGCGGGCGTCGCCCGGCCGATATTGAAGGTCCGGTAATAGCAGGTCCGATACCCCTGATAGCTTTGCAGGATATCGAAAAAGGCCTGATCACCAGGGCGGAAATACCGATCCGTGAAATTGTGCGGATGCGGGTTGCACCGCTCGCCCGAGATGGCGTTGATCGCCTCGACATCATCCGAGCCCATCTCGTAGAGCATCTTGTTGGACAGCGCCACGATGTCATTCTCGCGAATACCTGGTTTCAGCTCTTCGTAGATCATGTGATAGACGCCATCGACCATACTGGCGGCCTGGGTCAGAAGCTGGATCTCGTCCCAGTTCTTGATCTCGCGCGCGGCCAGCATGATCTGCTGGCCGTCGACGACCTTGATGCCTTCTTCCTGCAGCGCGTGGAACATGGCCGTTTCGGCGTAATCCACCCCCACGGGCATGTCGGCCATGCCGGCATCCTTGATCAGTTCCGCGATCATCCTGGCGTATTTGCGCATCAGGCCGAATTCGGGCGGGATCGTGCCGCGCATGCCGACCACACCGGCCAGGCAATGATCCGGCTCCAGCCAGTCGGAATGGCGCTTGTGATGCATCGCGGCCGAGCCGAAATCCCACACATAGGGGCTGTCATCGCCGGTCAGCAGGCAGAAACGGCACATCTTGTCGCGTTCCCACTCGCCGATCTTGGTCGCGGTCACGTAGCGGATATTGTTCACATCGAACAACAAGAGCGAGCCGGCCTGCGCGTTCTGCAGCGACTGGCGCGTGCGTGCCAGCCGGTAGCGGCGCAGGCGGTCATGGTCGATCCGGCGCTCGAAATCCACGGACATATGCCCCCAGGCGGGAATGCGCTCGCGCCATTCCCAGTTGGGGTCAAGGTCCTGCGGGGTCAAAAGGTTCGGCATCAGGGCGCGTGACATAGGAAACCTCCATCGGATGCGTGCACGCACGCGGTCCGGTTATGTGGATGATAGGTAGGGGGCGGCGGATGGCTACTGGATACACCAGCCGCCATCGATATGGATCATCTGCCCGGTCATGTAATCGCTGTCGGAACTGCACAGGAACGCGGCGGTGCCCTTGACGTCATCGGGATAGGACACGCGCTTGATCTGCAGCGCATCGCGCACGATATCCTCATAGGCCTGGCCTTCGCGGTCCTTGAACCCGATATCGACCAGATCCTTGTCCAGCTGTTCCCAGAGCGGCGTCACCACGACACCGGGCGCATAGCCATTTACCGTGATGCCATGCTCGGCCAGCCCGATCGCCCCGCAATGGGTCAGCGCCAGACAGCCATATTTCGACGTGCAATAGACGGTCACATCCACCAACGGCTTGCGCGAGGCGATCGAGCCTACATTGATCAGCTTGTAGGGATAGTCCTGCTTGCCCTGCGCGATCATCTGGCGTGCGGTTTCCTGCATGCCCAGCCACATCGCCTTGGTGTTGACATTCATGATCATGTCCCAGTTGTCTTCATCGATATCCATGAAGAACCGGGGCTTGTTCAGGCCCGCATTGAACAGGCCCACATTGATCATGCCAAAGGCATCCACAGTGGCGGCGACGGCGCTCGCGTTGTCTTCGCGTTTGGTCACATCCATCTTGACGGCAACAGCGCGGCCATTGCCCTTGGCGTTGATCTCATCCGCCTGCGCCTGCGCGGCGTCCAGATCCAGGTCACCCAGGCACACATTCGCACCCAGTTCCGCGAAATGCTGTGCATTGGTCGCACCCATGCCGCGCGCGGCCCCGGTGATCAGCACATTCTTGCCCTTCAGGCGCGTAGCATCCATGACTCTCCTCCTCCTTCAAGTCTGTAAATTCATGGCGACAGGGCCCTTTCGGCCCGGTCCTGCGCGCGGGTCAGGGCCGCGCGCGGTGTGATGATGCCGCGTAGCATGTCGTGGATTTCCTGCCCGCAGATCTCGATGATATCGGCGATCTGGGGAACAGGCGGGCGCGGCCAGTATTGCAATTCGTCGCGCAGCGACATGGCGTCCACGGCCTCGAATACCGGCGAGATGCGGCGCACTTCCGGGTCGGCCCCGACAGAGTATCGCGGCGCGGTCCGGCTGCCATTCATGACATAGAGCTTCTGCGCCTCGGGCGAGGTGAAGGCGATCAGCGCCTCTGCCGCAGCCGCCCGGCGTTCGGGGGCGATATTGGCCGGAATACCCATGACATAGCCGCCCACCGGGGCCACCGGTCGCCCCTGGGGGCCGCAGGGATGGGGCAGATAGCCGGTATTGCCATTCGCGGGCGAGGATGGATCACGTTCGAAATACGGGGCCAGCAGCGTGTAGCCATAGGCCATTGCGATGGTGCCAGCGGCATAGGGGCGGACGCGTTCATACCATGACATCGACAGGATGTCGGGGGGCGAGAAATCCATCAGTTGCAGCAGGTAATCGCAGGCGTCGCGCGCGAGTGGCGTGTCGATTCGCGGCTCGATATCGTTGCGCGCCGCCATGTCGGCGCAGAAGCCCCCGGCAATCGGTTTCAGGTTCAGGACAGGCTGGCCGAAATCGGCGCATGTCATCAGGAACTGATGGCCGAGCGCCGTGCCGCGCGCAGCATTCCACGCGATCCCATAGCGCCCGCGCTGCGGATCGTGGAAATGGCGCGCGGCCGCGATCAGGCGATCAGTGGTGGTGGGCGGTTCCAATCCGGCCTCGGCGAACAGGTCCTTGCGGTAGAACAGCAATTCCGGCGTGGTCTGGCTGGGCACGCCATAAGGGCGGCCGCCCCAATGCGCCGCCATCCAGCCTGCCGTGTGGAAATCCGGCGGGTCCAGCCGCTGCAGGTCCAGGCAGTCATCGAGCGGCAGCAGGACGCCCTTTTCGGCGAATTCCCCGATCCAGGGCAGATCGACCGCGATGATGTCATATTTGCTGACGCGCCGCCCGGCATTGCGCAGCGCTTCATGGCGCAGACGGTCGATGGAAAAGGCACGCTGGCTGATCGTGGTGCCCACGATCTGTTCGAACTGGCGCTTGAGATTCTCCATCACCATGAAGGTCGGGTCGCCATGCACCAGAACCCGCAGGCCGCCGCCCAGTTGCAGCGGCTCTGGCAGGACCTGCGGCGGCGCAATGGACTGGCTGGCGGGCAGGTAGGACGCGCCATAATAGTATTCGCGTTCATTGACGGCAGAGGTACTTCCCATCTCCGCGCCAAGGCGCAGGATACGGTCGGCAAGCTGGCCCCAGTTGGTCAGCAGCCGTTCGGTCGGGTGCAACGAAAAGGATCGGCCAGAGCGCGTTCGCGCCCGCTGTTCGATCAGCCCGTGCTCGATCAGGCCATGCAGCTTGCGCCGCGCTGTCGCATAGGGTGCGCCGGATGCGGAAATCAGCATGGTTGCCGTCACGGCCCTGCCCGCCTGATGCGCGCGCAGCAGCGCGAGTATCATGTTGAGATGGGGATTGGGCTCTCCGATCTCGAGCGCGGTATCCAGTTCCGACGAGATCGCATCCAGCAGATCGAGCGCGGCAGACAGAGAGGTTGCCCCGGCAGGGTTCCCCGCCACAGGCCGCGTCACCACACGCGAAAAACGGTCATTCTGGACATTCTCCATAAGCACGTGACTTGTCTTTCCCTGCTCCGGGTGTGATGTCTTGCTGCGGCGCGATGCGCTCATGAGCTTCCCCCTCAGAATGTTCAAAACCAACATGGGCTGATATCAGAATGATATTCATTTTGAACATTAGCATGTTCGATATGAACAAATCTCTGGTATTGTCCCGAGGCGGTCGCAGCGAACATGGACAGGCTGCGACATCCACCAGACCTGAGGGCCGACGCCCTCGGACAGTGGCGCAGCACAGGACATCTATGGGAGGACGACCATGACCAGAAACAAGACAGTTCTGCTTGCAAGCTGTGCCACGCTTGCGCTTGCAGGGGCCGCTTCGGCGGACACGATGCGCATTGGCATCACGCAAAACAATGTCGGGATCGACAGCTATCAGACAACGTATGAGCAGGCCTTCATCGCCGCGGCCGAGGCCAATCCCGATGTCGAGGTGATCGTACTGGATGCAGGCGGCGATGTGTCGCGCCAGATCAACCAGATGCAGGACCTGATCCAGCAGCAGGTTGACGCGATCATCATCTGGCCCACT
>REDZ01000207.1 GCA_007695345.1 Paracoccaceae bacterium | reverse complement strand
GCCACAGCCGCGTGTAGGCCAGGATCACCGCCCAGGCCAGCGTCGCCCCCAGCCACAGCGCGCGTTTTCCGGGTGTGTTGGTCAGATTGCCCACGCCCAGCACATGCGCAATCGCCGCCGCAAAGCCGACAATTGCCAGCCCCAGATGCAGGCCACGCCAGTATTCATACCGCAGGCGCAGCAGCCCACGAAATTGCGAGGTCACCACCAGCCCCACAAAACAGACCAACGCAAGGCGCCCGGCGGTCAGCTCCCACCGGGCCTGCAACGGATTGAGCACCCCAAGCGCAGGTTCATGAAACACATAGAGCAGCGCGAAATGCGCCAGCATCAACCCCAGCGCCGCCCAGCTGAGGTAGCGGTGGCACAGATAGACGATATCGGCGCCGAACGGGTGGGTGATCCAGCGCAGCCGCCCGGTCAGCGCGAATTGCAGCGCCACCATGGCGAGCGCGCCATAGCCCAGCCCCATGCTGAAATCCCAGGTAAAGCCCTGCGGCGCGACACGCACGCCCCAGTGCAGGGCGGCAAAGGGAGCCGCAATGGCCAGCACCCCCAGCGCCAGGATAGCGCCACCATGCAGCCACACCGCCCAGGGCCGGTCATGCGTGGGCTGATACGTCGCGGGCACATCAGTGGCTGTGGTCGAGGATGTTCGCGTCATTCCGGGATAACCCCCCGGGCGCATGACGGTTCCCCCAGCCCAGGGCTGCGGCGCGGCTCACGCCTCGGGGTCGGGGCGCCGGGTGCCGATCTGATAGTCAAAGACCAGCTTGCCCCCGTGCCAGCCTGTCACAACCGTCAGACCGGCCGCCAGCACCGACATGGTCAGCCCCAGCGGCAGGACGGCACCTTCGGGGTCACCCACACGCAGCCACCAGTTCGCCCCGATCACCGACAGCAGCATCACCGCCAGGATGAAATGCGTCCAGCTGGCCGAGCGGTTGCGGATGCCCCGCACGATCAACAGCTCTACCGTGCCGGTAATCCCGGCAATCACCCCCATCAGAAAGGCGCCAAAGGCCGCCCAGCCCGCCGCCCGGGGCCAGAACGCATCGCCCGTCCACCAATACAGCAGATCCGCCCCCAGAACCGACATGGCCAGCGCCACCGGAAAGGCCACCAGCATGGCATGCAGCGGATGCCCGGCAATGGCGATGCGCGACTCGGTTTCGTGCAGGGCGCGGTTTTCCTCGACCGGGTCCACAAGTTCGGATGGGGCGCGGGACATGCGGGATCGCGTCCTCAGAGGCCCCCGGGGGCGTTGGCCATGACCGCGGCGATTGGGGTGTCGGTGGAATCCGGGTGCTCACCCTTGTCCAGCTCCAGGATCTCGGCCAGGGCGCGGCGGGCACGGTTGGCACGGCTCTTGATGGTGCCAGGCGCACAGTTGCAGGTCTCGGCCGCCTCTTCGATGGAAAAGCCGAAGGCCCCCACCAGGATCAGCGCCTCGCGCTGTTCGACCGGCAGCATGTCCATGGCCGCGCGCAGCTCCTGCATGGCCAGCCGCCCGTCATGGTCCGGTTTCGATGCCAGTTTCGCGGCAAAGACGCCTTCACCGTCCGAAACCTCGCGCGCGCGCTTGCGGCGCAGGGACAGATGCGTGTTGCGCAGAATGGTGAACAGCCAGGCACGCAGATTGGTGCCAGCCTGATACTGGTCGAATTTCGTCCAGGCCTTGACCACTGTGTCCTGCACCAGATCATCGGCCGCCGCCACATCCCCGGTCAGACCCCGCGCGAAGGCCCGCAGCGATGGCAGGTGCGTGACGATCTCATCGCGCGGATCAGGGTGTTCATGCGAATCGGGGGGCTGGGTCGCCTTGCCGGAGCCTGTCATTGGTCGCCCGCCGATTGCTGCGTTTCCTGGGACCGCAGGGCATCAAGCAATTCGATGAGCGAGGGCGGCAGATCCTCGGACGCGGCATCACTGTAGAGCCGCTTGAGGTTCTCGTCGATCTGCTCGGACACATTCGGCGGGATGTCACCGGCCTTTCCGGGCTTTGTCTGGTCACGGCGTGTCATTTCGGCTGTCTGCTCCAGGGTTTGCAGCGGAAATGGCCCCGGTCTGTTGCGCGGCGCCGTTGATCCACTGAATTCAGTCGTATGTCACGGAACCAAACACCGTTTGCAGCGTTTGGTTCCCTGTGTCGCGCATTTTTTCCCTTAAGTCGCTGAATATGGCACTACCCTATCGAAATCGAAGAGTCGAAGGAGCTGCAATGTCCATGTCGATCCGTATCGCCGAGGAACTGCCCTATCTGCGCCGCTACGCGCGGGCACTGACCGGCAGCCAGTCCACCGGCGATAAATATGCCGCGGCAACGCTGGAGGCGATCCTTGCCGACCGCTCGCTGCTGGATTCAAGCCTGTCGCCGAAACTGGCGCTGTTTCAGGCCTTCCACACCGTCTGGCAGACCACTGGCGCGCCCATCGGCTCGGAACCTGTCGAAGGGATCGAAGGTCGCGCGCAGACATTGCTGGCACAGCTGACCGCCAACACGCGGGAGGCGTTGCTGTTGCGTTCGCTTGAAGAATTTTCCTTTGACGAGATCGGCCAGATCATCCAGGTGGCTGAGGATGAAGCGCGCGAACTGGTTGCCATCGCCTATCAGGAAATGTCGAAATCCGTTCAGGGCCGGGTTCAGATCATCGAGGATGAGCCGCTGATCGCGCTGGATATCCGCAATATCGTCACCGACATGGGCCATACCGTGACCGGCATCGCCCGCACCCAGGCCGAAGCCGTGTCCCTGGGCAAACGCGAACGCCCGGACCTCAACCTCGCCGATATCCATCTGGCCGACGATTCCTCGGGGATTGATGCCGTGGGCGAGTTGCTGCGCACGCTTGGAGATATGCCGGTGATCTTCATTACTGCCTATCCCGAGCGCCTGCTGACCGGCGAAAAGCCCGAACCGGCCTTTCTGATCACCAAGCCGTTCGAACAGGAGCAGGTGCGATCGGCCGTGTCGCAGGCGATGTTCTTTGCCTCGACCCAGACGCTGAACGCCTGACACGGCACATCCGCGCATGTCGCAACGGGGGTCCGGTTCTGCCGGGCCCTTTTCAATGGCATGGACCCAACGCGGCGCGGTGTCGGATCTGCGCGCAGCGGCTGGCCAGATGCGGGTGGTTCGGAACCCTGCCCTTGATTGCGTGTTGACTCTGCAGACGCCGCCGCGGGCGGCATGACAAAGCGAAGGAGTCACTGATGCTTGGTTGGGCACTTACCTTTCTGATTGTCGCGCTGGTTGCGGCCGCGCTGGGGTTCACGGGGATTGCGGGCACGGCCTCATCGATTGCGCAGATCCTGTTCGTGATCTTCCTGGTCCTGTTTGTTGTGGCCATGATCGCGCGCGCGGTGCGGGGCCAGCCCCCGGTATGACCTCCCGCGCCACAGGATAAGACACTGACGCGCCGGGCAAGGCCATGCAGGCCCGCCCGGCGCTACCACTTGGACGGAGATTGACATGACAGATCAGACCACAGGGCGCATCCCCTCACAGGATGCGCAGGCGCTCAGCGGCGGACCGGGCGGTCCCGGCGACAAGCGTGGCCCCGAACAGCCCCCGCTGGAGTTGCTTGCCGAAGTGCACACACGGCTGGTTGATACAATCAGCGGCTTTGAGAAAGTCACCGAAAAGGCCGAGCCCGAGTTTCGCCCCGTGGCGGAGGAATTTCTGGAGATGCATCGTCGGCACGAAGCCGAACTGGCCGCCCATCTGGCAAGCCTGGGCCATGAACCGCAGGCTGACGGGTCCATCTTCGGCACTGTCAACCGTGCCGTCGTCGCCTTGCGGTCCTGGTTCGAGGACGTGTCGGAGAATATTATGGACCGGATCACGCAAGGCGAACGCCATCTGATCGAGGCCTATGACGCCGCACGCGAATCCCGCCAGAGCATCGAAACCAACGCAATCCTGATGCGCCATAGCGCCGAGATTGACGCGATGATGGAAAAGCACCAGCCATAGGTGTTGCACCGCAAGCTTTTGCGCCACGGCAGCCGCAGCGATCCGCGTCCGTGGTCAGCCCGGGCCGAGCGGCCTGCGCTTATCCGCCCTCTGCCAATGCGCGCATGACGGTGTCGGTGCTGCAGTTGCTGGCCCAGCTTGTCAGCAGGACACTGAGCGCAATCAGAACAACCGACCCGGCCCCCACACCCGCGTAAAGCGCAAGTGCTATCCAGACCGAGTGGCCAGCGATCAATGCCGCGGCAGCGATGAACGCGCCGATGACCATTCCGATGATGATTATTCCCAAGGCCATTGATGGGTGTGCCCCCGTCAGTTCGCCCGAACCTTGCTCAACACAACCATACATTCGATATCCGCCGTCCTCGTAATGGAGAGAATACAACTATAGGTTGAATTTCTCAAGTCATAACTTTCGCCGATGGCGGGATAACGCCGATTCTTTCGCCTTCCCTGAAGACTGCGCCAGGAATATGGCAAAGCTTTGACAGTGCGATCGCACGACAGCACGCCGCCATGGCCGATGATGTGCATAGAACATCAGCTGTTAAAGAAGCGTCAATGACAGGGTGGCATACCGGATCAATCTGCCAGGAAGCGCGCCACCTCGCGCACCCGGGCGGTATTGTCAGGGGCAAGCGTGCCATCGGCCATGTGCAGGTTGTTTTCAAACCCGACCCGCATCTTGCCCCCTGCCGTCACCGCCGCCTGCAGACAAGCGGTTTCCCTTCGACCAAAGGCGCATAGCGCCCAGTCTGCGGCCAATCGGGCCTGTTTCATGGCGTCCAGAAAGGGGGCCAGCATTTCCGGTTCCGACTGCTGCCCGCTGGTGTATCGGCCCAGGACAAACAGCAGGGTCAGCCCCTGCCCCGGCACGGTCCCTGCGGCAATCTCACGGGCAAGCCAGGCGACATGGGACGGTTCATAGAGGATATGCTGCACGGCTACTCCGGCCTCGGCCAGTGCATGATAGCAGCGGCGCGCGGCGGGCAGGTCATCATCGGACAGCATCTCGGCCAGAGCGATCGAGACACCTTCGGGGGTGAGCATCCGCAACAAGGCGCGTTGCTCTGCGGCGGTGTAGCGCCCGGCAAACTCGGTGGTGATCTGCACGGCCATGGTGGGCACCTGAACCGCCATTTCCGCCATCAGTTCTGCATAAAGCCCCGCGTCCAGCACATGCTGGCCCGAACTGTCGCGCACATGGGCGTGCAACCCCCCTGCCCCGGCCGCGTGACATGCCGCCGCCGTATCGACCACCTGCGCGATGGTGACCGGGAGCGCGGGATGGTCCCCACGGGTGCGCCGCGCGCCCGTGGGTGCCACCATCAGCGACGGCAGCGGCAAAAGCCGGCTCATGCCGCCAGGGCGTCGCTCACCGCCTGGGCCAGCTTGTCGGTCAGTT
>REDZ01000184.1 GCA_007695345.1 Paracoccaceae bacterium | reverse complement strand
TCCGTATCGCCGGAACCCCGATCAAGGGGATGGTGCCGCATCGCATTGTCGGGCTTGGTCTGGGGCGCAAGTTTCAGGCGGCTTCGGTGTTCGAGACCATGTCGGTCGCGGATTGCTTGCGGATCGCGCGGTCAGGACGCGACAAACCGTCCGTCTTGCGCAGTGGTGCGGCGCTGAACCTGCCCGCCGCCGCGCGCAGTGTGGTCGAGGCGTCTGGCCTGGATACCCGGTTCGATGAAGATGCGCGCAACCTCAGCCACGGGCTGAAACAGGCGCTGGAACTGGCCATGGTTCTGGCTCTCGAACCCGACCTTGTGCTGCTGGACGAGCCGACCGCAGGCCTGACCCGGTCTGAACGGAATGTCTTTGCCACCATCCTGACCCGGCTGGTTGAACAGGACCGCCTCTGCGTTCTGATTGTCGAGCATGATCTGGATTTCGTACGCCAGATTTCATCGCGGATCGTGGTGCTTCATCAGGGCAAGCTGGTGCTGGACGGAACCGTGGACGAGGTCGTGAACTCCCCCGTGGTCGCTGAAATCTACAGCGGGCATCAGGTGGCGGATCACCCGGCACCGGCGCCAACCGATACCCCGGAGGCACGCGCATGACCGCCGCATTGCAACTCGAGAATGTGACAAGTGGTTACGGCAGTGCAATCGCCGTGCGCAGCGTGTCGTTAAGTGTCGAACCGGGGGAGATTCTTGCAATCGTCGGCAAGAATGGAATGGGTAAAAGCTCGCTTCTCAAAACCGCAATGGGGTTTCTTGCGGTGCGCGATGGTCAGGTCCGCGTTGCAGGGCAGGATGTGACGCGCTTGCCACCGCATACCCGGCGCGATCTGGCACTGGCCTATGCGCCGCAGGAAAAGACCATCTTTCAGGACCTGACAGTGCAGGAAAACCTGCGACTGGCCTTGCCCGGCGATCGAGAGTTCGCCGCCCGGTTCGAGCGGGTCGCGCATTGGTTTCCGGTTCTCGGTCAGCGTTTTCATCAACGGGCGGGCACGCTCTCGGGTGGCGAGCAGAAGATGCTTATCGTCGCGCGCGGCATGCTGACGGGGCCGAAGATCTTTCTGCTCGACGAGGTGGCCGAGGGTTTGCAGCCTTCGGTGGTGGCCCGCTTGGGTGAAGCGCTGGCGCGGATGCGCGCGGATACAGGCACGGCTTTGTTGGTCGTCGAACAGCACATTCCCTTCGTGATGTCGCTCGCTGACCGTTTCGCGATCCTGAAGGCTGGCGAGATTGTCGAGACCGGACAGGCAGCCGCTGACAACGCCGCCGTTATCGAGGAACATATGCGAATCTGACAGGGGGCGCGAACAAGGATCACATCTTGGCCTTTGTGAAAGATGACCGTGTATGTCCCTCCATGGTTGCGATGCTGCGGGTGGGGGCATCCACCGCGTCAGTTCACATCGGGGGCGGTCACATCATCATCACCCCGTCAATTCCAACCGTTATCTGGGGGGATCCTTCCTCCACCGGTGAAGCGCGCTATCGGGGCGCACTGAATAAGGCGGGATAACAGCAGACGTTAGCGACCCTTCGCACACGAAGCATTGTGACGCAGTATCCAAGCCCGCCTGGGGTTGAGAAAATAGCTATTGCGCCAGACTATCCCCCCATATTTCGAAACTGAATATCATGGGGATATTCGCGCCACTGCCGGGTCGCATTATGCAGATCGGCATTCCGTATACCGATCCCCCCCATGCTCAGAGATGCCCTCGGGTTGGAATCAGCAACATCGCCGGACGCCCAAGGTGTCGCACGCGCAGTCCAGCGACACTGCGCGTTCATCTACATTGACCAGATCATGCAGCAGTGGGTGATTTCGTGCGCCTTGTGTAAAGTCGAATACCTGCGCCTTGTTGCGCGCGCCCGGCGTGCCGCGCGGGGTCAGGCTGCCCCCGTCACGGGACATCAATGCCGTCCTGCTGCCACTTTGGTTGATTGGGTGTGCACATCGCCGATCTGACGGTGGGGTCCAATGTGTAGTTCATGACGATGATGGCCAGAAAAACGCCTTATGAAGCGCGCGGGTAACAGCCTGCGGTCCGGGCCGCCAGAATGACCAGAGGCAGGAAGCTTTCCAGAAACGGGACCGGCACATCCGCCATGCGGGCAAAGTGCTGCACTATCCGCAGCATGGAGTCGATTTCCATCGGGCGACGCAGATCGAAATCCTGCCGCATGGATGGCACCTGATTGGCCCCCTTGCCCGGCGCGATGACCAATTCCACGTCATCTGCCAGACCCGTGAACCCATGCGAGGCCGCAATGGCGGCGCCTTCCAGGAACAGGGCGCGGGCCAGGCGAGCCGTGTCGGGATCGGCGTTGATGTCGCGCACGCGCGCCCCGGTCAGCACCGAAATAGGCGCAGAGGACAGATTGCGCAGCAGCTTGTGCCACATCTGGCGGCGGATATCCTCAGCCACGACGAATTGCGCGCGGTCGCTGGTGAATTGGTCGGCCAAGGTTTGCGAGAGATTCGACGGCACTGGCCCACCAATGGCGAAGCGGTTCGAAGGGCTGCGGTTCTGCACGATACCGGGCGCCACCACCTGATTGGTGGCATAGATGATCGCTCCCTGCACCTGCGCCGGGTCCAGCAACCCCGACAGCGCGGCGCCCGGATCAAGCAGGCGACAGTCAAGCGGCACGCCCTTCGGCTGGAACTCAATACCATACCACCAGAAGACCCCATTCATGGCCATAATCACCGGCAACCCGCGCAACGGCCTGGGCAGACTCTGCATTACGGCTGCAAGCGCCGGGGCTTTCAGAGTGGTGATGAGCACATCCTGCGGCCCGAGCTGCGCCGGGTCATCGGTCGAATGCGGACGAATCACGGTTTTCTGCCCTGCTGGGTCGCACAGGCATAACCCATCAGTAGCAATCGCTGTCAGATGCGGCCCCCGGACCAACAGCGACACCTCATGCCCCGCCTCTGCCAGCGCAACGGCCAGCAAACCACCGGTCGCCCCGGCCCCAAGTATCGCTACGCGCATGTCATCCCTCCGATTAAGTTGCGGCACGGCCAAAATTTCATTGACTCGCGCCTGCACTGTCTCTCGTGGTAACGTTATCAGTGGCTGGCGAAAACAGGTTTTCAGCGATTTTGAACACACTACTTTCGCGCGTTGCCGATGCAAATGGAGGAGGAAAACATGAATTTCGCAAGATTAGC
The DNA here is from genome assembly GCA_007695345.1 of Paracoccaceae bacterium. GTDB lineage: Bacteria > Pseudomonadota > Alphaproteobacteria > Rhodobacterales > Rhodobacteraceae > Roseinatronobacter. The sequence goes on along the minus strand of REDZ01000184.1, from coordinate 2,192 downwards.
CGGCGTCAGTTTCACGGCATTTCTGGGCACGACCGCCCTGACAGCCGCGCAGACCATGACCATCGCCATGTCGCCGCCCTCGGTGGAAACCAACCGCTACTGGAACACACCGGGTCATTTCAATCTCGGGCCGGCCATGCAGGGCTTGGTCGGCCATGACCCCGAAACCGGTCTATACGACAATTCGGGCCTTGCCGAAAGCTGGACGCATAATGACGATTTCACCGAATGGACATTCACCCTGCATGACGGTGCGGAATTCCATTTCGGTTATGGTGCGGTGACAGCGGAAGATGTGGTGCACAGTCACGCTCTGCATACGGGCGAGGACACGACGCTGATCGGCATCGCGCAGCTTCAGGATGTCACGGTCGAAGCCGTGGATGAGCGCACTGTCAGTTTCGTTCTGCCCAGCCCGCAGATCGATTTTCTATTCGCCCATGGCGGGCGCGGATCGCTGGTGATCTATAGCAAGGCGCAATATGACGCGGAAGGGGTGGCCGGTTAAGACGCGCGCCCCGCAGGCACTGGCGAATTCCAGTATGTGGACCGCACGGTTGGCCAGGGCCTCACGTTCGAGCGGGTGGAGGATCACTGGTCGGGCCGCGATGCCAATGTCGATCAGCTGGTGCTCCGCTTCATAGCGGAACCCGCGACCGCGCTTGCGACGCTTCTGTCGCGCGAAGTCGACATGGCCGTGCTGCCACGCGAATTGCAGCCCGATGCGATCGGCGCGGGCTTCGAGGTGATCGGGTCAACCAATGCCGCCAACCAGACCGCGATGTTGTTCAACGGAACCTTCCTGACCGAAGGTGACGAGATGCTTGACCCGACCCTGCCCTGGATTGATATCCGCATCCGCGAAGCAATCAACCGCGCGATCGACCGCGAGGCCGTGATCGATGTGCTCTATGATGGGCGAGCCGAGATTCTGCCGGTATTCGGCATGGACCCCCGCCATGAGGGATATCGGCCCGATTTGGGTGAGCGGTTCTAAGAATATTACGGCTACGATCTTGATCGGGTGCAGGAACTTCTGGCCGAGGCGGATTATCCTGACAGCTTCGAAAATCCGGTTGTTCCGATCCTGTCCTCGAATTTGGCGGGCAACCCGGAATTTCCGACCATGGCGGAACTGATGCAGGTCTTCCTGGATGAAGCCGGCTTCCAGACGGAAATTGTCGAACTCGACTGGGCGGGACTGGCCGCGCTGCGCCGAGCGCGCGAAGCACGGTTGTTCCACCCGATGCGCAACATGCCGGTGAAGCCAAGCGCAGTGGGAATCGGGAATTACTACGCCAGTTCTGGCCGGCCGAATGTCAATTACGAGGACCCGGTGATCGAGGAGCTGAACGAGGCCCTGCGCGCCTCCAGCGACCCGGAAGAGCGTGATGATCTGGCGGGCCGCATCTTTGAGCGCGCCTTCGAGCAATATGCCGTCGCCCCACTTGTGAGCCTGTCGGCAGAGATCACTGTCAACCCGGATACCGTGGCGGGCTGGGTCTTTCCAGGGGTGACCTCGGCCGGGATCAGCCATTTCAATCTGATCGAGATGCCCTGAAGCGCGTCGCGTATCCGCCGGTTTACGGGCCGGGCCAGATGTTTCTGGCCCGGCTGTTCCGCCGCTTCCCATTCTGGTTAGGGCTGTCCCGTCATGCTGACTTTCCTGCTCAAACGAACGCTTTATGCCCTGATCTCGCTTCTGCTGATCACCTTGATCGTCTTCAGCCTCAGCCATCTGTCCGGCAACCCTCTGGATGCACTCCTGCCTGATGACGCGACACCCGAACAGATCGAACGGGTCACGCGGAATCTGGGGCTCGACCAGCCGATCGCGCTGCAATATCTGACTTTCCTGCAGAATGCGGCCGTGGGCGATTTCGGCGAAAGTGTGAATCGGCATGCAAAACTGACCCACTTTGGTGGGTTATGATCATCTAAAACTGACCCACCTGCATTGTTAACGTCCGTGCGCTTTGGGCACGGAGGAAGAGCAGGTGTTACTGATGGAAACGGCAATGAAGATCCGTGGGTGGATCTTGGGGGATGGGCGCAGCATCCATTCCGTGGCGCGCGAGACGGGGATTTCGCGGATCGAAGCCGTCGGACGCCATCGGTCCGAGACCGACGGCTGAGGGATCAAGAAGTATCTGAAGAACCCGGATCAACCGCGGTATCGCAGACGGCAAACG
>REDZ01000131.1 GCA_007695345.1 Paracoccaceae bacterium | reverse complement strand
GCCACATCGAAATCCGCGATCACCCCGTCGCGCATGGGGCGGATCGCTTCGATGGATCCGGGCGTGCGGCCCAGCATCAGTTTCGCATCCTCGCCCACAGCCAGAACCGCCTTGCGCCCGTCCTTGGAATGATAGGCCACGACCGAAGGTTCATTCAGGATGATCCCGCGCCCCTTGACATAGACCAGCGTGTTGGCCGTGCCGAGATCGATCGCCATGTCGGACGTGAACAGGCTGGGTAAGAACTTCATGCAGATGTCCTGTCGGGTAAGGGATCGGGGCCCGTCATGCGGGCGGGATTTCGCGCCTTATAGGGCGTGCGGGGGGGCATGGTAAAGGGGGGGCTGTGAGGGCGTGGGCAGGATGTGGCGCAGGGGGGCGCAACTATATGTGATACGCCCGCCACGCCCTTTGTCGATCCCTACAGCAGAAGCGTCACGCCCATCATGCAGGTAAAGGCCAGTGTCACGATTACGCCAAGGGTGGAATGGTCCGCCGCCTCGCCCGCTTCGGGCAGCAATTCGGAAAAGATCATCCACAGCATCGCGCCCGCCGCCAGTCCCAGCCCCACAGGCAGTACCGGTGCAAAGGCCAGCACGAACACGAATGCCGGAACGGCCAGCAGCGGTTGCGGGGCCGAGGACAGGATCGACCACCATGCTGCCTTGCCGACCGACGCCCCGCGCGGCACCATGACCAGCGCGATGGCCAGCCCCTCGGGCACGTTATGCAGAGCAATCGCGATGGTGATGAAATCGCCAAGCTCGCGCCCGCCGCCATAGGCCACGCCGACCCCGATGCCTTCGGCAGCGGAATGGACAGTCATCACGCCCATGATCAGCAGGATCTTCAGCGCATCCGCGCCCGAGGTATTGGCAAGGCTGATCCCGTCACGACTGTCGAAATAGCGTTTTGCCAGCCAGATCCCAACAAGCCCCAGCAACAGCCCGAGGATTGTGCGGGGGCCGGATACCTCGAACCCCTCGACCACCAGCGAAAAGGTCGCGGCCAGCATCAGCCCGGCCGCGACCCCGTTCCCATAGGCCAGCGCGCGGGTCGAGACACTGCGCATCGCCAGAAGTGGCAGCGCGCCAAGGCCCGTGGCCAGCGCCGTGATCAGCGCGGCGATAAAGACAAGCAGCAGGGTGGGGTCGGACATGGATCACCGGTTTAGAACGATTCCAGATGATACCGCGTCTGACCGGATTGGCAAGGCGCAATGCCGCGCCGATATGTCAGCGCACCCCGATCCCCAGTTGCATCAGCGTGCGGCGCACAGGCGCCGCCGTATAGAGCGCGTTCAGTGCCAGCGCGCGTGCATCGCGCAGCGGACGCGACGCCAGCATCGAGGCGCGGTTCAGCGCCCCCACGCCCGTCACGCGCAGCGCGACATCGGGATAGCGCCGCCGGTGATAGGCCTGCAGCATCTCGGGACTGCCCAGGGTTTCTGGCGTGGAAAGGTCCAGCAACGCCGCAATATCGGCCAGCGACATGTTCAGACCCTGCGCGCCGATGGGCGGGACGACATGCGCGGCTTCGGCCACCAGGGCCGTGCGTTCGCCGTAAAACTGATTGGCTATCTGGCTGATGATCGGCCAAATCGTCCGGCGCGAGGCAAGTTTCAGTGGCCCGAACAGCCCGGCAGAGCGCTCTGTCATTTCAGCCTCGAACGCCGCTTCGGGCAGTGTGGCAAGGCGCTGCGCCTCTGGACCAGTTTCCATCCAGACGATGGCCGAGCAGGGCTGGCCATTGCGGTCGGGCAGCGGCACAAAGGTAAACGGCCCCCCCGAGCGGTGAATCTCGGTCGAGACGTTGTCATGCGCGACCGGGTGCGTGACGGCAAAAGCCAGCGCCTTCTGCCCGAAGCGCGTGGTTCGCACCCCGATCCCCAGCGACTGACGCACGGGCGATGCGCGTCCATCCGCCGCGATCAGCAGCCGCGCGCTGGCCCGGCTGCCATCCGACAGGGTAACAAGCGCCTCGCTTTCGCGGGTCAGCACGCGGGCGGTGCCAATGCCGGGGCGGAACGTGACATTGTCCAGCGCCTCCAGCCGCGCCACGCATTCGCGGCGCAACAGCCAGTTGGGCAGATTCCAGCCAAAGGGCCGGTCAGAGATATCGGCGGCATCGAAATCATGGCTGACGCGCGGCTCTGGCATGTCCCCGCCCGCATCCACGATGCGCATGACCTGCAGTGGTGTGGCATGGGGTATGAAGCGCTCCCAAAGCCCCGCCGCCGCCAGCAGATCGACCGAGGGTTGCAGGAACGCGGTCGTTCGCAGGTCCGATCCGGGGTCGCCCTCTGCCATCACGGGGGGCGAGGGGTCCACACAGAGCACATCATAACCGGCACTGCCAAAGGCTGCCGCTGCGCTCAGCCCCGCGATACCGCCGCCCGATATAATGATGTCATGGCGCTTGCGCATCTTCGCCCCCGTCTGTCGCGTCCCGACCGACTCTAGCGTGCGCGCCCGCGCGCGCAATGGGACAGGGGCGCGCAGGGGGTGTGCGGCAGCGCTCCGAACAAGGCAGCCGTGAGCGTTGACTTCATCCGCGCATCCGCCAATCTGGTGGAACATGTAACGCACTGCGGGAGGAGCGCACGGGACATGTTCTGGTGGGGCTCACCCGCCCGGCCGCGCGTCGCCCTGACCCGCAACAACTGGACCCGATGGCAGGAGATATAGTTCACATGACCCGCAATACCGAGATCAGGAAGATTCAGACTCAGGGCGTGCATCACATCACGCTGATCGGGGCCGACCGCAAGACATCGATCGATTTCTGGGAAGGGGTTCTGGGGATGCCCTTCATCTTCGATCAGCCCAATCTCGACAATCCCGATGACGGGCATCTGTATTTTGATCCGGGCGACGGGCGGTTGATCACCATTTTCACCAACGAGAATCGCAAAGCCGCCGCCAACCCGGTGCCCGAGGATACGGGATCGCTGCACCATCTGGCGCTGAATGTCAGTCAGGCGACGTTCTGGCAGGTGGCGGGACGGCTGGATGCGCGCGGGGTGTCGCATTCGGGGCCGGTGGACCGTGGCTTCATGGATTCGATCTATTTCCGCGACCCGCTGGGGCTGCGAATCGAGCTGGCCAGTTACCGGTTCGAGCCCCCCGAAGGCTGCCGCCATTCCGACGTGATGATCGAGGCCCACAAGATCCGCGTCGCGCGTGGCGACCACAATATCGACCGTGAGCATCTGGCCGACGCGATCGAACTGCTGGTGGAACGGCGGCAGGGGTCGCTGTCCGGGGACCGGTCGGCACGAAAGGGGTATTGAGCGAACGACGCCGAGCGGTCCGGAATTGTCCTGTAAACGGGATGGCAAGGGGCGCTCAGCATCATCCGGTCGTGGGTGAGAACGACGAAAGCATATCAGGCCAAGGCAGTCATTTCACCGGCGGAAGGCGTTGGACAGCTCTGCATTCAGGCTTGCCCCCTTACACGGCCCCATGCCCCTATCTCAGCACCCGCGCCAGAAAGCCGCCCAGATCATCCGTGTGGTGGTGGATATGCGGGGCCTCATGCGGGGCAGGGGCGACATGGATCGTACGCAGGCCCATCGCGTGGGGTACGGCCAGATTGCGGGGGTCATCCTCGAACATCGCGGCGCGCGCCGGGTCCAGCCCGTCGCGCCCGAAAACCTGGGCAAAGGCGTCGGCCTCGGGCTTGGGGCGGTAGCTGGCATGTTCCACCCCATAGACCGCGTCAAACAGCCCGTCGAGCCCGCGCGCCTCGATCACGCGTCGGGCATAGCCTTCGGAGCCATTGGTATAGACGATGCGCCGTCCGGGCAGGTCGCGCAGGCGGGCGCGCAACTCCGGGTCGGGGCTGAGCACGGAGAAGTCGATATCATGCACCTCCGCCATATAGGGGACGGGGTCGATATCATGCAGCCGCATCAGCCCGGCCAGTGTGGTACCGTATTCGGCCCAGTATTGCGCACGCAGGCGATTGGCCTCTGGCGCGGTGACGCCAAGGGCGGTCATCACATAGGCGATCATGCGCTGCTCGATCTGGTCGAACAGGCGCATTTCCGGCGGGTAGAGCGTGTTGTCCAGATCAAACACCCAGACACGCGTGGAGGTGAAGTACTCTGCAGGCATGGCGCCACTCTAGCGGCGGGCCAGGTTCAGGTGCAAGGATAGAGACTTGCCAAACCGGCGTATCCCGGCTTTGTTCGGGGAATGCACTGCAAGACGGATGACCCATGGCCGAAACCCGCCCGCTGAAAGACGCCTATACGCTGATCCTGGAGGCGATTGACACAGGGCTCTACAAGCCCGGTGACCGGCTGGTGGAATCGGAACTGGCCGAGAGGTTCGGCGTTTCGCGCACCCCGATCCGCGAAGCGTTGCAACGGCTGGAGACACAATCCCTGCTGACGCGGGATGGTCGGTCGCTGATCGTGGCCTCGCTCGATCACAACCAGTTGGCAGAGCTGTATTGTGTGCGCTCGGAACTGGAAGGGCTGGCGGCGCGGCTGGCGGCGCGCCACGCAACACAGGAAGAGGTGCGGCTGTTGCGCGCCATGGTCGAGGAAGACCGCGAACTGGTCGAGGATCCGCCCGCGCTGAGCCGGGCGAACAAGCGCTTTCACCGGCAGATTCATCTTGCCTCGCATAACCGGTATCTGGTCCAGCAGCTTGATCTTGTGCATCGCTCTATGGCGCTGCTGGCGACCACGTCGATTTCATTCGGGGGGCGCGGGGTGCAGACGATCGCGGAGCATGATGCGATCGTCGAGGCGATTGCCGCGAGCGACGGGGATGCAGCCTATCTGGCGCTCAAGGATCATATCTCGCGCGCATTCGAGACGCGGTTGCGGCAGGATTCGCAGGCCGAGGCGCGCTATTCGGTCTGAGCGGCGTTTATCGGGCGAAAAAGCGCCCGCTCACCGTGCCCACCCACCCGCCCTTGCACGCCTCGCGGGCGCGGCCCATGCCCTGCGGCATGGGCGTGCCACGTCAGAATCGTGCTGAGAGGAACTCCAGCAGCGCGGCTTCGGCCCCGGCATTGGCCTCGGGGTCCCAGTCGCGCGAGCCTTCGACCGTGAAGGAATGGCGCGCACTTCCGAAAATGCGCGCGCTGTGCGGCACATCGGCCTCGTGCAGTTCATCCATCAGCGCGGCCAGTTCTGCCATGCCAGAAACCGGATCGGCCGAGCCGTGCAGCACCAGCACCGGGGCGGTGGTCGCGCTGTAATCCTGCCCTTCGGGTGTTTCCAGCCCGCCATGGAAGCTGACGAACCCCGCCAGATCCATGCCTGCGCGCGCGGCTTCCAGCGCGGCGGCCCCGCCAAAGCAATAGCCGGTCAGCACCATCTGTGCGGGAACATCCTCCAGGCCCGCTGCGGCCTCGATACTGCCCGCGATCCGCGCGCGGAATTCGTCACGGTCGGCATAGAGCGCGCCAGTCTCGCGCTGGAAATCCGACATCTCTTCAAGCACCGCATCGCGACCGAAGAGATCGAGCGCGATGCCCACATACCCGTCGGCGGCCATCGCCTCTGCGCGGGCGATCTCGTGATCGTTCACGCCGTCCCAGTCATGCACGATCAGCACTGTGCCGCGCGCCGCGCCTTCGGGGCGGGCGATATAGCCTTCATAAACGGCCTCGCCGATCATGTATTCGAATGTTTCGGCGAATACGGGGGTGGCGGGCAGAACGAGGGCTGCCAGGGTAAGGGAAAGGGGACGTGCAAACATCTGATCCTCCTGCAGTTGCTGCAATCGGGTCAAATAGCGCATTTCCACGCAAGGCCAGAGCCTGCGCGCGATCTCACGCCAGCCGGGTCTTGATCAGCGCACCGGCCTTGCCGAAATCCATCTGCCCTGCGTATTCGGCCTTCAATGCGCCCATCACCTTGCCGATATCCCGGACTGAGGTCGCGCCCAGACGGGCGATCACAGCGTCAATCGCCGCTTCCATCTCGTCCTGGGACAACTGGCGCGGCAGAAAGCTTTCGATCACCGCGATCTCGGCCAGTTCCTTTTCCGCCAGATCCAGCCGTGCGGCTTCTTCATAGGCGCGGGCCGAATCGCGGCGCTGCTTGACCATGCGCGTCAGCACTGCGATCAGGTCGGCGTCATCCAGTTCCTGCACCTTGGCATCGCTGCGCGCAGCGATCTCGCGGTCCTTGATCGCGGCATTGATCAGCCGCAGGGTGGCCAGACGCTCGGCATCCTTGGCCCGCATCGCGGCCTTCAGCTCATGCGTCATCTGATCGCGCAGTGTCATCGCAAGCTCCTGTCGGGTGATGTGATCAAACTGAGTAACCTGCGCGCGTGCAGGCAGCAAGCCCGCTTGATCATCGGGACGCCGGGGAATATGGATGCGCGCGACCCCGGCCTGACCCCCACATGACGGAGCAACCCAATGTGCGCCCAGACCTCCAGACCGACCGCCTGTCTTGCACTTGCCGATGGCACCATCTTCTACGGGCGCGGCTTCGGGGCCGTGGGCGAAACCGTGGCAGAGCTGTGTTTCAACACCGCGATGACCGGCTATCAGGAAATCATGACCGACCCGTCCTATGCGGGCCAGATCGTGACCTTTACCTTTCCCCATATCGGCAATGTCGGGGTCACGCCCGAAGATGACGAAACTGCCGACCCGGTGGCCGATGGCATGGTGGTGAAATGGGACCCGACCGCGCCCTCTAACTGGCGCGCGGCAGAGGGGCTGGTCAGCTGGCTGGAAAAACGCGGGCGCATCTGCATCGGGGGGGTGGATACGCGCCGCCTGACCCGTGCCATCCGCCAGCAGGGCGCGCCGCATGTGGCACTGGCCCATGACCCGGAGGGCAAGTTCGACATTGCGGCCCTTGTGGCGAAAGCGCGCGCCTGGAAAGGGCTTGTGGGTCTGGATCTGGCGCGCGATGTGACCTGTGCGCAAAGCTACCGCTGGGATGAGATGCGCTGGGCCTGGCCCGAGGGGTATGCCCGCCAGACTGCGCCAGTCCACAAGGTCGTGGCGGTCGATTATGGTGCGAAACGCAACATCCTGCGCTGTCTGGCCTCGGCCGGGTGCGAAGTGACAGTGCTGCCCGCCACGGCCACGGCCGAGGATGTGCTGGCACTGAACCCCGATGGCGTATTTCTGTCGAACGGGCCGGGCGATCCGGCGGCGACCGGGGCCTATGCCGTGCCGATGATCCGCGCGGTGGTCGATGCCGGGCTGCCGGTCTTCGGCATCTGCCTTGGCCATCAGATGCTCGCGCTCGCGCTGGGCGCGCAGACGATCAAGATGAATCATGGCCATCACGGCGCGAATCATCCCGTGCGCGATCAGGAAACCGGCAAGGTCGAGATCACCTCGATGAATCACGGTTTCGCCGTGGACAGCCAGTCCCTGCCCGAGGGCGTGATCGAGACGCATGTATCGCTGTTTGACGGGTCCAATTGCGGGCTGCGTCTGGACGGCAAGCCTGTCTTTTCCGTCCAGCACCACCCAGAGGCCAGCCCCGGCCCGCAGGACAGTTTCTACCTGTTCGAGCGCTTTGCCGAGTCGATGGCCATGCGCAAGGCCCCGGCCTGACCCTTTACGCTTTCTTTACCACTTTGCCGTCTTATCGAGAGGTGACGGCAGGGTGGGCAGAATGCGGCAGGGCGCGGCGGTACAGACAGAACTCGCAAACCCGCCCCCCGCGCCCTCGGGGCTGAGGTTGGTGCAGACGGTCGCGCGCGCGCGTGCACCACTTGGCCATATCCTGCAGGAGATGGGCGCGATCACGGGCGAGCAGTTGCTGCGCGCGCTTCGTCTGCAGGCGCGGCAGAAGGGCTATCTGGGCGATACACTTGTCGCGCATGGTTTCGCCACCGAAGCGCAGATCACCGCAGCGCTGGCGCGCCAGTATGGCACCGGGCTTCTGGACCGTGACAGCCCCGCCCCGGACCCAGGCTTGATGGATGCGCTGGGCGTGCAGACGTGTCTGTCGGATCTGTGCCTGCCATGGCTGCGTGCCGGCGATGTGACCCTGATCGCCAGTGCCCGCCCGGCCGAGTTCGAGCGTCTGCGCCCGCATCTGCAAACGCTTTACGGCCCTGTCGCCATGGCGGTGATCAGCGAAAGCGACCTGCATGAGGTCATCCTGCGCACCCGGCGTAGCCGGCTGGAACTGTGGGCGCAGACCTGTGTCGCCGAAGCGGAAAGCTGCCGCGCAATGCAGTCGCGGCGGTTCGGACGGACGATTGCGCTGATATTTGCGGCACTGCTGGTCCTGCTGGCGTTGTTTCCGGCGACAGTGCTCAAGGTGCTGACCGTGTTCACCACGATCGTTCTGGTGCTGATCGCGCTTTTGAAACTTGCGGCAGCGACCGCTGCGCATCGCAGGCGTGCAGCGCCCCCCAGCAGCCGCAGGCGGTTTCGCGCCCGCAAGCCTGTCGTGTCAATCATGGTGCCGCTCTACCGCGAACCCGAAGTTGTGCCGAGGCTGGTCAACCGGCTGTCGCGGCTGACATGGCCGCGCGAATTGCTCGATATCCTGCTGGTTGTCGAAGAGCACGATACCACCACCCGCGCGGCGCTGCGCAAACAGGTCCTCCCGCGCTGGATCCGTGTGATCCCGGTGCCGGATGCGCCGCTGAAAACCAAGCCGCGCGCGCTGAATTTCGCGATGCTGTTTGCGCGCGGGTCAATCATCGGGGTGTATGATGCCGAAGATGCCCCCGATCCTGACCAGATCCACAAGGTTGTGCACTGTTTTCAGGACGGGCCGCCCGAACTGGCCTGTGTGCAGGGGGTGCTGGACTTCTACAATGCGCGGGCCAACTGGCTTTCGCGCTGCTTTACCATCGAATATGCAAGCTGGTTCCGCATCATCCTGCCGGGAATGGAGCGGCTGGGCCTTGCCGTGCCGCTGGGGGGGACGACGCTGTTTTTCCGCCGCGATATACTCGAGGGGCTCGGCGGATGGGACGCCCATAATGTGACTGAAGACGCCGATCTTGGCATCCGGTTGGCCCGCCATGGCTATTACACACAGCTTCTGAACACCGTCACGCAGGAAGAGGCGAATTGCCGCCCCTGGCCCTGGATCAAGCAGCGTTCGCGCTGGCTCAAGGGTTATGCCGCGACGTGGCTCGTGCATATGCGCGCGCCCGCCACGCTCTGGCGCCAACTGGGCGCAAAGCGCTTTCTGGGGGTGCAACTGCTGTTTCTGGGCACGCTGATCCAGTTCACCTTTGCACCGCTGCTCTGGAGCTTCTGGCTTATGCTGATCGGGCTGGGCCATCCGCTGCAGGACAGTTTTTCCACGCTCGCAATGCTGGGCTTTCTGGGCGCGTTCATCTTCGCCGAAATCGTGACGCTGTCCATCGGCTATCTGGCCCTGCGCACGCGGCGGCATCGCAGCCTGCGGCTGTGGCTGCCAGCACTCCACGCCTATTTCCCGCTCGCGGTGCTGGCCGCCTACAAGGCGCTGTGGGAACTGGTACGCGCGCCGTTTTTCTGGGACAAGACCGCTCATGGCGCCCATGATGCGGAATGCGACAGCGTTATCATGGTGCGCCCCGCCACCTGAGCGACGGGGGGGCGAGTGGACGCGCGCGCCCAAAGCCGCTACCACAGGGCCAGCGACAGAACATACTCGGGCGCGGCATGCTCTATTTTCTCAAACACGGGCTGGTCCTGCTGGCCACTCCCAAGACCGGCAGCACGGCGTTGGAACAGGCCCTTGCCCCGCGCGCCGATATCGTGCTGCAGGGCGATCCGCAGATCAAGCATTGCACCTTTCACCGGTATAAATGGCGGATGGAGAAGTTCATCAGGATCTTCGTTCCCGACCCCCCGGAAACCGCTGCGCTGATCCGCCACCCCGAGGATTGGCTGGGCAGCTGGTACCGCTTCCGCCACGGGGCCTGGCTGAACGGCACGCCGCGCAGCACGCGCGGGATCAGCTTTGACACCTTTGTCGCAGGGTATCTGGCCGAGGATCAACCCGTTTATGCCGCTGTCGGGCGTCAGGCGAAATTCCTGACCCATCCGCAGACCGGCGCGCAGGTCGATCACATCTACCGCTATGATGCGATGGCGGCCTATCTGGCCTTCCTGCAAGCCCGGCTGGACATGCCGATCACGCTCGAACGGGTCAATGTCTCGCCCGACTGGCCCCTCACACTCTCGCCCGAACTGCGCGCCCGGCTCGAGCTGCAGTTCAAGCCCGATTACGACCTCTATGCCGCCGCCCGGTCCGGCTTCGGCCCCTGACCCCTCCTTCATCTTGCCAAAAATACTCAAAAAAAACCCATCATCCGGAGCACGCCATGTCACTCGAGTCCCGCATTGCCGCCGCGCGCGGCGACATCCCCGCCGATCTGGTTTTGCGTGGGGCCGAAACGCTTTGCACGGTCACCGGGGCGCGCCTGACAGGCGATGTCGGCATCCTTGATGGTGTGATCCTCGGGCTGGGTGACTATGAGGGGCGCGAGGTCATCGACCTCACTGGCCAGACCCTCGTGCCCGGCTTTATCGACACGCATCTGCATATCGAATCCTCGCTTGTCACGCCGTTCGAGTTCGATCGCTGCGTCGCCCCGCGTGGCGTGACGACCGCGATCTGCGACCCGCATGAGATCGCCAATGTCGCAGGTGCCGAGGGAATTCGCTATTTCCTTGATGCAGCCACACGCACGGTCATGGATATCCGCGTGAACCTCTCGTCCTGCGTGCCCTCGACCCATATGGAAACCGCGGGCGCCGCGCTGGATGCCGCTGCCCTTGTCGCGCTGGCCGATCACCCGCAGGTGATCGGCCTTGCGGAATTCATGAACTTTCCGGGGGTGATCCACCGCGATCCGGGCTGCATGGACAAGCTGCGCGCCTTTGCGGGCGGCCATATCGACGGGCATGCGCCGCTTCTGGGGGGGATGGACCTGAACGCCTATATCAGCGCGGGCATCCGCACCGAGCATGAGGCGACGAGCCTGGAAGAGGCGCGTGAAAAGCTGCAGAAGGGCCTGCGCATCCTGATTCGCGAAGGGTCGGTCAGCAAGGATATGGCCGCACTCGCGTCCCTGCTGACGCCGCTGACCGCGCCCTATATGTGCCTGTGCACGGATGACCGTAATCCGCTGGATATTGCCGAGCATGGGCATCTGGATCACATGATCCGCTCGCTGATCGCAGCGGGCTGCGACCCGCTGGCAGTCTACCGCGCGGCAAGCCTGTCAGCGGCCGAGGCCTTTGGGCTGAAGGATCGCGGCCAGATCGCGCCGGGCAAGCGTGCCGATATCGTGGCGCTGCCGGATCTGGAAAGCTGCCGCGCCAGCATGGTGCTCTGCGCGGGTCAGGTCGTGGACGCGCCCGCCTTTGGCGCGCGCAACATCATCCCGCCGGTCGCGCGCGATTCGGTCAAGGCACCGCAGGTCGCGCCCGAAGATTTCCGCCATACCGGCACCCACCCCGACACACCCGTCATCGGCATTCTGGACGGCAAGATCATCACCGAACATCAGCGCGAGCAGATCGCGCCCGAGGACGGCGACAAACGCCCCGATCCCACCCGCGATCTGGCGCGTGTGGCCGTGGTCGAACGGCACGGGCAGAACGGTAATATCGCGACCGGCTTTGTGCGCGGGTTCGGCCTGCAACGCGGGGCGATCGCGGCCACGGTCGCGCATGATCATCACAATATCGTCGCGGTCGGGGTCGATTATGCCGATCTCGCGCTTGCAGTGAACCGGCTGTCGCAGATCGAGGGCGGGTTCGTTGTGGCCGGGGGCGGCGCAGTGCAGGCCGAACTGCCGCTGCCCGTGGCGGGGCTGATGTCACTCGACAGCCACGAAGATGTCCATGCGACGCTGGTCGAACTGCGCGCCGCGGCCCGCGATCTGGGCGTCACGCTGGATGAGCCGTTCCTGCAACTGGCTTTCATCGCGCTGCCGGTGATCCCGCATCTCAAGATCACCGATCACGGTATGGTGGATGTCGATGCCTTTGCGGTCATCGTGGACGAATAGGGGTTATTCGGCGGCCTTGGGCAGAAAACCGCGTTCCAGCATGTCATGCGGCGCGATCGGGTATTCGCCCGAGAAACACGCATCGCAATATTGCGGGCAGGCGTCATTGCGTCCGCCGGCTTCGCCGACGGCGCGGTATAGCCCGTCGAGCGTGACAAAACGCAGCGAATCGACGCCGACATAGTCGCGCATCTCGTCCTCGGTCATGGAGGCGGCGAGCAGCTTGTCGCGCTCGGGCGTATCAACCCCGTAGAAACACGGCCATGCCGTGGGCGGCGACGCGATTCGGAAATGCACCTCGGCGGCACCAGCCTCCAGGATCATTTCCTTGATCTTCTGGCTGGTCGTCCCGCGCACCACCGAATCGTCCACCAGGACGATCCGCTTGCCGCGTATCAGCGCGCGGTTCACGTTCAGTTTCAGCCGCACGCCCATGGACCGGATCTGTTGGCTGGGTTCGATAAAGGTGCGGCCCATATACTGGTTGCGCGTGATCCCGAGTGCGTAGGGAATGCCCGATTCCTGGCTGAAGCCGATGGCGGCAGGCGTGCCGCTATCGGGCACGGGACAGACCATATCGGCCTCGACCGGGGCCTCTCTTGCCAGCTCCACCCCGATCTGGCGGCGCGTTTCATAGACCGAGCGGCCCCCGTAGGAGCTGTCGGGGCGAGAGAAATACACATGCTCGAAAATGCAGAAACGCGATTTCTGTGGCGCAAAGGGCTGCATCGATTCGACGCCTTTTTCGTCGATCACCACCATCTCGCCAGGGTCGATTTCGCGCACGAACTCTGCCCCGATGATATCGAGTGCGCAGGTTTCCGACGCCAGAACCCAGCCTTTGGCCAGCCGTCCCAGCACCAGCGGGCGCACGCCGAGCGGATCGCGCACGCCGATCAGTTTGGTGCGGGTCATGGCGACGACCGAAAACGCCCCTTCGGCGCGGCGCAGCGCGTCCTTCATGCGTTCGGGGATGGTTTTCTGGTAGGAGCGCGCCATCAGATGGATCAGGCATTCGCTGTCCGAGGCCGATTGAAAGATCGAGCCGCGCTCGATCAGTTCGCGCCGGATCGCATCGGCATTGGTGATATTGCCGTTATGCGCGAGCGCTGCCCCGCCCATGGCAAATTCGCCGAAAAAGGGCTGGATATCGCGGATTTGCGTCGCGCCCTTGGACCCGGCGGTGGAATAGCGCACATGGCCGATCCCGATGGAGCCCGGCAGCCCCTCGATCACGCCCGCCTTGGTGAAATTGTCGCGTACCAGCCCGAACCGATGCGCTGAATGAAACCCCGATTCGGGGTGATGCGTGATGATGCCACCAGCTTCCTGTCCGCGATGCTGCAGCGCGTGCAGTCCGAGGGCGACGAAATTGGCGGCGTCGTCTAGTCCGATACATCCGAACACCCCGCATTCTTCACGGAGGTGATCATCGTCGAACGGGTGGCCGAGCATGGCGATACCTTGGCTGCAATGTCTGGCGCCCCTCTAGCCCATTGCCAGAGAGATGTCACCATCACAGTGCCGCGACAACCCTAGTTGCAGACCGAAACCAGTTCTTCGTAGCGCTCGACCAGCCAGTTGGGTGCATCATCGGGCACTGCTTCGTCCAGATTGCCCGAAAGCTGTGCAAACACGGCCGCCGAGCGCGACTGTTCGACCATCGGCACCGATCCGGGGGGCACGGCGCGGTCAAAGACCAGAAGCGCGATGGCAACCAGCAGGATGCCACGCGCCACCCCGAAGAAAAAGCCCATCCCCTGATCGACCCCGCCAAGCGCCGAGTTTCGCACGAAGGACGAGAACAGCGGCGTGAACAGGGACGCCAGCACCAGCACCACGGCAAAGACCGCCGCAAAGGACGCGATCACACTCAATTCGCAGCTATCGCCCAGAAAATCACCCAGATAAGGGATTTCGCGCACCAGCGGTTGAACGGCGGGGGCCAGCACGAAGGCCAGCACCGCAGCGGCGACCCAGCCCAGAATGGCCATCGTCTCGCGCAGCAGCCCGCGCGAATAGGCAAGGATCGCAGAGACGATGATGACCACCGCCACACCGGCATCAATGAGTGTGAAGCCTTCCATGCCTGTCTCCCTCTGGTGGGCGCGTGTCAGCCTGCGCCGAATATCTGCCCGACAACCCCTGCCAGGTCGGGCATCTGTTTCACGTCCATCCCCGGATGGGGGGCAGGTTTCACCATCTTTGGTGCGATTGCCGCGCAGAAACCAAGTTTCTGCGCTTCTTTCAACCTGTTTTCGGCCTGAGCGACCGGACGAAGCGCGCCAGAGAGGCTTATTTCGCCGAAAACGACCGTATCAGCGGGCAAAGCCACATCCTCGCGTGCAGACAGTAGCGCACAGGCAACGGCCAGATCGGCGGCGGGTTCCTGCACGCGCATGCCGCCTGCAACATTCAAGAACACATCCATGCCCGCGAACGGGATGCCGCACCGGGCCTCGAGCACCGCAAGGATCGTGGACAGCCGTGCCCCGTCCAGCCCCACCACCGTGCGACGCGGCGTTCCCAGCGGCGAGGGGGCGACCAGCGCCTGAATCTCGGTCAGCATGGGGCGCGTGCCCTCGATCCCGGCAAAGACAACCGATCCCGGCGCGGGCGTGCCGCGCTCGGACAGGAACAGCGCCGAGGGGTTGGCGACCTGCGCAAGCCCCGTGCCCGTCATTTCGAACACCCCGATTTCATCGGCGGGACCAAAGCGGTTCTTGACCGCGCGCAGGATGCGGAACTGATGTCCGCGCTCGCCCTCGAAATAAAGAACGGTATCGACCATATGCTCCACGACGCGCGGTCCGGCGATCTGGCCGTCCTTGGTCACATGGCCCACCAGAATGACCGACACGCCCCGCCGCTTGGCAAAGCTGACCAGTTCATGCGCTGCGGCCCGCACCTGAGAGACGGAACCAGGCGCGCTGTCCACTGTATCCAGCCACATGGTCTGAACCGAATCGATCACCACCAGATCGGGGCGTTCCGTATCCAGCGTGGTCAGGATATCGCGCAGATTTGTATCGGCCCCCAGCGCGACCGGCGCCTGCGACAGCCCCAGCCGGGCGGCCCGCATACGCACCTGCGCGGCAGCCTCTTCGCCCGAGATATAGAGGGTTTTCAATCCTTTGGTCGCAAAAGCTGCCACGGCCTGCAACAAAAGCGTGGATTTGCCGATCCCCGGATCGCCCCCCACCAGTATGGCCGAGGCCGCGACCAGCCCCCCGCCAAGGACGCGATCCAACTCATCCATCCCGGAACTGGCGCGGGGCGGCGGCGCTTCCTGCGTATTCAACTGGCCCAGCGCGATGCTGCGTCCCTTGCCGGGGCGCGGGCCGGGACCGGCGCTGATCGGGGCCTCTTCCACGATGGAATTCCATGCACCGCAGGCGTCACACTGGCCCGCCCACTTGCGATGTGTCGCACCACAGGCGGTGCAGGTAAACTGGGCTGTCGTCTTGGCCATGCCACCTTATTGCAGCGCGGCGCGGGCGCGACAAGTGCGCGCCTGCTTTCGTTCGCGAGATGGCTTGGGTATGATAATGCAGAAATGTCGTCGCTGAAGGACAAAGCCATGCCGCTTGATCGCCCCGCCCTGAAATCCACGGATGCCCCCGAACTGGGGCGGTTTGCGTGGGAGGACCCGCTGCTGCTGGAACGCCAGCTTTCCGAGGATGAGCGCATGCTGCGCGACGCGGCGCAGGACTTTGCGCAATCCGAGCTGCAACCGCGCGTGACGGCCGCCTATCGGGACGAAGTGGCGGCGCCTGAATTGTTCAGGCTGATGGGGCAGGCGGGCTTGCTGGGCGCAACCCTGCCCGAGGCCTATGGCGGGCTGGGGGCCAGCTATGTCACCTATGGTCTGATCGCGCGCGAGGTCGAGCGCGTCGATTCGGGCTATCGCTCGATGATGTCGGTGCAGTCCTCGCTGGTGATCTACCCGATCTATGCCTACGGGTCCGAAGCACAGCGCGAGAAATATCTGCCCAAGCTGTGCACGGGTGAATTGATCGGGTGTTTCGGGCTGACCGAACCCGATGCAGGATCGGACCCGGCAGGGATGAAGACCCGCGCAGTGAAAACCCCGGATGGCTACCGCCTGACCGGGTCCAAGACCTGGATCTCCAACAGCCCCTTTGCCGATGTCTTTGTGGTCTGGGCGAAATCCGAGGCGCATGGCGGCAAGATCCGGGGCTTTGTGCTGGAGCGCGGCATGGCGGGGCTGAGCGCGCCGAAGATCGAGGGCAAGCTGAGTTTGCGTGCCTCAACCACGGGCGAGATCGTGATGGATGGGGTCGAGGTCGGCGAGGAGGCGCTGCTGCCCCATGTCGAAGGGCTGAAAGGCCCGTTCGGCTGTCTGAACCGGGCGCGCTACGGGATCGCCTGGGGGGTGATGGGCGCGGCAGAGTTCTGCTGGCATGCCGCGCGGGCTTACGGTCTGGACCGCAAGCAATTCGGGCGCCCGCTGGCACAGACGCAACTTTTCCAGAAGAAGCTGGCCGACATGCAGACCGAGATCACGCTGGGCTTGCAGGCCGCGTTGCAGGTCGGGCGGCTGATGGATGACGCGAGCGCCGCGCCCGAGATGATCAGCCTTATCAAGCGCAACAATTGCGGCAAGGCACTGGATGTGGCGCGTATGGCGCGTGACATGCATGGCGGCAACGGGATTTCAGAAGAATATCAGGTGATCCGCCACATGGTGAATCTGGAAACAGTGAACACCTATGAAGGCACGCATGACGTGCACGCGCTGATACTTGGCCGGGCGCAGACCGGGTTGCAGGCGTTTTTCTGAGTATTCGAGGGGGGCGCCGGGCTGCGCCCGGCGTTTTTGAGTATTTCTGGCAAGATGAAGGGCAGGAGGGGGTGCGGATGACGGAGCGGGTGCCTGCCCATCAACTGGCCTATGCGCGGCTGCGCGAGATGGTGCTGTTTGGCGAACTGGCACCTGGGAGTGCCGTGACCATCGAGGGGCTGGTGGCCGAGATGGGCCTGGGCATGACCCCGGTGCGCGAAGCGATCCGGCGGCTGATATCGGAAGGGGCGCTGCAATGGCGCGGCAACCGGCGGGTGGTGGTGCCGCGACTGGGGGCAGAGGCGCTGGAGGATCTGGGCTATGCGCGCACCGCCATCGAGGTGCGGCTGGCCGCACAGGCGCTGGCACGCAAGGGGCCGGGGCTGGGCACGCGGCTGGGGGCAATTGATGCGCAGGTGGATGATGCGATCACGCGCGGCGATGTGCCGGCCTATCTGCGGGCCAATCATGCGTTTCACTTCACACTTTATGCGCAGGCGGGGTCCGATGTGCTGGAGGGCATGGCCGCATCGCTGTGGTTGCGGCTGGGGCCGTCGCTGCGTGTTGTCTGCGAGGGGCCCGATGCGGACCGTCTGCGCCAGCCGGACAACCACAAGCTGGCGTTGTCTGCGCTTGCGCTGGGCGATTGCGCCGCGCTGGAGCGGGCTGTGCGCGCCGATATCGCGCAGGGGGTGGCCAATATCCGCGCCGGGCTGCAGGCGGGGCTCTTTGCCGAGCGCGCCTGAGGGCGCGCGCCAGAATTTGATCAAATTCTCTTGACGGGGTCGGGGCGCAGGGTATCCTTGCGTCCAACACGACAGGAGCCCCGATCATGGTCTTGACCAACACCCCGCCCACCGCCGAGTTGCAGGCGCTGGATGCGGCCCATCACATGCACCCCTTCACCGCCAATACGGCGCTGGGCAAGAAGGGTGCGCGCATCATCACCCGCGCCGATGGCGTGCGCCTGACCGATAGCGAGGGCGAAGAGCTGATCGACGGCATGGCGGGGCTGTGGTGCGTCAATATCGGCTATGGCCGGGCTGAGCTGGCCGAGGCCGCCGCGCGCCAGATGCGCGAACTGCCCTATTACAACACGTTCTTCCAGACCAGCCATGTGCCCGCACTGCAGCTTGCCGCGAAGCTGGCGGAACTGGCGCCGGGCGATCTGAACCATGTGTTCTTCGCAGGGTCGGGATCGGAGGCGAATGACACCAATATCCGCATGATCCGGCAGTATTGGGCGCTCAAGGGTCAGCCCGAGCGTCGGGTGATCATCGCGCGCCGCAATGGCTATCACGGGTCGAGCATGGGCAGCGCCTCGCTTGGGGGGATGGCCGCGATGCATGCGCAGGGGGGGCTGCCGATCCCGGATATCGTGCATATCGATCAGCCCTATTGGTGGGGCGAGGGGGGTGACACGACGCCCGAGGAGTTCGGCCGCGCGCGCGCGCGGCAACTGGAAGAGATGATCCTCGCGATTGGCCCCGAGCGGGTCGCGGGGTTCATCGGCGAGCCGGTGCAGGGCGCAGGCGGCGTCATCATCCCGCCCGAAAGCTACTGGCCCGAGATCCAGCGCATCGTCGCGCAATACGGCATCCTGCTGATTGCGGATGAGGTGATTACCGGATTCGGGCGTCTGGGTGAGTGGTTCGGCAGCCAGAGCTACGGCATCCGCCCGCATATCATGACCATCGCCAAGGGCCTGTCCTCTGGCTATCAGCCGATTGGCGGGTCGATCGTCTGTGACGAGGTCGCACAGACCATCGGGCAGGATGAATTCAACCACGGCTATACCTATTCCGGTCACCCGGTCGCGGCGGCTGTTGCCCTGGAGAACCTGCGCATTCTGCAGGAAGAGCATGTCATCGAGCGTGTGCGCTCTGACACGGCGCCCTGTCTGGCGCAGGCCTGGGGCGCTCTGGCCGATCATCCGCTGGTGGGTGAGGCCGTGTCGCGCGGCATGATGGCAAGCCTTGCGCTGACACCTGACAAGGCGGTGCGCGCGAAGTTCGATGCCGCGCCGGGGACCGTGGGGCAGATCTGCCGCGAATTCTCTTTCGGCAATAATCTGGTGATGCGTCATGTCGGTGACCGGATGGTGATTGCGCCCCCGCTTGTCATCACCGCGGGTGATATCGACGAACTGGTGGCGCGCGCGCGCAGGACGCTGGATCAGACCCATGCCTATCTGCAGGCCGAGGGGATGCTGAAGGCTGCGGCCTGAGCAAAGGGCAAGGGGGGACAGATGCGCGCCATCGGGCTGCGGGTTTACGGAGGGCGCGACCCCTTAGCGCGGACGCAGCGGGCCGTCGATCAACCCGGCCAGCGCCATGCCCGCGCGCAGCGCCAGTTTGCGCGGCAGCGGGAAGCGGGCCGGGGGGCGGCGTGTCAGTCGCGGGGCGGCATCTGCCACACCCATCAACGCCCGTGCGGCGCAGCGCCCGCCATGGGACGCGGCGGCAACCCCGTTGCCATGCCAGCCAAGCGCCAGAAACAGGCCCGGCGCGCCTGGCACCGGCCCGATATAGGGCGCGCGGCTGGTGGTCAGGCAGACCAGACCGTTCCAGTGATAGGCGGCAGGCACTGCCTGCCACGCCGGAAAGATCATGTCGAATGCCTGACGCGCTTCGCGCGCGAAGCGTGCGACCGGGGCCGGGCGGAAGGACATACCCCCGCGCGCGCCAAACAGCATGCGATTGTCCGGCAGCAGGCGGAAGTAATGCAGCAGCGTGCGCGAATCGTACGCCATCAGATGGCGCGTCCAGCCCTGCGCCTGCAGGTCGGCCGGGGCAATCGGTTCGGTGACCATGACATGCGACAGCGCAGGCAGAATACGCCGGTGCAGCCAGCCGGGCAGGCGTTCATCGCTATAGCCATTGGTGGCGATCAGCACCTGCCGCGCGTGCACCTGCCCTTGCGCCGTCTGCACCGTCCAGCCGGCTTGCGCGGGCGTCAGACCTGTCACCCGGCTGTCGCCATGCAGTGCGACGCCTGCGGCCAGTGCCGCGCGGGCAAGCCCGGTGACATACGCGTAGGGGTGCAACCCAAAGCCGGCGCGGGTCATTGCGCCACCAGGGTAGACGGCCGTGTTCAGCCCATGTTCGCGCAATTGGGTTGCGTCCAGCACCTCGCCCCCTGCGCGCTGCATACGTGCCCAGGCGCGCGCATTGGCCGCAAGCTGTATTTCACCTGTCTCGGTGGTCTGGGCATCGATCCGGTAGCGGGCCAGATTGTCGCGGACCCGCGCGATCCCTGCATGTTCGAAGGCATCCCATTCGGCGGCACCCGCCGCGCCGATGCGCCGCGTGATGGCGGTCGCGTCCAGTTTCGTGCCGCCCAGGCAACAGAACCCGCCATTGCGCCCCGACGCCCCCCAGCCGGGTTGCGCGGCCTCCAGCACGGCAACATCGGCGCCATGCGACTCGACCAGTTCCAGCGCGGCGTTCAGCCCGGCATATCCTGCCCCGATGATCGCAACATCGACTGTGCTGCTGCGCGCAAGAGGCGGGCAGGGGGGCAGGGCCGGGCAGCTTGCACGCCAGTAACTGTCGGGCCAGTGCGCGGGGTCATGTCCGATGGGTTCGTAAAGCATCATGGCCTCGGGTCGCCTGAGCGGCAGGATAGAGGATTCGCACAGAGAGGAAAGCACCATGTCACTGGAACCGCCCGGACAAGAGGTTGATACCGCCCTCACGCGCGCCGATCTGCGCGGTCTGTCCTATGAGGCGACATTCGGTGGCGTGCCCTCGTTCCTGCGCCGCCGGTTCACCAAGGATCTGAGCGGGGTGGATCTGGCCGTGACCGGGGTCTGTTTCGATCAGGCGACATCTCACCGGCCGGGGGCGCGGTTCGGACCGCGTGCGATTCGGGCGGCCAGCAGTCTGCAGCCCTGCTATCCGCCCTACGGCTGGGGGTTCGACCCCCTCAGCACCTGTTCGGTGATCGATTATGGCGATCTGGCCTATGATCCGGGGCATCTGGCGCGGTTTCCCGATATACTGCGTGCCCATATCGCCACGATCCTCGATGCGGGTGCGGGCACGCTGGTTCTGGGCGGGGATCATTTCATCACGCTGCCCATCCTGCGCGCCCATGCGGAACGGTTCGGCCCTGTCAGCGTAATCCAGTTCGACGCGCATTCCGATCTTTGGCCCGAGGATGATCCGGCGCGCATGGATCACGGCACGATGATGTATCGCGCCGTCCAGGAGGGGCTGATCGCACCCGCGCAGTCGGTCCAGATCGGCATTCGTACCGAATGCCAGGATTATTGCGGCCTGAATGTCATCGACGCGTTCCAGGTGCATGAGGCCGGGCCGCGTGCCGTGGCCGCGCGGGTGCGCGAGATCGTGGGCGACCGCCCGTGCTATCTGAGCTTTGATATAGATGCCTTTGACCCCGGCTATGCGCCGGGCACCGGCACTCCGGTCTGGAACGGGTTGACCCCCAATCAGGTCGCCGTCATTCTGCGCGGGCTGGCCGGGGTTAACCTGACTGGCGGGGATGTGGTCGAGGTCTGCCCCGCGCATGACCCGACCGAGGCAACAGCCATCATGGGGGCGCATGTGGGAATGGAACTGATCGCGCTTTTTGCCTGCGCGCTGCGCGAGCCTGCGCGATGATAAAGCTGATCCTGCTTGCCGCGCTGGTCGCGGGGGGCGCTGTGCTGGCCTATATCCGGCTGGCCCCGTCGGACCCCGCGCAATGGCATGAGGACCCGCGCCTTGTGTCGCGCCCGTCCACGCCCAATTTCCACCTGATCCGCATGGCAGGCGGCGATGCGATGCCGCGTGTCTATCAGATGCCACCTGCCGATCTGGCCGCGCGGCTGGATGAGGTGGCCCGCGCTGATGGCGCGCGGTTGCTGGCCGGGTCGGTCGCAAGCCTCCACATGACCTATATCAGTCGCACGCCGCTGATGGGCTATCCTGACTATACCTCGGTGCTGATCGAACCGGCGGGCGAGGGGGCGATGCTGCTGGCCTTTGCCCGCGCACGATTCGGGCATTCGGACATGGGTGTGAACCGCGCGCGCCTGACGCGCTGGCTGGATGCGCTGGAGCAGGCGCAGATCAGCGGCTGAGCGTGCAGCACCCGCTCAGAAGCGGCCCGTCCGGCCCCATCATCAGCCCGATCGACAGCGCGAAATTCCGGTCGCTCATCCCGTCATTGCACGCGGCCTGATAGAGGAAGGCCGAGGCCGTGCCATCAGGGCCGCGCATCCGGATCATGCGGCGCAGGTCATTGCGGCCTTCGACGGTTTGCACCGTCTCGATTGGCATGTCCTGCGCGTCCTCGGCAGGTCCGTCATAGCGCATGCTGCCATCCATGTTGGTCAGCGACCAGAATGGCTCTGTCCCGTAGCAGCTCAGCCCGACGGGCAGGTTCTGCGCGTCGAATTCATGATCGCGCGGCGCCATGTAGCGCAGCGACACCCAGCCTGACATTTCTTCCACGTTGACCTGCCCCCATGTGCCGGTCTCATTGCGGGCGACGACCTCGACCCCGCGCGCATCGGGGGCCAGTTCGCTGATGATCTCGGACGCGGCACCGGGGCCGGAGCGGATGTTGAGCACATCATCCGCCGCCACGCCCTGCACATCATGCAGACGCGGCAGGTCATGCGCGCCGGCAAGACCCGCAAGACAGGCGAAGCAGGCTGTGATCAGGGGCAGGGTGAAACGCATGGGATTCCCTCCATTCGGTCGTGTCTTTAGAACACAAGTGCCCGCGTCACGCCAACCCGCTCAGCTGCGCGTCTGCTCCAGTGGCAATTCGGTCGTGGATTTGATCTCTTCCATCGACAACAGCGCGGTGACGTTATGGATCGTCACTTCAGAGATCAGCGCCTGATAGAATCGATCATAGGCGCGGGCATTGGGTACCCGCACTTTCAGGATATAGTCGATATCGCCTGCAAGCCTGTGGGCCTCCAGCACTTCGGGGCGCTGTCTTACGGCCTGCAGAAACCGCGCCTGCCAGTCGGCCTCATGCGCCGAGGTGCGCACCAGAACGAAAAAACACGCCTCCAGCCCCAGCGATTCGGGGTCCAGCAGGACGGTGTCACGCAGAATCACCCCGGCCTTGCGCAGCTTGCGAATCCGGTTCCAGACCGGTGTCTTGCTAGAGCCCACGCGCCCCGCGATGTCATCCAGCGACTGGCTCGCATCGCGTTGCAGTTCTGCCAGGATGCGTCGATCCAGATCGTCGAGCGTGTCAGCCATGGGGGATATTGCCTGTGGATTGGGCCGTTTCAGGAATTTTATCTTGGTTTTGGCAAGGATTGCCAGTGAAAATGGAACAAACTGGCAGATCCGGGTGCCTATGCACGGCGTTGCGACCAAAAGCACGCTTGCAGTTGACCTGTGTCAGGGCATAGGTGCAGCCTGCAGATAAGTGAACAGCGACAGCGAAGGCGATCGTGATGACCGAACATCTTGCCCCACCATCCAAACCCACGCCGACCCTGCCGGATGCGCAGATTGTGACCTCGGTCCGGCACTATACCGACCGGC
>REDZ01000130.1 GCA_007695345.1 Paracoccaceae bacterium | reverse complement strand
TCAACTCGCCCGCGAGGATGAAGAAGGGCAGCGCCATCAGCGGAAAGCTGTCCATGCCTGCAAACAGCCGCTGCACCAGAAGGTTCAGGAACCGCAGATTATCCTCGAGCACCAGAGTCAGGCCCGGTGCCAGCAGCATGACAAAGACGATGGGGGTGCCGATGATCAACAGGCCCAGAAAGATCCAGATATATAGGAACGCCATACCCTCAGCCCCCTGCCGCCGTTGAAGAGCCAAAGACATTCACCGAATACCGGCCCGGATGAATCAGATTGCCGATCAGCCGCAATAGCCGCTCGAACGACACCAGCGCCACCAGCCCGAACCCGATGGGCATGATCGCATAGACATAGCTGAGCGGCAGCCGCAGCGAGAGCGTGAAACTGGACCCGGCGCGCGACATCAGTCCCCAGCCCAGCCAGATCGCGCCGCACAGCATGATGAAGACCGCCAGTTCGATCAGCAGCCCGACATAGCGCATGATGGGGTGGTGCTGGATCGCCGCGACAAAGATATCGAGGCTGACATTCATCCCGTAGCGATGCGCGGTCGGAAAATACAGAAACGCCATCCAGACCATCATCGTGCGCGACAATTCTTCGGTCCAGCCAAAGCTGTCGCCCAGCACATAGCGGTAGAAGACATGCACGATAACGACGCCGAGCATCGCAAACAGCAGCGCGGTCGCCGCATACCCGGCGACCCGCGTCAGCGTGCGGTTCACGACATCCAGCGTTCGGATGACTGCGTCCATAGCGCCCCTCCCTGCACCGTGCCGCGCAATTGCCTCCTACAATTTTCGCAGCGCTACGATATCTCTAGCATTGCCGAAACCCTCTGTCAATAATGTGGATGAATATCCTATTTTCAATAATATCAATTGGTTATTATAATTTCAGAATTTATCTCCGAGGCGCGCGTAAAATTCGCATTTCCATTCTTGCAGCGATATGAAAATACTGACACACTGCCAGGCGACATGTTCCGGCATGCCGTCGCATGCCACTTGGGAGGGGTGTCGTGTCACAACGAAGGATAGAAGAATTGCGAAGCCAGCGCTGGTATGCGAGCGCCGACATGCGGGGATTCGCGCATCGTCAGCGCACCCAGCAGATGGGCTTGCGCCGCGAGGAATTCATGGGCAAGCCCGTGATCGGGATCATCAATACATGGTCCGACCTCAGCCCCTGCCACGCCCATCTGCGCGACCGCGCCGAAGCGGTCAAACGCGCCGTCTGGGCAGCGGGGGGCTTTCCGGTCGAACTGCCTGCGCTCTCGCTGGGCGAGGTGATGGTCAAGCCCACGACCATGCTTTACCGCAACCTGCTGGCGATGGAGGCCGAGGAACTGCTGCGTTCGCACCCCATTGACGGCGCGGTGCTGATGGGCGGGTGCGACAAGACCACGCCGGGGCTGTTGATGGGCGCCATCTCGATGAATATCCCGGCGATCTTCTGCCCCGCTGGCCCCATGCTGAACGGGCGCTGGAAGGGCAGGACGCTGGGCGCGGGCACCCACACGCGCGCCTATTGGGACAAGCTGCGCTCGGGCGAGATCAGCCAGGATGACTGGGTCGATCTGGAAAGCCGCATGACGCGGTCCTTCGGCACCTGCAACACGATGGGCACGGCCTCGACCATGACATCCATTGTGGATGCAATGGGGATGACATTGCCGGGCGCGTCCTCGGTGCCAGCGGCGGATTCGGGCCATGCGCGCATGGCCTCGGCCTGCGGCAGCCGGATTGTCGAAATGGTGTGGGACAACCTGCGCCCTTCGGATGTGCTGAGCCCGGCATCATTTGCCAATGGCGCGCGGGTTTTCATGGCGCTGGGGGGATCGACAAATGCCGCCGTGCATCTGGTGGCACTGGCACGGCGCGCGGGTGTGGCGTTCGGGCTGGATGATCTGGAAAGCGCCGCGCGCGAGGTGCCGGTGCTGGTCAATATCTTCCCCGCAGGCGACCGGCTGATGGAGGATTTTCACTTCGCGGGCGGCCTGCCCGCCCTGCTGGCGCGGCTTGCGCCCCATCTGGACCTGAGCGCGCGCACAGTGACGGGCCATCTGGCCGAGATGGTCGAGGGCGCCGAATGCTATGATGATGACGTGATCCGCCCGCTGGACAGCCCCGTCACAGCCGCTGCCGCGCTGGCGGTGCTGCGCGGCAATCTTGCCCCTGATGGCGCAGTCATCAAGCCCAGCGCGGCCAGCCCGCATCTGATGCAGCATCGCGGCCGCGCGGTCGTGTTCGACACCCATGCCGATCTGGTCGCGCGGATCGAGGACCCTGCGCTTGGCATTACGCCCGAGTCAGTTCTGGTGTTGCGCAATGCCGGTCCCAAGGGGGCGCCCGGCATGCCGGAATGGGGCGCGCTGCCGATCCCGAAGCACCTGCTGGCCCAGGGCGTGCGCGACATGGTCCGCATTTCCGATGCCCGCATGAGTGGCACACATTACGGCACCTGCGTGCTGCATGTGGCGCCCGAAAGCGCGGTGGGTGGCCCGCTGGCGCTGGTGCGCGACGGCGATGAGATCGAACTCGACCTTACCGCCCGCCGGCTGGAGCTGCTGGTGTCCGACGACGAGCTCGCCGCCCGCCGCGCCGCGTGGTCCCCGCCGCCGCCGCGCAGCCAGCGCGGCTATACGGCACTCTTCTGCGCGCATGTCACGCAGGCCGACAAAGGCTGTGATTTCGATATCCTGCAGGGCGGCCCGGACGAGCCCGAACCCGAGATTTTCTGAAAGGAGCATGGCGCGATGTCCTCCGATGACAACCGTTTCAAAGCCTGGATGCAGACCCGCAAGACCCCGCCCCCGCTGGGAAGCTGGGTAATGTCGGCCAGCCCCTATGTGGCCGAGGCGATGGGCCATGCCGGGTTTGACTGGCTGTTGATCGACATGGAACACACGCCCATCGATCTGGCCCAGACCACGGCGATGATGCAGGCGCTCTCTGGCAGCCCGTCCGAGGTGGTGCTGCGGGTGCCGTGGAATGATGCGGTCATGGTCAAGCGGGTGATGGATGCGGGCGCGCGCTCGCTGATGTTTCCCTTCATCCAGTCGGCGGACGAGGCCCGCGCCGCCATCGCCGCCACGCGCTACCCGCCGCAGGGCACGCGCGGGGTCGCCGCAATGCACCGCGCCAGCCGGTTCGGCACGATGCCCGACTATCTGGCCCGCGCCAATGACCGCGTGGCCGTCATCCTGCAACTGGAAACACCCGAGGCCGTGGCGCTCCTGCCCCAGATCGCGGCGCTGGACGGGGTGGACGCGGTCTTTGTCGGGCCGGGCGATCTGTCGGCGAGCATGGGCCTGATGGGCCAGATCGGGCACCCGGATGTGCAGGCCGCGCTGCGCGATGCGGCACAGGCCGCGCAGGATGCAGGCATCGCCTGCGGGATCGTGGGCGCTGATCCGGCGACTGTACAGCGCTATATCGCGATGGGGTTCACCTATGTGGCCGTCGCCTCGGACATGGCGCTGATGATGGGCGCGGCCAGGGCGGCGGTGGCCGCCACACGCGGGCAGGCCAGCCCCGATGCCCCGCAAGCCGCATATTGACGGGGGCATCATGGCAATTGAAACCGTCTATCCCGCACAGGCCGCCCTTGGTGAATGCCCGCTCTGGTGTGCGCGCACCGGGCGGCTGTGGTGGGTGGATATCGAGGCCCCGGCGCTGAACTGTTTCGACCCGGCGCGCGGCACGAACCGGACAATACCGATGGACGAGAATATCGGCTGCATCGCCTTGCGCGCGCAAGGCGGGTTCATCGCCGGGATGCGCTCGGGGCTGTGGCTGCTGGATGCAGAGGGGCGCAAGCTGGACCGCATTGCCAATCCGCAGCCCGACAGCGCGATCAGCCGCTTCAATGATGGTCGCGCCGATCCCTGGGGCCGGTTCTGGGCGGGCACCATCCACGAGCCGCGCGACCGTCCTGCGGCCATCCTGTGCCGGGTGGGCACGGACCTGAGCTGCACGCAGGTCAAGGGCGATGTCATGGTGTCGAACGGGCTGGCATTCTCGCCGGATCGCACATGGATGTATCATTCCGACACGCCCGCCCATGTGATCTACCGCTATCCGCTGGATGCTGATGGCACACCCGGCCCGCGTGAGGTGTTTCATCAATTCCCCCATGGCAATGGCCGTCCCGATGGCGCAGCGGTCGATGCGGACGGGTTCTACTGGTCCGCACTTTATGAGGGCGGGCGCGTGGTGCGCCTGTCCCCCGCAGGCGAGATCGTGGCCGAATACCCGGTGCCTGCGCGCTGCCCGACCATGTGCGCCTTTGGCGGGCCGGATCTGCGCACGCTCTATGTCACCTCGGCGCGGCATGGGCGCGCGGCCAGCGAATTGGCGGACTGGCCGCAATCGGGCAATCTGTTTGCAATGCAAGTCGACACGCCCGGCCTGCCCGAGCCGACATTCGAAGGGTAGCTCATGCAGGACGTGGCGCAATATCCATCCCTTCGCGGCGCATCGGTGCTGGTGACCGGGGGGGCCACGGGGCTGGGTGCGGATTTCGTGCGCGGGTTCACGCAGCAGGGCGCGCGCGTGGGCGTCCTCGATCTGGATGCCGAGGCAGGTGACGCGCTGGCGCAGGAAACCGGTGCCCGGTTCGCCCGCGCCGATCTGCGCGATCTGGACGCGCTGCCGCAGGTCATTGCCGATCTGGCCGCGGCAACTGGACCGTTCACGGTGCTGGTGAACAATGCCGCACGCGATGACCGCCATGATCTTGGCGACCTGACGCCCGACTACTGGCGCGATGCGCTGGCCACGAACCTGTCGCATCATGTCTTTGCCGCACAGGCCGTGGCGCCCGGCATGGCACAGGCGGGGGGCGGCAGCATCATCAACATGGGCTCGATCAGTTGGATGCGCGGTCGTCCGGGCATGCTGGGCTACACCACCGCCAAGGCCGCGATCAGCGGCATGACGCGGTCAATGGCGCGAGAGCTGGGGCCGCAGGGCATTCGCGTGAACGCGGTTGCCCCCGGCGCGATCCTGACCGAGCGGCAGGCCCGGCTTTGGCTGACGCCGGAGAAGAATGCCGAGTTTCTGGACCTGCAGGCGCTGAAATTCCGGCTGGAACCCGAACATATCACACCCATGGTCCTGTTTCTGGCCTCCAGCGCCAGCATTGGATGCACGGGGCAGGAATTCATCATAGACGCCGGGCTGACGCTCAACTGAGCCCCGCGCAGACAGAAAGGACAGACAGATGAACCCCCTCCGATATGGCATCATCGGCACTGGCATGATGGGTCAGGAGCATATGCGCAACATTGCCCTTCTGGCGGATGCCCGCGTTACCGCGGTCTGCGACCCCGATGCAGGCATGCGGGCGCAGGCCGCCGCACTGGCAGGCGGCGCGCAGGATTTCAGCGATCACCGCGCGCTGATCGCGGCGGATATCTGCGACGCCTATGTGCTGGCCACGCCCAATGACCTGCATCCGGGGCAGATGCGCGATCTGATGGCGACCGACAAGCCCATCCTGTGCGAAAAGCCGCTGGCCACCACCGCCGCCGATTGCCGCGCGCTGATGCAGGCGGCAGAGGCACGGCGCGCGCCTGTCTGGGTGGCGATGGAATACCGCTACATGCCACCCGTCGAAAGGTTGCGCGCCGCCCTGGCCGACGGGCTGGCAGGTACCCCGCACATGGTTTCGATCCGCGAGCACCGCTTTCCGTTTCTGGACAAGGTCGGCGACTGGAACCGCTTCAATGCGCGCACCGGTGGCACCATGGTCGAGAAATGCTGCCATTTCTTCGACCTGATGCGCCTGCTGCTGGGGTCGGACCCGATCCGCGTCTATGCCTCGGGCGGCGCGGATGTGAACCACCGCGAGGAACGCTATGACGGACGTGTGCCCGATATCGTCGATCACGCCTATGTCACGGTCGATTTCGCCAGCGGCACCCGCGCCATGCTGGAATTGTGCATGTTCGCCGAAGGATCGCACTGGCAAGAGGTCGTGTCGGTCACCGGCGATCGCGCCCGGCTGGATGCCTGCGTGCCGGGGCCTGCGCGCTTTGCGCCTGACGGGCAGGAACGGCATTCGGAATTCGTGATCTCGGACCGCGCCAGCAAACGCGAAACACGAGAGGCGGTCGAGGTTGACGCAAGCATCCTTGGCGCGGGCGACCATCATGGCTCGACCTATTTCCAGCATGAGCGCTTTGCCCGCCTTGTGCGCAGCGGCACAGGTCGCCCCGAGGTCAGTCTGGCCGATGGCTACTGGTCGGTGCTGGTCGGCGAGGCGGCGGAACGCTCGATCCGCACCCATCAGGTGATCGACCTGCGCGAGAACGGCCATCCGGCTGTATCGGCGGCATGAGGGGGCAGGCATGAGCGATATCGTCATCTCGGAATTCATGGATGAACCGGCGGTTGACTGGCTGAAAGGCACATTTTGCGTCACCTATGACCCCACACTGGTCGACGACGCGGAGCGCCTGCGCGCTGCCTGCGCACAGGCACGCGGGCTGATCGTGCGCAACCGCACGCAGGTCAATGCCGATCTGCTGGCCGCAGCGCCTGCGTTGCGCGCGGTCGGGCGGCTGGGCGTGGGGCTGGACAATATCGATCTGAGCGCCTGCAAGGCGCGCGATGTCACGGTCTTTCCGGCCACGGGCGGCAATACGATTTCGGTCGCCGAGTATGTGATCACGGCGGTGCTGATGCTGCGCCGCAAGGCATGGCTGGGCAGCCCCGAGGTACTGGCGGGTGGCTGGCCGCGCCAGCGGATGATGGGGCTTGAAGTCTCGGGCGGCGTGCTGGGGCTGGTGGGGTTCGGGGCGATTGCACAGGCCGTGGCCGCGCGCGCGCAGGCATTGGGGATGCAGGTGGCCGCGCATGACCCGTTCCTGCCGGCCGATCACCCGGCATGGGCGCAGGTCCGGCGCTGCGACACGCTCGACGATCTGCTGGCCATGGCCGATGCGGTCAGCCTGCACGTGCCGCTGACCGACTCGACCCGCAACCTGTTCGATGCCACGCGACTCGCCCGGATGAAGCCGGGCGCGATGCTGGTCAACACGGCGCGTGGCGGTATCGTGGATGAGCGCGCGCTGGCGCAGGCCCTGTCAGACGGCCAGATCGGGGGCGCGGCGCTGGATGTCTTTGCCACAGAGCCGCTGCCCGCCGGATCACCGCTGGCGCAGGCCCCCAACCTGATCGCGACGCCCCATATCGCGGGCGTCACGGTCGAATCGAACACGCGCATAAGCTGGATCACGGTCGAGAATGTCGCGGGTCATCTGAACAGCTGAGCACCGGACTTGCCAGCGCGGGTGACCGGGAATACCTGACGTGCAGAACACAAGCCAAGGCACGGGCGCGGCGCACCCCCGCCCGGCCCAGCCCGCAGGAGCACCCGATGTCCGACACCAAGACAGCAGCCCCCCGGATGATCGCGATCAGCAGCGGCAAGGGCGGGGTTGGCAAATCCACCGTTACCGCGAATATCGCGGTTGCCATGGTGCAGGCGGGTCTGCGCGTGGGTATTGTCGATGCCGATATCTACGGCCCCTCGATTCCCGGTATCCTCGGTGCCCCGGCCCGCAAACCCGCCATGACCCCCGATGGCCGGATCGAACCTGCCGAGGCGCATGGGGTCAAGCTTATCTCGATGGCGCTGCTGAGCGATGATGACACCCCCGCCATCCTGCGCGGGCCGATGGTCACGAAATACCTGCAGAGCTTCGTGCAGCAGGTGGACTGGGGGCCGATCGATCTGTTGCTGCTGGACCTGCCGCCGGGCACAGGTGATATTCAACTCACCCTCGCGCAGGCCTTTCCCCTGGCCGGTGCGGTCGTGGTCAGCACACCGCAGGATGTCAGCCTGAAAATCGCGCGGCGCGGTCTGCGGATGATGGAACAGGTCAAGGTGCCGATCCTGGGCGTGGTCGAGAATATGAGCGGCTTCACATGTCCCTCTTGTGGGACCGTCACGCATATCTTTCATCAGGGCGGGGGCGCGGCGATCGCGCAGGATATCGGCGTGCGCTTTCTGGGCCAGGTCCCGCTGGATCCGGGCATCGTGGATAGCGGTGATGCGGGGGTCCCCCTGGTCATATCCGTCCCCGACAGCCCGGCGGCCGCCGCCTATCATCAGATCGCCGCTGCGCTGAGCGGCGATGCCACCACGGGTCACGGCATCGCCACCCCCTTTGCCTGGTCCCTGCATGATGGCAGCGGCAAGCCCGCCCCGACCACCGCCACCCCTGACGGGCCTGCCGAGCGGCTGGCCGCGCTTGACCACCAGCCGGGGCAGTTGCATCTGACATGGGCTGACGGGGCGCTCCAGACGCTTGGCACCCGTGATCTGCGCATTGCCTGCCCCTGCGCCAAATGCCGCGACGAGATGACGGGCGCGCGCCTGCTGGACCCGACGAGCGTGGGGCTGGACACGGATATCACACGGGTCTGGAGCGTGGGGAATTACGCGCTGGGCATGGCGTTTTCCGACGGGCATGACACAGGGATTTACACGCTCAAGGCCCTGCGCGCCATGTCCAGCGCCGAGGTCGAGGATGTCTGAGCGCCGGCGCATCCGCGCGCAGGCCTCAAGGCTGGACACGGACGCCATGGCCTTCACGCTCGACGCGCCCGTTCAGTCAGGATGCGCAGGCGCCCGGCCTGACATGGGCAGCAGTGCCCCCCTGCCCCGCGCGCTTTATGCCATCGACGGGGTGCAGCGGGTGGAGGTCGCGGGCGCCACGATCTGGGTCAGCAAGGGGGCGAATGCGGATTGGGCTGCGCTGAAACCCGCCATTGCAAGAGCGATCCGGTCAGTGCTGGATGCGACCGATCAGCCATTGGGCGAGAGCGTGGCCCCCGACCCCGATACCGCCCTTCTGGACGCCGTGCAGGCAATGCTGCGCGACCAGGTCAATCCTTCCGTTGCTGCACATGGCGGGCATATCGCGGCCGAGCGCGTGGCCGGGGGCATCGTTTATCTGCGCATGTCCGGCGGCTGTCAGGGATGCGCAGCCTCGAGCGCGACCCTGCGCGACGGGGTCGAGCGGATGCTGCGTGCGGCCTTGCCGCAGATCAGGCGAATCGTGGATATGACGGATCACGACGCAGGCGCGAACCCGTTCTATGCCCGCGATGACGGCCCCTCGCCGCTGTTCAGCCGCGCCCTGCCACCTGACGTGATCGGCTGGCAGGACGGGCAGGTTGTCGTTGATCCGGAATATCTGGCCCCGCGTCTGGGTCTGACGCCGGACACACTGCGCGCGGGGCTGCGTAATGGCGATGTGGTCGGTGTGACTGAAACCGGCGAAGGCGCGGATGCGGGCAAGGCGCGGGTCGTGCTGCGCAGCCCGAGCCGGGCCTGGGCGGCAGAGATCGACGCGGATGGCGCCGCACGCGAGGTGCCGCCCCCACGCGAAAGTATCGAGGCAGGCGCGAGCGAACGCGATCTGGCCGCCCGCCTGCGCGCGCATCTCGACGCGCTGCCGCCCGAGCATGGCGGCCTTGGCTATGGGGTGCTGGCGCAGGATCTGGGGGTGGCAGGACCCGGCGCGATCCGGAAGATCACGCGCGCGCTGGAACGGACCATGCAGGAGGATGCCGCTGCAGGCCGACCCTTCATCGCGGCGCGCGCAATTTCCCGTACAGGCGGCGGGGTGCCCGGCAAGGGGTTTTTCGAACTCGCCCGCAGCCTCTCGCGCGGGCCGGCGCAAGGCGAGAGCGAGGCCGCGTTTCACGCCGCCGAACTGCGCAGGCTGGCGCAGGAAAATGGTGCCCCCGCGCGTGAGGAGAGAGAAGCGTAAGGTGGGTTTAAACCCACCCTACGCGCACCCCGCGACGACGCGCTCATTCCGGCTCGATCCGCACTTTCCGGTTGACCTGCTCCACCGCCTTGCGCGTCTCGGACCCGTCGGGCCAGATCACGCGCAGATCGACTGTATCCTCCGTACCCAGCCCGAAATGCAAAGGCACATGCTGCCCCCCGGCATGGCCGCCGCCGATGCTCAGTTCCTGCCATTGCTGTCCGGCTGCGCTGTCCACGAAAACCCGCGCGCCAATGGCGAATCGGTTGCCGCCCGGTTGGCGCAAATCGACCTTCAGCCAGTTGCCCCGCTGCGCGCTGTCATTGCGATAGAGCCGCGCGGGCGCGCGGCGATTGACCACCACCAGATCCAGCGCGCCATCCCCGTCCAGATCCACCAGCGCGGCACCCCGCGAGCGCGCGGGATCGGCCACGCCGGCATCGCTCGCGGCCTCGGCAAAGCGGCCATCGCTCTCCTGAAGCAGCAGATTGTTGGGGTCGGCCATGGCCAGATCGGGCATCTGGTCCACATTGCCCTTGGCCACGAACAGATCGGCGCGCCCGTTATTCGTCACATCCCCCCATTGCGCGTGCCACCCGGTCGAGGGGCGGCCATCGTCGCCCGCAAAGGGGCGATGGGCGGTATGACCCATCTCGAATGGCGCGGGTTGATATGTGCCGTCAGCTTGCGCCAGTTGCAGCATCTGATCGGCCATCGAGGTCAGATAGACATCCGCCAGACCGTTTCCGGTAATGTCGCGGCTGGCAATCCCCATCCCCCACAGCATCAGCTCCGGCCAGCCATCCTGGGGCCCCAGATAGCGGGCTTCGGCAATATCCCACATCTGCTCGGACCCACCGCGCACATAGTAATGGCGATCATTCGACAGCCGCAATGTCATGCGGTCCCGCGCATCGCGCGCGGCCAGGGCCGAGAGCGGGCAGTAGCCGGGGCCGAAATTCTCCGACACCCAGCCCGCACCTTCGGGGCGCAAGATCTGGTTGTCATCACAGGCAAAGAACGGACCATCAGGGTCGTTGCGATCCACATAGTTCCCGACAAAGAGCGTGGGGCGCGCCGCCCCGTCTTCCCACCAGGCGGTGAAGGCCGTGGACCAGGCATCGCCCGGATCGATGCCCAGGCCCTCGGTCGCATCCTCGAACCGGCAATCGCCCAGGCCCCGCAATACCAGGTTCGGCCCTACGCGCAAAACGAACAGGTCCAGTACCCCGTCGCCATCAATATCCAGTGGATAGGCGCCGGTCACACCCGTCAGATCCATCTCTTGCGCGTCGAATTCCATCCCGCCCCTGTTGCGCAGCAGCCGCGACGGCCCGTCGCCCCCGGCCAGAAACAGATCCGGCAAACCGTTATCGCTACAGTCAAACGCCGCCACGCCGCCGCCCACGAAAAACTCCCACCCGCCACTGTAATGGTGTTCGGGGATCTGCGCACTCAGATCGGTGAAGCGTGGAGCATCGCCCAAGGCCGCACCGGCCGACAGCACAAAGGCCAGCGCCGCCCTCATGCCGTGACGGCCCGATGCGCCTGCGCGCCCAGAAGCTGGCCGGTCAATTCCCCCAGCGCCAGCGCCACGGCACCCTGCGCCCAGACCAGATCGCCCCAGGCATGTATCTCGACCCGCGCGGGCGCGCGCCCGCCTGTCAGCGTCATGGACTGCATCTCGGCCAGCACCTCGCGCGCATAGAGGTAGTCATACTGCATCCGCCCCCCGGACAGGATGATCACCTCGGGGTCGAAGACCTGCGCCACATTGGACAGGCCCAGCGCCAGAAAGCGCCCCGCGCGGCGAAAGATCGACAGCGCGGCCTCATTCCCGCGCCGCGCCTCGGCGAACAGCTCTTCCAGCAGCGCGAGCGGGCTTTCCGACAGGCTGGCATGCTGGTCGAGCGCGGTCGCGGCCTCTCGCGCAAGGGCGTAGTCAGCGACATAGGCTTCCAGACAACCACGCTTGCCACACCGGCACAGCGCGCCATCAAGCTGCACCTTGGTATGGCCCAGCTCCAGCCCCATGCCGCGCGCGCCGCGGTACAGCTGGTTGAACAGCACCAGCCCCATCCCCACACCATGCTCGATCGTGACGACGGCGAAATCCGACTTGCCGCGCCCGCCGCCGAACCACAATTCGGCCATGGTCAGCAGATTGGCGTCATTGTCCAGATAGACGGGCATCCCGAGCGCCGCCTCGAACTGCGCACGCAGACCGGTTCCGGGCGCATCGAGCATTGGGGACCAGGGAACATTGCCCGTGCGGAAATCCACCAGCCCCGCCAGCCCGACACCGGCGCAGCGCACATCGCGCCGGGTCATGCCCTGCCCATCCAGCAATTGGTCGATCAGGGCGCGCGCCTCGGCGATCAGGGCCTGCGCGCTTTTGCGATGCGGGCGCGTGGGCAGGGCCAGATCGGCGAGGCGCACGCCCGCAAAATCGCTCAGCACAGCCGTATGGCGCAGATCCCCCAGCTTGATGCCGATGACATGATGCGCATCCGCCGCGACCTGCAGCCCGACAGGCGGGCGCCCGCGCGCGCTGCGCGGGCTGTCGCTGTCGGATGTGTCACTTTCATCCGTTTCGCGCAGGAACCCTTCGGCGATCAGCTCGCTTGTCACGGCACTGACCGAGGCTGCGCTGATCCCCAGCGCGCGGCCCATATCGGCGCGCGTGGTGCTCCCCTGACCACGCACATGTTCGAAAAGGACCTGCCGCAGCGGACGCGTGAGCATCCCTGGTGCAGCCACGGAATCGGTCAGCAGCGGGCCGCAGCCTGACAAGGTATCGTCCGGCAATGCGGTCGGTTCATGCGCGCCTGGCGGCGTCATGGCGGACCCCTCCCATTAAATTCACTCCCTGAACGAATAAAGCGTCTTTTTCATCAACATGGCAAGAAACAATCGGGCAAGCCGTAAATTTTCAGCGATTACATGTCAATTCACCCGCTTTTTAATTTGACAGCCGAAGAATATCTGCGATGATCCACACGCGGGCCGCACCAGACAACGGCCCCTACATGTTCTAGGGAGGAACACATGAACAAGATTTTGGCCGCAGCAGTTGCTGCGACAGTCGGCTTCAGCTCGGCTGCGTGGGCGGATTCGCTGACCATCGGCGTCAGCTGGTCGAATTTTCAGGAAGAGCGCTGGCAGACGGATGAGGCCGCGATTCGCGCCGCACTGGACGAAGCGGGCGCCGAGTATGTGTCGGCGGATGCGCAGTCGTCCTCGTCCAAGCAACTCTCGGATATCGAAAGCCTGATCGCGCAGGGCGTGGATGCGCTGATCGTTCTGGCCCAGGATGCGGCCGCCATTGGCCCCGCCGTGCAGGCCGCCGCGGATGAGGGCATTCCCGTCATCGCCTATGACCGCCTGATCGAGGATGACCGCGCCTTTTACCTGACCTTTGACAATGTCGAGGTCGGGCGCATGCAGGCGCGCGCCGTGCTGGAACAGCAGCCCTCGGGCAATTACGTCATGATCAAGGGCTCGCCCACTGACCCCAACGCAGATTTCCTGCGCGGCGGTCAGCAGGAAGTGCTGCAGGATGCGATTGACGCAGGCGATATCACCATCGTGGGCGAGGCCTATACCGATGGCTGGCTACCCGCAAACGCACAGCGCAACATGGAACAGATCCTGACCGCGCAGGACAATGACGTGGATGCCGTGGTGGCATCGAATGACGGCACTGCGGGTGGCGTGGTTGCCGCGCTGACCGCACAGGGCATGGATGGCATCCCGGTCTCGGGCCAGGATGGCGACCATGCGGCGCTGAACCGCATCGCGCTGGGCACACAGACCGTATCGGTCTGGAAAGACGCGCGTGATCTGGGCCGGGCGGCAGGTGAAATCGCTGTCGAACTGGCAGGCGGCGCCGCCATGTCGGATATCGAAGGGTCCGAGATGTGGACCTCGCCGGGCGGCACCGAGATGGTGTCCCTGTTCCTGGAGCCCGTGCCGATCACGGCAGACAACCTGGCGCTGGTGGTCGATGCTGGCTGGATCACTCAGGACGCCCTGTGTCAGGGCGTGAGCGGCGGTCCGGCCCCCTGCGACTGATCGCAGGCATCTAACACCGGGGCGTGCGGTTTTCTGCCGCCGCCCCGATCCTGCATAGTGGCAGGACAAGTCCCGAGGACAAGCTGATGAGCACCACTGACACTGAAAAGAACGCAGGGACCAGGTCCCGGCGGCGCACCCGGCTGACCGATACGCTGGAACTCGACACCCGTCTGCTGGGCATGATCGGTGCCTTTATCGCGGTGCTGGTCATCTTCAACGTCATGACCGACGGGCGTTTCCTGACCCCGCGCAATATCTTCAACCTCTCGATCCAGACGGTCAGCGTGGCGATCATGGCGACCGGCATGGTCTTTGTCATTGTCACCCGGCATATCGACCTGTCGGTGGGCGCGCTGCTGGCCACCTGTTCGGCGGTCATGGCGATGATGCAGACCGCATGGTTGCCGCAATATCTGGGCCTGCCGCTGGGACACCCGCTGATCCCGTGGCTGGCGATTGCCGCAGGGCTGATCACGGGTGCATTGATCGGGGCGTTTCAGGGCTGGCTGGCCGGCTATCTGATGGTTCCCGCCTTTATCGTGACGCTGGGGGGGCTGCTGGTCTGGCGCAACACAGGCTGGTATCTGACCAATGGACAGACCATCGGACCGCTGGATCCGACCTTTCAGATGTTCGGCGGCATCAACGGTACGCTGGGCGAGACATGGTCGTGGATCTTTGGCGTCGCGGCCACGCTGGCCGCACTTGGCGCGCTGTGGTTTGCGCGCCGCGACAAGCAGCGCCACGGCTTTCAGGTCAAGCCCCTGTGGGCCGAGATTGTGCTGGCCGGACTGATTGCGGCGGTCATACTGGGCTTTATCGCGGTGCTGAATTCCTATCAGATTCCCGAGGCCCGGCTGCGCCGCACCTTCGAGGCGCGCGGCGAGGTCATGCCAGAGGGCTATACCGAAGCTTACGGCCTGCCCTACTCGGTGTTGCTGCTGATTGTTGTGGCGGTGGTGATGACTGTGATCGCGCGCAAGACCCGGCTGGGGCGCTATATCTTTGCCACTGGCGGCAACCCGCAGGCGGCGGAACTGTCCGGCATCAACACGCGGCTGTTGACGGTCAAGGTCTTTGCCATCATGGGCGCGCTCTGTGCAATCTCGGCGGTGGTGGCCTCGGCCCGGCTGACGAACCATTCCAACGATATCGGCACGCTGGACGAATTGCGCGTGATCGCCGCCGCTGTCATCGGCGGCACTGCGCTCGCCGGTGGAATCGGCACGATCTATGGCGCGATCCTGGGCGCGCTGATCATGCAGTCGCTGCAATCGGGCATGGCGATGGTGGGGGTGGATGCGCCCTTGCAGAATATCGTCGTGGGCTCTGTCCTGGTGCTCGCCGTGCTGATCGACATCATTTATCGCCGCCGCACCGGAAGGGGTTAGGGCCATGACACCACTTGTGGAAATGCGCAATATCTCGATCGCGTTCGGCGGTGTGCAGGCGGTCGATGACGTATCGATCGACCTGCACCCCGGCGAGGTCGTGGGGCTTCTGGGCCATAACGGCGCGGGGAAATCGACGTTGATCAAGATCCTGTCGGGCGCCTACAAGGCCGATAGCGGCGAGATCCTGATCGACGGCGAAAAGGTCGAGATCAATTCGCCCCGCGACGCCCGCGCCCATAATATCGAAACCATCCACCAGACACTTGCGCTGGCCGACAATCTGCCCGCGCCTGCGAATCTGTTTCTGGGCCGCGAATTGCGCACCATGTTCGGGTTTCTGGATGACAGCCGCATGGAATCGGAAACGCGCAAGATCATGGCGCGGCTGAACCCAAATTTCAAGAAAGTGGCGGAACCGGTCAGCGCGCTTTCGGGCGGGCAGCGTCAGTCGGTCGCGATTGCGCGCGCAGTCTATTTCAACGCGCGCATCCTGATCATGGACGAACCCACCGCCGCGCTGGGGGTGCATGAAACCAAGATGGTCGCCGATCTGATCATGGAGTTGAAGGCACAGGGCCTGGGCATCTTCCTGATCAGCCATGACACGCGCGAGATGATGTCGCTGTGCGACCGGGTGTCGGTGATGAAGAACGGCCAGCTCATCGGCACCGAGCGGGTCGAGGATGTGACCGAGGATGAGATCCTGTCGATGATCATTCTGGGCAAGAAAGCGCCCGAGGCCGTCTGATGTATCTGGGTCTGGATCTTGGAACCTCGGGGCTGAAGGGGCTTGTCATCGCGGAGGACGGCACCGCCCTGGCCGAAGCCACTGCCCCCCTTTCGGTCGCCCGCCCCCATCCCGGCTGGTCCGAACAGGACCCGGCCGACTGGATCGCCGCTGCCGAGGCCGTGCTGCGCGTCCTGGCCCGGCAGATCGACATGGCCGGGATTGCGGGGATCGGGCTGTCGGGGCAGATGCATGGCGCAACAGTGCTGGATGCCTCGGACAGGGTGCTGCGCCCCTGTATCCTGTGGAACGACACGCGCGCCCATGCACAGGCCGCGCGGCTGGATGCCGACCCGCAATTCCGCGCGGTCAGCGGCAATATCGTCTTTCCGGGTTTCACGGCCCCGAAATTCGTCTGGATGGCCGAGGAAGAGCCAGATCTGTCCGCGCAGGTGGCCAAGGTACTGCTGCCCAAGGATTATCTGCGCCTGTGGCTGACCGGCAGCCATGTGGCCGAGATGTCGGATGCCGCGGGGACAAGCTGGCTGGATGTGGGCGCGCGCGACTGGTCAGATGCGCTTCTGGCCGCCACGGGGCTGGAGCGCGCGCATATGCCCGCGCTGGTCGAGGGCGCTGCGCCCTCGGGCGGGTTGCGCGCCGCGCTGGCGCAGGAATTCGGGCTGCGCGCAGGCATCCCGGTCGCGGGCGGTGCGGGCGACAATGCCGCGACGGCCATCGGGCTTGGCGTCGCGCGGGGCGGACAGGGCTTTGTCAGCCTCGGCACCTCGGGCGTTCTGTTTGCCGCGACCGACAGCTATGCGCCCGCGCCCGAAACGGCAGTGCATACCTTCTGCCATGCGCTGCCAGGGCAATGGCACCAGATGGGCGTCATTCTGGCCGCGACCGATGCGCTGAACTGGTTTGCCGGGATTGCCGGGGTCAGCCCGGCCGCGCTGACCGCCGATCTGGACGCGCTGCAGGCCCCGGGGCGCACGCTGTTCCTGCCCTATCTGGGCGGCGAGCGCACGCCGCTGAATGACGCGGCGATCCGCGGGGCCTTTGTCGGGCTGGACCATGCGACCGATCGCACTGCGGCCACACGCGCCGTGCTGGAAGGCGTGGTTTTTGCCATCCGCGACTGTCAGCAGGCACTGGCCGCGACCGGCACGCAGCTTGAAACGCTGATTGCCGCAGGCGGCGGCGCACGCTCGGATTACTGGCTTTCGGCACTGGCCACGGCCCTTGATCTGCCGATCCTTGTGCCTGAGGCCGGGGATTTCGGCGCAGCCCTGGGGGCAGCGCGCCTTGGCCAGATGGCCGCGACAGGGGCGACGCAGCAGGTCATGCCCCCGCCCCCCATAGCCCGCGAGATCGTGCCCCAGGCCGATCTGCGCGATGCCTTTTCCGATGCGCATAACCGCTACCGCGCCGCGCAAACAGCCATCAAGGAGCTGACATGACCGACTTTTTCGCAGGCATCCCGCAGATCACCTATCAGGGGCCGGATGCGACCGAGGATTTCGTCTTTCGCCATTACAACCCCGATGAGGTCGTGATGGGCCGCCGGATGGAGGACCATCTGCGCTTTGCGATCTGCTACTGGCACAGCCTTGCCTGGCCCGGCGGCGACCCGTTTGGCGGCCAGACCTTTCTGCGCCCCTGGTTCGGCGACACGATGGCCGATGCGAAGCTGAAAGCCGATGTCGCGTTCGAGATGTTCCGCATCCTGGGCGCGCCCTATTTCTGCTTTCACGATGTCGATGTGCGCCCCGAAGGCGCCAGCTTTGCCGAAAGCACCCGCAATCTGGAAGAGATCACTGATATCTTTGCCGAAAAGATGCAGGCAGGCGGGCCAAAACTGCTCTGGGGCACGGCCAATCTGTTCAGCAACCGCCGCTTCATGGCCGGTGCGGCGACCAACCCCGACCCCGATGTCTTCGCCTATTCCGCCGCAACGGTGAAAACCTGCATGGATGCGACGTATAAACTGGGCGGTGAGAATTATGTCCTGTGGGGTGGCCGCGAAGGCTATGAAACCCTGCTGAACACCGATCTTGGCCGCGAGTTGGACCATATGGGGCGGTTTCTGTCGATGGTGGTCGATTACAAGCACAAGATCGGGTTCAAGGGCACGATCCTGATCGAGCCCAAGCCGCAGGAACCCACGAAACACCAGTATGATTACGATGTGGCGACGGTGTTCGGCTTCTTGCAGCGCTTCGGGCTGGAGAAAGAGGTCAAGGTCAATATCGAGCAGGGCCATGCGATCCTTGCGGGACACAGTTTCGAGCATGAGCTGGCGCTGGCGGCCTCGCTTGGGGTGCTGGGCTCGATCGACATGAACCGCAATGATTATCAATGCGGATGGGATACCGATCATTTCCCGAACAATGTACCCGAGATTGCGCTGGCCTATTACGAAGTGCTGCGCGCAGGCGGTTTTGACACAGGCGGGACGAATTTCGACGCCAAGCTGCGGCGCCAGTCGCTGGATGCCGAAGACCTGATCCTGGCGCATGCAGGCGCGATGGATGTCTGCGCGCGCGGGCTGAAGGCGGCGGCC
The DNA here is from genome assembly GCA_007695345.1 of Paracoccaceae bacterium. GTDB lineage: Bacteria > Pseudomonadota > Alphaproteobacteria > Rhodobacterales > Rhodobacteraceae > Roseinatronobacter. The sequence continues at coordinate 4,789 of REDZ01000130.1, read as the reverse complement.
GCGATGCTGGAGGACGGGCGGCTGGAAGCGGCGCGGCAAGCGCGCTACGCAGGCTGGGACAAACCCGAAGCCAAGGCGATGCTGCAAGGCGATCTGGACAGCATCACCGCCGATGTGCTGGCGCGCGGGCTGGACCCGCAGCCATGCTCGGCCAAGCAGGAACGGCTGGAAAATCTGGTCAACCGTTTCGTGTAAGCAGGAAACAAGGCAGGCGGGGTTGAGGTGGGTTGCCACCCACCCTACGATATCCGCGTGCGGGGCAGGCGTAAGGTGGGTGGCAACCCACCCTGGCCTCACCTGCCCGGCGCAACGCCAACCATGGGAAGGCCCGCATGAGCGATCTCGATACTGTCCTCTCCCATATCGACGCCCGGCGCGACGCACATCTTGCGCGGCTGATGGACTATCTGCGCCACCCCAGCATCAGCGCCCATGACATCGGTATAAGGGACGTGGCCGACATGCTCGTTGGCATGCTCGATCAACTCGGTATGCAGGCAGAGGCGATCGCGACCACGGGCCATCCGATGGTTCTGGCCCGCCGCTGCCCCCATCCCGACCGCCCCACGGTCCTGTTCTACGGCCATTACGATGTGCAACCGCCCGAACCTCTGGATGCTTGGGACAGCCCCCCGTTCGAGCCCACCATCCGCAACGGGCGCATCTATGCGCGCGGCGCGGGCGACAACAAGGGCCAGCATTTCGCACAGATCCTCGCGGTTGAATCATGGCTTGCAGCGCAGGGCGAACTGCCCTGCAACGTCATCCTGTTGCTCGAGGGAGAGGAGGAAATCGGCAGCCCGCATATCGCCGAATTCGTGCGCGACCATGCCGCCCGTCTGGATGCCGATCTGGTCATCACCGCTGATGGCCCTCTGCATCCCAGCGGCGCGCCCATCGTGCTGTTCGGCGTGCGCGGCATGGTGGGCTTTGATCTGGTCGCGCAGACCGGCCGCAGCGATGCCCATTCGGGCAATCATGGCGGCACCATGCCCAATGCGCTCTGGACGCTGGTGCATCTGCTGGGAACGATGAAATCCCCTGATGGCACGATCACGATTGACGGGCTTCTGGACCCGATCCTGCCCCCCGGCGCGGCGGAACTGGCTGCGGCCCGCGCGCTGCCCGTCGATGTGCCGGGCTATCTGACCGAGATGGGGCTGGCACATCTGGATGCGCCAGTGGACCGCGCGTTCCATGACCGGCTGATGTTTCATCCCACCCTGACCATCAACGGGTTGCAAGGGGGCTATGACGGGCCGGGCTCCAAGACGGTGCTGCCCTGCCGGGCGGTGGCCAAATGCGATATCCGCCTGGTGCCGGGCATGACGCCCGATCAGGCGCTGGACTGCGTGCGCGCGCATGTCGCCCGCCACGCCCCCGGGGTCGAGGTGATCGCGCGCGGCGGCATGCTGCCCTCGCGCACGCCCATCGCCTCGCCCTATACCGCCCCGATTGTCGATGCCATCCGCGCCGCCCGCGATCAGGACCCGTATCTGACCCCCTGCGCCGGGGGCAGCCTGCCCAATTACGTCTTTACCGACATACTTGGGCTGCCTGCCTTTTCGGTGCCTTACGCCAATGCGGATGAGGCCAATCACGCCCCGAACGAGAATCTGGAAGTGGATCTGTTTCACGCGGGCATCCGCACCGGGGCCGCGCTTCTTGATCGCTTGCGGGCGTTCCCCGAGGCAGATTGACGATCTGACCGCGCAGCAGGCTCGTCACGGGCGCGACCAGACCTGCATGATATCGCCCCCCACAGGTCGGACCAGCCGCAAGTCAAACTGCGGCGCATCCGCCAGCGCCGTCAGGCCCAGCGCGCCGATCCCGGCGCGCCCCTCGGCCCCGATCAGCTTGCCCGCACTGAACACCACCAACTCGTCGACCAGCCCCGCGCGCAACAGCGCGGCAGCCAGCGCCCCGCCCCCTTCGCAGAACACCCGCGTCAGCCCGCGCTGCGCCAGCGATTGCAGGGCGGCCAACGGGTCCAGCCCGTCCCCGGTCTGCGCGCAGGCGATCAACCTAGCCCCTCGCCCCTGCCAGTCGGCCTGCGCCTGAGCAGGCGCATCTGCCCCGTGCAGCAGCCAGACTGGTGCCGCTGCGGCAGTTTGCGCAAGGCGGCTGTCGGCAGGCAAGTCGAGCCTTCGGCTGGCCACCACCCGCACCGGCTGATGCGCAACGCCCAGGTCGCGCACGCGCAGATCCGGGTTGTCCGCCCGCGCCGTGCCACCGCCCACCAGAACGGCATCATGGCTGGCCCTCAGCGCATGCACTATGCGCCGTGCCGCGGGCCCTGTGATCCAGCGGCTTTCGCCGCTGGCCGTGGCGATCTGCCCGTCCAGCGTCAGGGCCAGTTTCAGCGTCACGAAGGGCCGCCCCTCGGTCAGGCGCAGCAGAAACCCCGCCTGCACGCGGCGTGCGGCATCACGCTCGACACCTTCGACCACCTCGACCCCGGCGGCGCGCAGCCGTGCATGTCCCTGCCCGGCCACCCGCCTATCAGGATCGGTCAGTGCCGTGACGACCCGCACCACGCCCGCGGCCACAAGCGCATCGGCACAGGGCGGGGTCTTGCCGTGATGGGCGCAGGGCTCAAGGCTGACATAGGCCGTGGCGCCACGCGCGTCGCATTGCGCAAGGGCGACCGCTTCTGCATGGGGGCGCCCGCCGGGCTGCGTCCAGCCGCGTGCCAGCACGCGGCCATCGCGCACCAGCACGCAGCCCACGGCCGGGTTGGGCCAGACCTGCCCCAGCCCACGCGCGCCCAGCCCTATGGCCATGCGCATGAAGCGGGCATCCGTCTCGCTACGCACGGATCAGTCGGCGGGTTTTGTGTCGGGCCGCAATTCAGAGACGAATTTGTCGAAATCATCCGCCTCCTGGAAGTTCTTGTAAACGCTGGCAAAACGAACGTAAGCCACCGTGTCGATCCGCGCGAGCGTTTCCATCACGATCTCGCCGATATCCTTGGAGGGGATATCCGTGTCGCCCAGGGATTCCAGCCGCCGCACGATCCCCGAAATCATCTGGTCAATGCGCTCATGCTCGATATTGCGCTTCTGCAAGGCGATCCGGATCGAGCGTTCCAGCTTTTCACGGTCGAACGCCTCGCGCCGCCCATTGGATTTGATCACCACCAGATCGCGTAACTGCACCCGTTCATATGTGGTAAAGCGCCCGCCACAGGCCGGACAAAAGCGTCTGCGCCGGATCGCGCCATGGTCCTCGGCAGGTCGTGAATCCTTTACTTGCGTCTCGGTATTGCCACAGAACGGACAGCGCATGCCCTCTCCCTCGCCTTGGAATGATGCTTGTCGCCCATCACTATAGGCAAACCGCGAAGACTTGGGTAGCGCCAAAGACGGCCCACCATATCATGGGGGCCGCCTGTTGCAGGCAAGACTCACGCGCGCGCGTGCAAGGTCAGTTTACCACGACAACGCGGGTCTGCGCCATGCCCTCGGCCTGGACCATGTCGAAGAACATGCGCGCATTGTCAGGATGCAGCCGCACGCAGCCCGCCGATGCCGGACGGCCCAGGCGGTTGATCTCATTCGTGCCATGGATCGCGAAATTGCCCGAATAGAACACGGAATAGGGCATGGGCGCGTTGTTATACAGCGATGAGCGGTGATTGCGCGACAGGAATTGCGGGCGCCACTGGCCTGTGGGCGTGATCTTTCCCTGCCGCGCCGTCGAGACGGGCCATTCATGCAGAAGCTGCCCATGCACATAGACATGCATGACCTGTTGGCTGATGCTGACACGCGCCACCACGCGGTCGGCCACCGCCTGATGCGCGGGCAGGAGCAGTACCAAGAAAAGCAATATTCGGGCAGTCTGTGTCCGCAGCATGTAATTCCCCCTTGAAATTCAGAAAATCGTCAAGCTTCCCCAAGCCTTGCCAGTCGGACGCAGCGCCAGATTCGAGTCAAGCGGATTCTTGCCGACACCCCCTTTCTGCAGCTTCATGCTGTTGCGCGGCTGCCGCTCTTGCCAGTGCCGCGCGGGCGGATTATCAGGCCGCATGACAGAGACATCATCGAACCGTATCGCGCTGGTCACCGGCGCCTCGCGCGGGCTGGGCGCGGCATTGGCCGAGGGGCTGGCGCAGGATGGCTGGCACGTGGTGGCTGTAGCGCGCACACTGGGCGCGCTGGAAGAACTGGATGACCGCATCCAGGCCAAGGGCGGGCGCGCGACCCTGGCCGCGCTGGATATCACCAAGGATGACGCGATGCGCCATCTGTGCCGCGATATCCATGACCGGTGGGGGCATATCGGGCTTTGGGCGCACACGGCAATTCACGCCCCGCCCATGAGCCCGGCAGATCATGTCGCGCTCAAGGACTGGGACCGCTGCATGGCCATCAATATCCGCGCCTGCGGGGTGCTGATCCCGATGGTGGCCCCGTTGCTGGCCGCCGCGCCCGAACGCGCAACAGCGCTGTTCGTGGATGATCCGGGCGCGCAGGGCAAGTTCATGGGGGCCTATGGCGCGTCGAAAGCGGCACAGATGGCGCTTGTGCGGGCATGGCAGGCGGAAAGCGCGCGGCGCGGCCCGCGCGTGATGATCGAGACGGCCGCGCCCATGCCCACCGCAACCCGCGCGCGTTTTTTCCCTGGAGAAGATCGCAGCAAACTGACCCCCTGCGCGACCGAGGCCCGCCGGTTGCTGAACCTTTTCTGACGCCCGCGGGCGGCCCCGCCAGCGCCCACGGCGGGGGGCGGGGGGGTGGGGACGCCCAAGGCGCCGGCCCGGCCCAAACAACCCCACCCCCAAATA
>REDZ01000183.1 GCA_007695345.1 Paracoccaceae bacterium | reverse complement strand
AAAAGCTTGAGAACCACATTGGCGCTATTTGGGATTTCATTCACCATTACAATGCTTCGCTGCCCATTAATCAGCAGACCTAAAACTCATCCTATCGATTAGGGCACTACCGAACATCGCAGGGGCTGGCCACACCCTAAGTCTCCCTGTGCCTACAAATCGCCCCCATTGCGAGCAATGTCTCATCTAGACGCCCAATGCACACCTCAGCCCGACGATTCCCGAGTCTTCCGGCCACTCACAAATTTGCGACGGTGCCGCTATTTTAAAATTAGCAGGGTTTCCGTACTGGCACTAACTATGGGTAATGTGGATTTTCTTTGAAGGATTTGCCACGTTGAGAGGGGATTAAGACATCTCAAAATGCAAGATAATCATCAGGTGCAGTTTGAAATAACGCCGCATGGGATAATACATCGGGCGTTATAAATTCCTTATCCGGTTCGCCATACTACCAGCGCGAGAAGAAACTGGTCAGAGCCAGTTCCGGAGAGATGACAAGGCTTGCGCCACGCTCATGGGCATCTTTCATCAGGATGATTATGCGATCAACCGCCGAGCACCGTGGCTCCTTTGTGCGGCGGCGACGACAAAACTACGGCTCATGACTGTCCTCCTTGTGGTCCATCAAAGGTCCGGTCGCGCGGACACGCAGCCGAACCGATGCAAGCCCATCACAGCTTTGCAGAACGCCATGATACGCGATGCAATAGGCTTCGGAAACCAACGTGCCGACCTGACGGCCATTGCGCAGCACCGGGCTTGCCCGCATGGCGGCCGCGCCCTGCCAGACAGACGCCAGCCAGCCTTCGTGCAGCCCGCCGATCCGTGTGACCCTTCCATCGGCGTCGATATCCACGCCGCCCGGCGCCGCCGTGCTCAGCCGCACTCCGGCGCTGATGGTAATCTCGAAGTCATGGGCATCGGCGGGCGCGATGCTGTCGATCGCGGCACCCGCCGCGATATCGGCCAGCCCGTTCACCGGAAAGATCGCGTTGTGCAGGATCGCGATCTTCAGGCCGGCACTTTGGGTCATCAGCCCCCCGGCATCCGTCCGCGCGGCAACAAGCGCACTGTTAGCCGCCGCCACCTCGCCGGCCGCCGTCACCGCGATCAATCCAGCATCGGCCTGCGGGTATTGCGTAAATAGCCCGTCCAGAACGCTCTGCGCAGATGCACTTTGCGCAATCCGGGCCAATGCCAGCGCATTCACGGCATCGCCACCGGGAACGGCAGGCATGTTCGGCAACCGATGCCCACTGACACACGCCACGCCCGCAGCCGCAGGGGTGAACTGGCTGAGCGGTGGCAGCCGGTCAGGCCCCGAAGACATCAGCACCACGACTGGCGCATTGGCGATCACATCGGGTACAGCGCCCGCAAAAAGCGCCGCTACGCCGCCACGCCCGGTTTCGGCCCGGTGCAGGTTGCCTTTTGCATCGAGCGCTGCCAGGCTGACGAAACCGCCAATCATCCCGCGGCCAACGTGTTCGACCATCCGCAGGGCGGCAAGGGCGGCGCGACCAGCCCCTGAACCAGCAATACCAATGCCCAGGGTCATCGTGCAACCCAGTGGTCATGGGCGGCTTGCGCAAGCCGCCCCATTGGCAGATCCTTCAGATCGAGGCGGGGCAGCTTCTGCCGAGGTGCAGAAGGATCGGGCTTTGGCACAGCGGCCAGCAAGGCGGCGGTATAGGGGTGCCGGGGTGCGTTCAGAACATCGCGCCGGGGACCCATTTCTACGATGCGTCCCTGCCGCATCACCGCAACGCGGTGCGCCATTTCCTCGACCACGGCCATGTCATGACTGATGAACAGATAGGCCAGCCCCATGGATTGCTGCAACTCCAGCATGAGTTCCAACACCTGCGCCTGCACCGAGACATCAAGCGCCGAGGTCGGCTCGTCCGCCACGATCAGCTTCGGGCCGACCGAAAGCGCACGGGCAATGCAGATCCGCTGACGCTGCCCGCCTGAAAACTCATGGGCAAAGCGCTTCATGTGCTCGGGTTCAAGCCCGACACGGCGCAGCAGCGCCGCCACCCGGTCCTCGAGTTCGCTGCCCCGCGCGATGCCGTGGATCACCATCGGTTCAGCGATCAGTCGGCCGATGCTGATCCGGGGGTTGAGCGCGGCAAACGGGTCTTGGAATACCATCTGCATGGCCCGGCGCGCCTTGCGCAGACTGCGGGCCGATAGGGTGCGCATGTCATCGCCTTCCAGCTCGATACGCCCTGCATCGACTTCCAGCAAACGGAGCACGGCGCGCCCGGAGGTTGATTTTCCGGACCCGCTTTCGCCGACCAGCGCCAAGGTCTCGCCCGCGCGCACGCGAAATCCGACTTCTTCCATGGCAACAGTGCCGCTGGATCGTCCGAATATCCCGCCGCGCCCCGGAAACACCTTGCTCATGCCTTCGGCATGCAGCACCACCTCGCCGGGCTCGGCGGGCTGGGCGATGATCGGCCTTGGCCCATCCTCGGCGCTGCGGGCACCTAGTCGTGGCACCGCCGCCAGCAGTGATGCGGTATACGCTGCCTTCGGGCTGTCGAAGATCGCCCTGACTGGCCCTTCCTCGACCTTTTTGCCGCGGTGCATGACCACAACGCGGTCGGCCATTTCGGCGACAACGCCCATGTCATGGGTGATCAGCAGGATTGCCATGCCGAAGCACGCCTGCACATCGCGCATCAAGTTCAGGATTTCCGCCTGAACCGTTACGTCAAGCGCCGTTGTCGGCTCGTCGGCAATCAGGATATCGGGCTCCAGAGCCATCGCCATGGCGATCATCACTCGCTGGCGCATGCCCCCCGAAAGTTCATGCGGAAACTGGCGCATCCGGCGCGGCGGGTCCGACAGATCCACAAGGCGCAGCATCTCCAGCGCCTTGGCGCGCGCGGCACGCTGTGAAAGGCTGCGGTGTTCGACCAACGCCTCGGTCAGTTGCTGGCCGATGCGCAGCACCGGCGTCAGCGAGGTCATGGGCTCCTGAAAGATCATGGCGATCCGGTTGCCGCGCACGGACCTCATCTGACGATCATTCATCCGCAACAGGTCCTGACCGTCAAACAGGGTCTGACCGCTGTCGATATGCGCCGCGCGCGGCGGCAACAGACCCAACAGCGCCATGGACGACACGCTTTTGCCCGAGCCGCTTTCGCCCACGATGGCCAGAGTCTCGCCCGCGTGCAGGTCATAGGACAGCCCGTCCACCGCGCTCACCCGTGCCGCCCCCCGCCCGAAGGACACGCTCAGGTCGCGCACCTGTAACAGCGCGCTCATCGGGCCCTCTGGCGGGGGTCGAGCACCTCGCGTACCCCGTCGCCCAGCAGGTTGAAGCCCAGCACCGTGATGGCGATAGCTAACCCCGGAAAGATCATCATCCAGGGCGCCCGGCTGATCAGATCGCGCGAGGAGGACAGCATGAACCCCCATTCCGGCTGCGGCGGTTGCGCGCCCAGCCCCAGAAACGACAGCCCCGCCGCCGCCAGCACCGCCGTCGACACCCCCAGCGTGCCCACCACTATCAGCGTGGGGATGACGTTGGGTAACAGGTGCAGGAAGATCAGCCGCAGATGCGAGGCACCCGCAGCCACTGCGGCCTCGAAATAGGGTTTGTTCTTCTCCACCAGCACCACCGAATGGGTGATGCGGGCATAGAACGGGATCGAGGCGATGCCGATGGCGATCATGGCGTTGATCAGGCCCACTCCAAGTATTGCAAGGCAGGCGAGTGCAATGACGATCTCGGTAAAGCTGAACAGCACGTCCACCAGTCGCATCAGCACCCGTTCCGGCCAGCCCCCGGCATAACCCGCCACCAGACCCAGCAGCAGCCCGGCGGTCAGCGATATCCCCACTGCGATGGTGCCGATCATCAGCGTCAGCCGGGCGCCATGCACGATCCGGCTGAACACGTCACGGCCCAGCTGGTCGGTGCCCATCCAGTGATCCCACGACGGCGGTGCCAGACGCGGCCCCGAGGCCATGCGAAAGGGGTCATAGGGCGCGATCACCGGTGCCAGCAGGGCCACCACCACCAGCACCAGCACAATCGCCAGCCCCACCGCGCCCGAGGGGCTGCGCAGCAGTGCCCAGACCGCGCGGCGCGGTGCGACCGGGACGGCGGCGATAGGGTCTGCCGGGGCGGTCATTTGCCATACCTGATGCGTGGGTCAAGCAGCGCATAGGTGACGTCGATGATGACGGACACCAGCGCGACAACAGTGGCAAAGAATAGGATGAAGCCCTGGATCAGCGGATAGTCGCGCGCGAACACCGCCTGGATCGCCAACCGGCCCACCCCGTTCCAGGCAAAGACGTTTTCAATCACGATGGCCCCCCCCATCAGATAGGCGAACTGCAACCCCAGCATCGATACCACCGGCACCAGCCCCGAGCGCAGCGCATGGCGATATAGCACCAGTGTCTTGGGCAGTCCCTTGGCGTGCGCGGTGCGTACGAAATCCTGATCGAAGATGTCGATCATGGCGGAGCGCGTCAGCCGCGCGATGACCGCACCGGTGGCCAGCCCCAATGTTAGCGCCGGCAGGATCAGGTTGCGCCAGCCGCTGCCGCCCACTGGCAGCCAGCCCAGCGTCATCGAGAACAGGAACAGCAGCAGCAGCCCCAGCCAGAAATGCGGCATCGACACGCCCACGATGGCCAGCGTCATGGCCCCGAAATCCCAGGCCGTGCCGCGCCGGTAGGCAGCGAAGAAGCCTAGCGAGCCCCCCACCACCACCGCGATCACCAGTGCCGACACCGTCAGCGCCAGTGTCGCTGGGAAGCGTTGCAACAGCGTGTCCAGCACCGGCTGGTTACCGACGATGGAATGGCCCAGATCGCCTTGCAGCACCCGGCCGAGATACATCAGATACTGTCGCCAGATCGGTTGATCGAGGCCCAGCCTCTGGCGGATCGCCTCAATTTCGGCCTCGGTGGTCTGGAAGCCGGAATACATGATCCGTACCGGATCGCCGGGCACCAGATGGATCAGCAGCGTCACCGCGATGGTAGCGATCCAGATCGTGATCAGCGCGGCGACAAGCCGCTGGGCAATGAAGCGCAACATGGCGCAAGCTCCCGGCATCAGCAAAGGGGACGCCCGGCCACCAGACACGGCGGCTGGGCGACATTGGTCAGTCGGTCAGGCGCACATCTTGGAACATCGGATGCAGGAAGGCACCGACCTTGAAGCCCTCAACCTCGGGGCGCAGGGCAAAGATCCACTCCCAGCCCGGCGTATAGAGGCCGACATGGATGGCGTTGGTCATCAGGTAGCGGATGACATCCTGCACCGCCTCAAGCCGTGCAGCCTCATCCGTCAACTCGCGCGTCAGTTCCAGCATCGCGTCCAGCTCGTCGGACTGATAACCGGCATAGGCCCCACCGCCATGCCACAGGGCGAACAGGATGTCGGGATCATACCAGCCCCAGGTCATCATGT
>REDZ01000144.1 GCA_007695345.1 Paracoccaceae bacterium | reverse complement strand
TTCAGCGGTGACATGAAGCGCGGGCTGCAGGTCTGCGAGCGGCTGGATTACGGCATGGTCGGCCTCAATCGCGGGCTGGTCAGCGACCCGGCAGCGCCTTTCGGGGGCACCAAGCAATCGGGCCTGGGGCGCGAGGGCGGGCATGAAGGGATGCTGGAATTCATGGAAACGCAATACATATCGGCCAGTTGGTAAGGGGGACCCATGTCAGATGTCATCGCAAGCCCCAGCACACGGCGCAAGGCGCTGGAACAGGGCGTCGATCTGAACGCCCGCGCGAAAGAGCTGGGCCGCACGACCCTGGGGCCGGAGGATCTGGGCGCTTCCGCCCCTGCCACCGCCACCCCGGCAGGCGACACGCGCTACTGGGATGTCGATCACAGCGCCTACGGCCCGGTCACCACCGAGCCGATGAGCCGCTTCGCGCAGGTGGCCGCGGGCAATCTGGGCGCGGCCAATGCGCTGATCCCGCAGGTCACGCATCACGACCGCGCCGATATCACTGCCATCGAGGGGCTGCGGCAGCAATGGCGCGCAGAGGCGCAGGCGCGCGGCATCAGGCTGACGGCGCTCGCGTTCCATGTCATGGCGCTGGCGCAGGCCCTGCGCGCATTCCCGCGCTTCAATGCCGCGCTGTCACCCGATGGCAAGACACTGGTGCTGAGGGATTATGTCCATATCGGCATCGCCGTGGACACGCCGCACGGGCTGATGGTGCCGGTGATCCGCGATGCCGACCGCAAGGGGTTGTGGCAGATATCGGCCGCGATCACCGATCTGGCAGCGCGCGCGCAGGCCCGCAAGATCGCCCCGGACGAGATGGGCGGCGCGTCGATGACGATCAGCAATCTCGGCGGGATCGGGGGCCTGGGATTCACCCCCATCGTCAACCCGCCCGAGCTTGCGATCCTGGGCATCACCCGGACCGAGACCGTCACACTCTGGGACGGTGACACCCCCCGCCCCGTCCCGATGGTCCCGCTGGACCTGTCCTATGACCACCGCGCCCTCAACGGCGCCGACGCCGCCCGCTTCATGACACAGCTCACAACCCTCCTCGCTGACCCGAAAACCATGATGACCTGACCGAAGGCGGTTACCGGACAGATGCGGTGGTGAGGAAAGTCCCGAAGATCACCAGATGACTCCCGCCATGCCGGACCGTGATGCGCCCGGTCCGGCAGCGGATGGGTCACACGCAGCGGCACCGGCAAGCCGGCCATAAGGACCAGGATTGTCAGGCGCGCCCTCGACATGATCTTTCATTCTTTTGGACGACGGTGCGCCATGCATAGGATTTCCGGCCCGCCGTCAGTTACCGACCTGCTTTTCCCCGATGTTTTCCCTTACGCACCGGGAACATGCTGGACGCAACGGCAGGTCGGCCCTAAGACTTTGGCCTGAGGCGGGGCAGGGGCAGAACATGCCGACGCGTCTGTAAATTAGGGAGAGAGACATGCGCATTCTGTTCACCGGCGGGTCCGGCAAGGCCGGGCGCCATGCCATCGCCCATCTGCTTGCGCAGGGGCATCGCGTGCTCAATGTCGATCGCATACCGCTGGATCTGGCGGGGGTGGATAACCGCATCGCCGATATCACCGATGCCGGGCAGATGTTCGATGTGATGCACAGCTATGCCGGTTTTGATGAACTTCAGCCCGGCACTGGCGTGCCCGGTTTCGATGCCGTCGTCCATTTCGCCGCTGTGCCGCGTATTCTGCTGACCACGGATAACGCGTGTTTCCGGGTCAACACCCTGGGCACCTATAACGTGATCGATGCGGCCGTGAAATCGGGGGTGCGCAAGATCGTCTTTGCGTCCTCCGAGACAACCTATGGTGTCTGTTTTGCCGATGGCACGCGCAATCCCGACTATCTGCCGCTGGACGAAGATCACGCCACCATTCCCGAGGACAGTTATGCCATGTCCAAGGTCGTCAATGAGGTGACGGCCCGCAGTTTTCAGGCCCGCACGGGCATTGATATCTATGGGCTGCGCATTAACAATGTGGTTGAACCGCATGAATATGAAAGGGATTTCCCGAAATATGCACGCGACCCTCACCTGCGCCTGCGCAATTTCTTTGCCTATATCGACGCGCGCGATCTGGGGCATATGGTGGATCGCTGTCTGGCGGTGGACGGGCTGGGCTATCAGGTGTTCAACGTCTCGAATGACACGCATTCGGTTGCGGCGCCCACGTCAGAGTTGATCGCGCGTTTCTATCCCGATGTGCCGCTGACGCGCGACATGGCGGAGGATGAAACCTTTTATTCCAATGCAAAGGCGCGCAGCCTGCTGGGGTTCCGGCCGCAGCATAACTGGCGCTGGACATAGGGCTTTGCCCGCTGGCGGGGTGCGGGGCCGCCAGCGTCATTTTGAGTATTTCCGGCAAGATGAAGCGGGTATGCGGTTGCCAGTGATGGCCGGGGTTACAGCAAAACGGTCGGGTCGTCGAAGCCGCGCGGCACATAGAGGTTCTGCGCCCCCAGCCGGGTGACATCGGTTTCGCCGCAAAGCGCCATGGTGGTGTCGAGTTCCTTGTGAATGATCTCGAGCGCGCGGGTCACACCCGCCTGACCCATCGCACCCAGCCCGTAGGTGAAGGCGCGCCCGATATATGTGCCCTTGGCCCCCAGCGCCAAGGCCTTGAGCACATCCTGCCCCGAGCGGATGCCGCCATCGACATGCACCTCGACCTGATCGCCCACAGCCTCGATGATCGAGGGCAGCATGCGGATGGAGGACACCGCCCCATCCAGTTGGCGCCCGCCATGGTTGGACACGACAATGGCATCGGCGCCCACGTCGACGGCGCGGCGGGCATCTTCGGGGTCCATGATCCCCTTGATGATGACCTTGCCGCCCCACCATTCCTTGAATTGCGCGATGCGCGCCCAGTCAAGCGCGGGGTCGAACGCCTCTGCCGTCCAGGCGGATAGCGAGCCGGGGTCGGTCACCCCTTTGGCATGGCCCACGACATTACGAAACGTGCGCCGGTGGGTGCCCATCATTTCCAGCCCCCAGGGGATCTTGGTCATCATGTTGGCCACGGATTTCAGTGTCAGCTTGGGGGGCGCGGACAGGCCGTTCTTGATATCCTTGTGGCGCTGGCCCAGCACCTGCAGATCCACCGTGATCACGATGGCCGAACACTTTGCCGCATGCGCGCGTTCAAACAGGCGACGCATGAAATCATCGTCCTTGAGCGTATAGACCTGAAACCAGAAAGGTTTGGTCGTGTGGCTCGCCACATCCTCGATCGAGCAGATCGACAGGGTGGAGAGGGTGAAGGGCACACCGAAGGCCTCGGCGGCGCGGGCGGCCTTGATCTCGCCATCGGCGGATTGCATGCCGGTCAGCCCCACGGGCGCAATCGCGACCGGCATCGCCACATCCTGTCCGATCATCCGCGACCGGGTCGAGCGGCCCGACATATCGACCGCAACGCGTTGTTTCAGGCGGATATGTTTGTAATCGCTGATATTCTCGCGAAAGGTCTGTTCCGACCAACTGCCGGATTCGGCATAGTCATAGAACATCCGCGGCGTGCGCCGTTCATAGATGCGGCGCAAATCCTCGATATTCGTGATGACCGGCATGATGGACCTCCCTCAAATTGGTAAAAAAACCTTACCGAAAGTGACAAGAGCACGCAAGCGTGCTGAAGGGGCGATTGACGGGCGGCGCGTTTTGTGATCACATTTGCGCATGCAACCTGCTGTGCTGCGCCCCGGTTTTTCCGACCCGCCCGTGCAATCGGCGCATGACCGTGTCTATCGCGGGCTGCGTCTGCAGGTCATGCATGGGGAATTGCTGCCCGGCACAGCGCTGACACTGCGCGGGATTGGCAAGAGCTTCGATGTCAGCATGACGCCTGCGCGCGAAGCCGTGCGCCGCCTGACGGCAGAGGGGGCGCTGACGATGTCGGCCTCGGGGCGGGTGGCGACGCCGGAGCTGAGCAATGAACGGATCGAGGAGCTGGCCTCGATCCGGGCGCTGCTGGAGCCGGAACTGGCCAGCCGCGCGTTGCGGCGCGCGCATCTGGCGCTGATCGGCCGGATGGAGAGTATCAACGAGGCCAATGCCCGCGCCGTGCACCGACAGGACGCGGTGGACTATATCCGCACCAATCTGGAGTTTCACCGCACGCTCTATCTGCGCGCGCAAAGCCCGGCGATGCTGGGCCTGCTGGAGACGGTCTGGCTGCAACTGGGGCCGACCATGCGCGCGCTGTATGCGCGGCTGCGCCGGACGGCTGCGCCGCCGCATCACCGGCTGATCCTGGAGGCGTTGCGCGCGGGCGATGATGCCGCGCTGCGGCTGGCGCTGCGCACGGATGTGACGCAGGGGTTGCGGCATCTGGCGGTCTATCCGGGCGAGGCGCGGGCGTAATCCGCGCCCTCTGAGGCCTCGATCACCCCGTCCAGCCCGGCCTCGCGCATCATGGCGGCGGTCTCTTCCTCGATCAGCCGGTCAGTGCCCGCGCCGCGAATGGGCACGCGCCCGGCTTCGAGCATCAGGGGGGCGGCAAAGGGGGTGACATGGGGCGGCAGCACATGGACGACCTGCGCGCGGGTGCGCAGCATTTCCTCGACCCGGCCAAAATCGGCCAGCCCGCGCATCGACTCTGTGCGTGTTATGCGCAGCAGCAGATGATCGGGGTCGTATTTGCGCAGTGTGTCATACAGGATGTCGCTGGAAAATGTGGCCTGCCGCCCCGATTTGCGCCCCCCCGGCAGGTTGCGCTGCAACAGCCCCGCGACTGTCGCCACCGCGCGAAAGCTGCGCTTCATCACGGCATTTCCGGCCAGCCAGTCCTCAAATCCTTCGCGCAGGCCATCCGGGTCCAGCAGAGGGGCTGGGTCGCGCACAGGCTCCAGCGACCAGATCAGCAGCGCATAATCGGTCGCGACAAAGCCAAGGGGGGCAAGCGCGGCCCCTTCCATCCGGTGCGTGATCAGTAGTCCCAAGGTCTGATTGGCATTGCGACCGGCGAAGGAATAGAGCGCGAAATACCATTGCCCGCCGCGCGCAAAACTCTCGCAGGTCATGGTGCCGGGCTGGGGCAGGGCAGAGATTTCGGCCTGCAGCGCCAGCCACTGGCGGGTATGGGCGGGCAGCGCATCCCATGCGTCAGGCACGCCGATCAGGTCCAGCAGGCGTGCCGACAACTCGGTCGAGGTGGCCATTTTCAGCCCGTTGAACACCGCGATCCTGGGCTGGCGCGTGGGCTGTGGCGTCACTTCGACCACCATGTCGCGCAGCCGGTCATAACGCACGGTCTGGCCCCCGATCAGGAAGGTGTCGCCGGGCAGGAGCGCGGCAGCGAAACTCTCCTCGATCTCGCCCAGCGGCGCGCCGCCGCGCGGTCCGCGCCGCACCGACAGCAATTCGGGCGCGACGATCGTGCCGATATTCATGCGGATATCGCGCGCGGCGCGCGGGTCGCGCAGAT
>REDZ01000218.1 GCA_007695345.1 Paracoccaceae bacterium | reverse complement strand
CCATATGGGGGGGGCCGGCGCACGGCGGCCGACAAGGTGGGGTATGAACCGAGGCGTCCGACCCGAGTCACGCGCCGCTCTGCCGCATACCGGAAAGCGCCTTGCGCAGGATCGGGTACAGGAAAGACAGTATTGCAAGCAGAAGGATCGTCGCCGAGATCGGGCGCGTCACAAAGATCGTCCAGTCACCATCCGACATGATCAGTGCGCGCCGCATAGACGTCTCGATCATGAACCCCAGAACCAGCGCCAGGATCATCGGTGCAGGCGGGAAGTCGAAGCGACGCATGATATAGCCGATGATCCCGAACAACAGCACAAGGCGCACATCGAACATCAGACCCGTGATCGCCATTGCTGCCATGAAGGACAAGCCTGTAACCCCGGTGATGAGATAGGGCTTCGGAATCCGCATCAGCATTGCAAGATAGGGCGTCAACAAGAGTCCGAGGATCAACAGCGCCACAGCACCAAAGGCCAGACCGAAGAACAGCGAATAGACCAGCACTGGCTCTTCGGTAAAGATGCGCGGCCCCGGCCGCAGACCATAAAGGACCATCGCAGCCAAAATGACCGCTGCTGCCCCCGATCCCGGCACCCCAAGCGCCAGAAGCGGCACCATCGCCCCGCCCTCGGTCGCATTATTGGCGGCTTCGGGTGCGGCGATTCCTTCCAGCGCACCTGTGCCAAACTCTTCGGGCGTTTTCGAAAAGCGCTTGGCCTCGTTATATGCGATGAAGGCCGCGATCGATCCACCCGCGCCGGGTGCAGTGCCCACAAGCATGCCAATCCCGGACGATCGCACCATGGTCGGTAGAAGCGCGCGCACCTCTCCCCAGCTGGGCAGTGCACGCGAGAAGCGGCGCACCTTTTCGTGCACGGTCGGTTTCTGCGCCTGATGCAGCACTTCGGCGATGGCAAAGACACCGATCATCACGATCAGGAAGTTGATCCCGTCCATCAGTTCGAACCGACCGAAAGCAAAGCGCGGCAGGCCGCTGAAAGGGTCGGTGCCGATGGTCACGATCAGCAGCCCGAACAGGGTCGAGATGGCGCCTTTGAAGATGTTCTTGGTCGCCATGGACGCGACCATGCTGAGCCCGAAAACCCCGACGGCGAAATATTCCGGCGCGCTGAAGCGCAAGGCAAATGCGGCCAGCGGCACCGCGATAAGCGCAAGCAGGATGGTGCTGAGAAACCAGCCCACCTACGACGCTATGCAGATAACCCCCAGCGCCTTGCCCGCCTGACCCTTCTGCGCCAGCGGATACCCGTCAAAAAGCGTGGCCGCCCCTGACGCCGCGCCAGGGGTATGCACAAGGGCCGCCGTCACCCCGCCGCCGAAATTCTGACCACCCCACAGCCCCAGCATCATGATCAACGCTGCCGCCGGGTCCATCCCGAAGGTGAAGGGCAGGATCAGGCTGATACCGATGGCCCCGTTGATGCCGGGCAGGATACCCGCAAGAATACCGATAAGGACGCCCAGAAACAGGAAGAACAGTGTATAGGGCGAGATAACGTTCAGAAACGCTTCGGCGATGGCGGCTGTTTCGATCATTCTGATGATCCCTGAATTTGTGATACCGAGATGCGCATCCGCCTAGAACAGGTTCGGGCCGGGCAGGCTCATCTGAAAAACGATGGCAAAGAGAACAAAGAGAAGCGCTGTGATCCCGACAGCGCCCAAGGCAACCCGCAGCGGACGCCTTTCCCCTGCAATCGCTATCAGCGCAGCAAATGCAACGATGGACGAGGGAATGTATCCGATCACGGGCAGGATCATGGTATATGCAGCCATCACGACGACAAAGCCACCAAGACGCAACTCACCGGGGCCAAATCGACCCAGATAACGCTGGCCGGTTTCGGCAAACTCGGGGCCGCTCTCGGGGGGCGCTGTCTCGGTATCGGCAGATTTGACCGCTCCGCCTTTTGCCGTGCCCCCCGATATCTCGATCCCGATCCAGCCCGTCACGATAAGGCCGATGCTTGCGATCATCATGGCCACCGCGATCAGCCTGGGAAAGAAGCGGCCACCCAGATTGTCCGTCGCGGTCATGGCTGGCACACCCCCGGCCAGCCAGTAGACGAATATCGCAAAGGCAAGGCAGATCACACCGGCTATGACATTGCTACGGATCATCTTTGCCGCTTCCTCCTGGTGGTGATGTCGAGGTGACGCAGGTTCAGGCAATGTAACACGGGGCCAATGCACCCGTGCCCTCCTGCTGACGATGTCGCCACGCTTGCTCGAAGCCCTGTCGCACAGCCCGCGACCCGCAGGCTGTGCGACGCTCAACCTGCCTCAGTTCAGGCCCTCGATGAACGCGCGCATCTCTTCATTGACGACACCCAGATACTCTGCGAACTCTTCTGGACCCATGAAGGCGTCCGAAAGCGAAGCTTCGGTCCAATAGGTATTCCAGGGTTCGTCGTCATAAAGCTCGCTCAATGTGGTGGCAATCGCCTCAACCATTTCAGGGTCCATTCCCGGCGGGCCAAAGATACCGCGAAACTTGTTCGACGTCACTTCATAGCCCAGTTCGGCCAATGTCGGCACATCCGGGTAGGCGTCCAGTCGCTCTTCTTGAAATACCGTCAGCATGCGGAGCGTACCATCCTGAAGATGTGTCAGCGCCTGACCGGGTTCGCCAACCACAGCATCGACATGCTCGCCCAGCAGCGCAACCACCGCATCGCCACCCCCTTCATGCGGGACCGTTCTGGCACTTATTTCGGTGGCTGCGGTGAAATTCTGAAGCACCAGCTGGTCGAGCGATCCGGCAGATCCGATCCCGATTGACAGGTCACGCGGGTTCTCCTGGGCATAATCGAGAAAATCTTCGATGGTTTCGAACGGGCTGTTGTCATGGACATAGAGTGTTGTCGGATCAAGGAACAGCCGCGCAATCGGGGTCATGTCTTCGTATGTCGGAATGCCCTCGGCGCGCAACGGTGTGATCAACTGGGTCGGGGTAACCGATTTCAGCGTGTAGCCGTCGGGATTTGCCTGGTTCGCGAGCCATGTCGCCGCCACCGCGCCGGACCCCCCAACGCGGTTGTCCACAGTGGTGCTGATGCTGAACTTTCCTTCCAGAGTCGGGGCAAGATTACGCAGCATGACATCCCCGCCGCCCCCGGCGCTGGAATGTGTAACCAGCATGACCGATTGCGTCGGCCATTCGATGTCGGCCAGTGCCGGGCTGGTGGCAAGCACCATGGCAGCGGATGCGAGAATATGTCGTGTCGAGATCATGTCAGCCCTCCCAGACCAGTTTGCGTTTAAGCCTGCTGGCAGTGTCCAGCGCGTCATTGCTTTGTCGGCTGGCCCTCCTACCTCATCATATCTTTTATATTATATAAATTTGTGCAATTCCTTTCTCGATCTCGCCATACCTTTGATTTGTCGTTATAAATCATAACCATAGTGGTTACGGCTGGCGCTCTACCCTGCAGTCGATGGTCATAGCACCCCGAATCGCACTGACATGGCAGACAGCCCACAGATTGCCCGCAAGGATGATCGTCCAAGCACCGATTCCGGACGTTTTCATATGCTAGCTGTTCAGGCAGACCCAAGCGGCGACAAAGACGCGAATTGATGGGTTGACCAAAACTTGTATATTATACAATTTTGCATCTCATAACGCGCCCGTTTCTCAGGCTCGTAACCCTGCATGGGCGTTATCGAAAGGCCGGAAATGTCTATCGGACTCGCTTCATTCATCGGGGCCATAACTGTCATCACGGCATTCCTGACCGGCATATTCGGCATGGCAGGTGGCTTGTTGCTGATGGGTGTACTGGTGGTGATCCTGCCCGTGCCCGATGCCATGATCCTGCACGGCATCACACAGACATCATCAAACGGTTCCAGGATCGTGATGATGCGCCAATATGTGTCCTGGCCGATTGCGCTGCGCTTTGGACTGGGGGGTGCTGTGTCGGTTGCAGCAATGTCCATGATCCTGTTTGTTCCCGACAAGGGTGTGGTGCTGATCTGCATCGGGCTGTTGCCATTTCTTTCCCTTTCGGTTCCTGCACATATCGTGCCGCGAGTGGACCGCGGCACAGGCGCTGTCTGGTGCGGCACATCCTGCATGGTGCTATCGCTGACCGCAGGCGTGGCGGGAACATTGCTGGACCTTTTCTTTGTCCGTTCAGAACTTGACCGCAGGCAGGTCGTCGCCACCAAGGCCGCCTGCAATACGATACTGCATCTGACCAAAACCGCCTATTTCGGCGCGATTGTCGGGATTGCCGGGACAAGCCTGCCAGGATGGCTGCTGCTTATGGCGCTTGGGCTGCCATTGATCGGCAATTGGCTCGCCCGGCCGGTGCTCAACCGGATGAACAATGACCAGTTCCGTCTGTGGACGCGGGTGCTGGTGCTGCTCATCGGCGTGGTCTATCTTACCCAAGGGGCAATCCATTATCTTGCTTGATACTGTGTTGCCGTTTCCCGAAGACGCGACAGCAAGGCGGAGCATGACCCACTGGATCGAGGCGCCGAAGGCAAGGATCGGGGGAATGAGCTGCTGCCGGTTCCCACGAAAGTCGGTCAAGCTGACGTAGCGCGCGGCTCGAATTCCACAGAGCTGAGGAAGCCCAGTTTCGAATCCCGTCTGCGCGGGTTGTAGAAGCGCTCACTGCAGTCGAACGCGTCTGCGCGGGCTCCTTCGCGGGTCCGGTAGACCTTTCTGTTGGTCCGTTCGATTGTCAGTGAACCGCCCTCGCAGCCGCGACGATCTTCTTGACCGGTTGCGCGGCGGGCAGTCTTGACGCCTCGCCCAGCGCCTGCCCGCCGGTGGTCGAGGACAGCCGGGCGAAACAGATGCGTTCGGCCGCAGAAATCGCCACGCTGCCGGAGGGTACCGTCATTGCTGAATGGCTGGCGGATTATGCTGTTCTGCAGGGGCTGGCGCGGGCATGTCGGTAAGTGACGGGCCGTGTCATTACCGGGAAGCACCGAATGCCTCGACCAAACCGATGCGCCCGGCCCGTTTCACGGAGTCACTGTTGCAAACGGCCATAGCAAGTCGTTGTCCCACCACAATGACATCCTGACTGCGCCGTGTCGCGTGTTGAGATGGGCACAATTGCGCACCTGAACTGCTGCCAGATCAGCGTGTCAACGCTGGACACCAGACCGCGTGGCAAAGCACTGACAGAATTGGCTACCCACGTGGCACCGGATAATCGTCGCACCCGGCCCAGAGTTGCCGCTCAGCTACCCGGCATGCTGCATGGCAGGATGCGCCGAGGCCGCCCTTCGACGGGTGCTGCGGCAAATCTCAGGCGTCTATGATAGTGACACGGGACGTTCCAGCCGTTTGTTGCAGTGGCGACCAGTGTCCATTTTGCGTGGGCAAGCAGACTGCGCACGGAGGATACACCGTGTCTAACAATCAAGATTGAAGACACGGTTTCCCGGATTCGTTCAAAACTCCACCACCGCGCGGATCGACTTGCCCTCATGCATCAGCTCGAAGCCGTCATTGA
>REDZ01000151.1 GCA_007695345.1 Paracoccaceae bacterium | reverse complement strand
ACCATGACCGCCCCACCTGCTTTCTGGCCTATACGATCAAGGGCTGGGGCACGCCCATTGCCGGGCACAAGGACAATCATGGCGGGCTGATGACCAAGGCGCAGATGGCTGACTGGCAGAGCCACATGGGCGTGCCGGAGGGTCAGGAATGGGAGCCCTTCGCCGCTGTGCCCGATGTGGAGGGCCTGCGCGAATTTCTGGACCGCGTGCCGTTTTTCGCGGGCGGAACGCGCCGCCATGCGGATGCCCGTCTGCCCGTGCCTGCAATCGAGTTTGCCAGCGAACGCGAAATCTCGACGCAGATGGCGTTCGGCAAGATCCTCGATCTGCTGGCGCGGGGTGACAGCGCCTTGGCCGCGCGGATCATGACAACCTCGCCCGATGTGACGGGCACGACCGGGCTTGGCCCCTGGGTCAACCGGCGCAAGCTGTTCGCGCGCACGCCGCTCAAGGATGCGTTCATCGAGCACCGCATCCCGTCCACCGCGAAATGGGATTTCACGCCCGAGGGACAGCATGTCGAACTGGGCATCGCCGAGATGAACCTGTTTCTGCTGCTGGGTGCGGCGGGGCTGGCGCATAGCCTGTGGGGCAAGCGGCTGATTCCCATCGGCACGGTCTATGACCCGTTCGTGCACCGGGGTCTGGATGCGCTGAACTACGCCTGCTATCAGGATGCGCGCTTCATCATCGTGGGCACCCCTTCGGGTGTGACGCTGGCGCCCGAAGGCGGGGCGCATCAATCCGTCGGCACGCCGCTCACCGGCATGGCGCAGGACGGGCTGGCCAGTTTCGAACCTGCCTTTGCCGATGAACTGGCGGTGATTCTGGAATGGGCCTTTGACTATCTGCAACGCGATGGTGAAGGAGACCCGGATGAACGCACCTGGCTGCGCGATGAAACCGGCGGGTCGGTCTATCTGCGGCTGACCACCAAGCCGCTGGAGCAGCCCGGCAAGCGCGTGGACGACGCCTTTCGCCAGGGGGCCATCGACGGGGCCTACTGGCTGCGCAAGCCGGGGCCGAATTGTGACGTGGTCATCGCCTATCAGGGGGCCGTCGCGGATGAGGCGATTGCCGCCGCCGGGCGTATTGCGGGTGCGCGGCGCGATGTGGGGGTGCTGGCCGTGACATCGGCGGACCGGCTGAACGCGGGCTGGACAGCAGCGCAGCGCGAACGCGCGCGCGGCCACCCCGATGCGCAATCGCATGTCGAGCGTCTGCTGACCCCCCTGCCGCGCCACTGCACCTTGCTGACCGTGCTGGACGGGCATCCGGGCACATTGGGCTGGCTGGGCGCGGTCGCCGGACATCGGACCATTGCCCACGGGGTCGAGCATTTCGGCCAGACCGGCACAATCGGCGATCTGTATCGGCATTTCCGCATTGACCGTGATGCGCTTGTGGGATCGGTCAGCGGGCTGACCAGCGGGCGCAATCCGGGCTGAAAACGCACAGGGCCGCATGACGTCTGACATGCGGCCCTGTGATCTGCGCAATGCAACTGGTGTCAGCTCAGCGAGCGTTCGACCTCTTCGCGCTCGAAAATCTCGATCACATCGCCCTGGCGAATATCCTCGTAATTCTCGAACGCCATGCCGCATTCCTGACCCGAGATCACTTCCTTGACCTCGTCCTTGAAGCGCTTGAGCGTTTTCAGCGTACCCTCATGGATGACGACATTGTCGCGCAGCAGGCGCACACCGGCCGAACGCCGCGCCACCCCTTCGGTGACCAGACAGCCTGCGACCTTGCCGACACCCGACACCTTGAAGACTTCGCGAATCTCGGCATAGCCGATGAAATTCTCGCGCACTTCGGCTGACAGCAGGCCCGAGGCCGCTGCCTTGATGTCATCGACCAGATCATAAATGATCGAGTAATAGCGCAACTCGACCCCTTTCTGGTTGGACGAATTGCGGGCCGAGGCATTGGCGCGCACATTGAAACCGATGATCGGCGCGCCCGAGGCTTCGGCCAGGCCCACATCCGTATCGGTGATCGCCCCCACACCGTAATGCAGGACGCGCACGCGCACTTCGTCATTGCCGATCTTTTCCAGCGCCTGGACGATCGCCTCGGCAGAGCCCTGCACATCGGCCTTCACCAGAACCGGCAGCTCGGCCACGCCCTTGTCTTCCTTGGCCTTGGCCATAAGCTGTTCAAGCGTCGTGGCGGCACCGGCAGCAGCGCGCTTGTCCTTGGCGGCGGCCTGCCGGTATTCGGCAATCTCGCGCGCCTGCGCCTCGGCCTCGACCACGTTCAGCACATCGCCCGCTTCGGGCGTGCCGTTCAGGCCCAGCACCTCGACAGGGACCGATGGGCCGGCTTCGTTCACACGCTCGCCACGATCATTCATCAGCGCGCGGACCTTGCCCCACTGTTCGCCCACGACAAACACGTCGCCGCGCCGCAGGGTGCCGTTCTGCACCAGAACGGTCGCGACCGGGCCGCGCCCGACATCAAGCTGCGCCTCGATCACGGCGCCCATGGCGGCGCGTTCGGGATTGGCGTTCAGCTCCAGGATCTCGGCCTGCAGCGCGATGGCCTCGAGCAGGGTATCAAGCCCGTCACCGGTGACAGCCGACACTTCGACATCCTGCACCTCACCGGACATGGCCTCGACCACGACCTCGTGTTGCAGCAGTTCGGTGCGCACCTTGTTGGGGTCGGCGCCCGGCTTGTCGCATTTGTTGATCGCCACAATCATCGGCACCTTGGCGGCCTTGGCGTGATTGATCGCCTCGATCGTCTGGGGCATGACCGAATCATCCGCGGCCACAACCAGAACGACGATATCCGTCACCGTCGCACCGCGCGCGCGCATGCTGGTAAAAGCCGCGTGGCCCGGCGTGTCGAGGAAGGACAGCACCGCCCCTGATTCGGTCGTGACCTGATAGGCCCCGATATGCTGGGTGATGCCGCCCGCTTCGCCCGAAACCACATTGGTCTTGCGGATCGCATCCAGAAGCGAGGTCTTGCCGTGATCGACATGGCCCATGATGGTGATGATCGGCGGGCGCGATTGCAGATCCTCGGGCTTGTCGGCGATCTGCTCGATCACCTGCTCGACATCCGCATCGGACACGCGCACGACCTTATGGCCGAATTCTTCGATAACCAGTTCGGCGGTGTCGGCATCGATGGTCTGGTTCATGGTGGCCATGACACCCATCTTCATCAGCGCCTTGACCACATCAGCCACGCGTTCGGCCATCCGGTTGGCCAGTTCCTGCACCACGATGGTTTCAGGCAACTGTACCTCGCGCACAACCTTTTCGCGCGGGGCGCTCTGGCCCATGGCCTTCTGCCGGGCGCGTTCCTGCTTGCGCTTCATTGCGGCCAGCGAGCGTTGACGCCCGCCTTCGCCCGACAGCGCATCCTTGAGGGTCAGCTTGCCTGCGCGGCGGCCCCCCGCGTCATCGCGGGGTTTGGGCCGCGACTGGCGGTCATCATCGCGGCGCGGGGCCTTGCGTGTGTCGGCGGCGGGCGCGGGGCGCGCACGCTCGGACATCGGCGCGGCGGGCTGGGCCGGCGCGGCAGGCTCGGCGGCCTTGCGCTCTGCCTCGGCCTTGGCGCGGGCGTCCTCTTCTTCCTTGGCCTTGAGGGCGGCTTCGCGTTCGCGTTCCTCGCGTTCGCGGGCCTCGGCCTCTTCGCGGCGGCGCTGGCGCTCTTCCTCGCGGGCCTGTTCCTCGGCCTTGCGCGCGGCAGCCTCTTCCGTCTCGCGGGCTTTCGCGGCGGCAAGTGCTTTCAGCCGACGCTCCATCTCTGCATCGGAGATCCCGGCGGGACGACGTTTCGGATCGGGGCGTGCGGATTGCGCGCCCTGGCCCCCGGCAGGCTGACCTGCACCGGGCTTGGGCACCACCACGCGCTTGCGCTTCTTCTCGACCACGACATTCTTGGTGCGTCCGTGGCTGAAGCTCTGCTTCACCTGGCCGCCCTTGTTGCCCAGTCCGAGTGTTTTCTTGCCGTCTGTATCGCTCATGCGTCCGTCTTATCCTCTCCGGCGGCGTATCCACCGATATCCTTGCGCAAACCTGTCAGCCTTGCCGCTTCCTCTACAACAGCTTCGGCGAGTCCGCCAGCGCGAAGCGCGGCATGTATCACATGATCACGCGCAAATGCAAAACCCAATTCCTGTGCACTCAGGCAGCCGATATGGCTGTCAGGCCCTTCAGGCGGGCGTAACTTTGTCTTGCCCCGTTCCGACCCGTCATGCGCCTGGACCAGAACGGCCATCTCACCCTTCAGTGCCAGATCGCGGCATTTCTCGTATCCGGCGACGGCCTGACCGCTCTTGCGCGCGAGCGACAGCAATTCGCTCACCCGTTGCAGAAGCAGCCGCTCGACCAGATCGGGCAACCCGTCCGGCACTGCGACCTGCCGCCGCGCAGCGCGGGCAAAGCCGCGCTTGCGCAGCGCTTGTTCCAGCAGATCGCGATCGGCGCTGACCCAGATGCCCCGGCCCGGAAGCTTGCGGGCCACATCGGGCACCACTGTGTCATCCGGCCCGATGACGAACCGGATCAGCCCACCAGTCGACTGACTTTGCCCGGTGACGATGCAACGCCGTTCGGGCCCATCCGCATCCGTATGTTTGCCGCCCCCGCGTGTCATGCGCAGCGGCGCGCCTTTCAGCGCGCCCCCTCCTCGGCAGGTGCTTCTTCTTCGCCCTCGACGGCCTCTGCGTCTTCGTCTGCATCGCCTTCCAGTTCGGACGGATCGACCCAGCCCAGCATGACGCGCGCCGTCATCACCAGATGCTGCGCTTCTTCAAGGCTCATGTCAAAGGATTCCAGCAGGCCATCATCCTTGACCCGCTGGCCATCGACCACGGTCCAGCCGCCGGCCAGTTCCCAATCGGCGCAGGTCGCGAAATCATCCAGCGTCTTGATGCCGTCCTTGGCCAATGCCTCGATCATCTGAGGCGACAGCCCTTCGAAATTCACAAGGCTGTCCTCGACCCCCAGGGCGCGCGCATTCTCGAGCGCGGCAGCGGCGACAGCTTCCAGCCGTTCGCGGGCGCGGGCCTGCAATTCCGCGGCGGTTTCCTCGTCAAAGCCCTCGATGGCGAGCAATTCGTCGGCATCGACATAGCCCACTTCTTCGAGTGAGGTGAATTCCTCTGCCACCAGAAGCTGCGCCATCATCTCGTCGATATCCAGTTCATCCATGAACAGCTTGGTCCGCTCGGCAAATTCGGCCTGACGGCGCGCCGATTCGTCGGTTTCGGTCAGGATGTCGATATCGAGGCCCGTCAACTGGCTGGCCAGACGCACATTCTGCCCGCGCCGCCCGATGGCGAGCGAGAGTTGCTCATCCGGCACGACGACCTCGATCTTGCCGGCTTCGTCATCAATCACGACCTTGCTGACTTCGGCCGGTTGCAGGGCATTCACAAGGAATGTCGCCTGATCCTCGGTCCAGGGGATGATATCGATCTTTTCGCCCTGCAGCTCGTTCACGACCGCCTGCACCCGGCTGCCGCGCATCCCCACACAGGC
>REDZ01000217.1 GCA_007695345.1 Paracoccaceae bacterium | reverse complement strand
ACATTGCCGAACACCAGCCGGTCATCATAGGCGACCGAGGGCAGGATGCCGCTATGCACGATGGGCGCCCCCGCGAGTGTCAGCCCCAGCCGCTTGAGGAAACGCGCATCGCCCACGACCGCATCCAGCAGGTCGCGGGGGGATTTGTCGGTATCGGGCTGGATGATCCCCACACCGATGCGCAGCGTGTCCTGCGCGGTGGGAAAGGCCCAGCCATAGCCCGCGGGCGCCCTGGTGCCGAAAAACGCGATGACGCGATCCGTGTCATTGTCACCGATCGGGTATTCATATTCGGTCCCCACGGCCAGCCGCTCGGGTTTCGCGGCAAGCCCCAGCGCCTCCAGCACGGCGAAATGCCAGCCAGAGGCATCGACGACATGGGTCGCGATCACGCGCTCCCAATGCGTATTGCGCCCGCGGATGATGCTTTCATAGCGCCCGTCCGCGCGCTGCGTGATCGACATGAACTTGGTGGCCAGCAGCAGGCGGCGGTCCTTGTGGTCGGATTGCCGGGCCAGCCACTGATACAGCCGCGGCGTGTCCAGGATCACCGGCACCTCATCGCCCATGGCGATGACGGCCTGTTCCTTGTCGGAAAACACCTCGCTTGTTCCAATGCGCTTGAACAGATGTTCGGGGATGCCCAGCCGCTCGGCATCCTGCAGCCAGGACGCGCCCGAGGTGCGCACCGGCAGGCCGATTTCGCGGTCCTGATGGACAATGACGCAGCTTACGTCATCGGGCAGGGTGGCCGCCACGGACAGCCCCGCCGGGCCGCCGCCGACGATGAACACATCGCATACCAGCGTCTTGTCATCCATGTTCGCGTCATCCCTGATCCGGAAGGGGGCGGCGGGGCAGCCCCGGCGCGCAGGCCGCAGGATGGCAGATGCGCTGAGAGCCTGACATGTACCACTGCTCTGCGGGGCTGCAAAGCGCCAAAGCCGGGACGCGCACGCTGTGTGACCGCTTTGTTCAGCGCGCTGCGCTAGTCTGACCCTGTCCCCACATGCAGGCCACTGGCGTCAGGTGACCAGGTCCGCGCGGGGCGCGATGGGCAGAGAGACAGGCATAGAATACATGAGCATCGAACACCCCCCCGACACGGGGCCGACACCTGAGAACATGGTGTCCTATTCCGAGCAGTTGCTCAGTCTGAGCATCGCGCGGCTGACCGCGCTGCTTGCAACCCATGATGACATCACACCTGCCGCAGCCCGCGAATTCGGCGACGAATTCCGCGCGCTGCGCAAGGCCTTGGAGATCGCTTACCATGAACGTGCCAATCTTCAGAAGCTCAAGGGGCTTGAGGCAGGCGCCGCAAGCGCCGGGCTCGACACCGATGCCGCCCGTGACGAGATCCGCCGCAGACTGGCTCGCCTGCGCACCGCCGGAGGTGGCGGCGAACTTCCTGCAGGGCCTGAGTGAGAACGCAGTGGCCGCACTGCCATGGATGTTCGAATTCTGGGCGCAGCCGCATCAGTTGCCCCCCGAGGGCGCGTGGCGCACATGGGTCTGTCTGGGCGGGCGCGGCGCGGGCAAGACACGCGCAGGCGCCGAATGGGTGCGCGCGCAGGTCGAAGGGGCGCGCGCACTCGATACCGGCGCGGCGCGGCGCGTGGCGCTGGTGGCCGAAACCTACGATCAGGCGCGCGATGTGATGGTCTTTGGCGACAGCGGCATTCTGGCCTGTTCGCCCCCTGACCGCCTGCCCGCATGGGAGGCGACGCGCCGCAGGCTGGTCTGGCCCAATGGCGCGGTGGCGCAATGCTTTTCGGCATCCGATCCGCAGGCGTTGCGTGGGCCGCAATTCGATGCGGCCTGGTGCGACGAGCTGGCCAAATGGCCCCGCGCCGAAGCCGCCTGGGACATGCTGCAATTCGCGCTGCGGCTGGGTGATCACCCGCGCCAGCTTGTGACGACCACGCCGCGCGGGCAGGACACGCTCAAGGCGATCCTGCGCGCGCCCTCGACTGTCATGAGCCATGCACCGACCGAGGCCAACCGCGCCTGGCTGGCCCCCAGTTTCCTCGAAGAGATCCGCGCGCGCTATCGCGGCACGCATCTGGAACGGCAGGAACTGGACGGCACGCTTCTGGAGGATGCCGAGGGCACGCTCTGGCCGCTTGCGCTGCTGGAGCGCGCGCGGGTGCGCGATCTGCCCGAGTTGTCGCGCATCGTGGTCGCGGTGGACCCGTCCGTCAGCGGGGGGGCAGGATCGGATCTGTGCGGGATCGTGGTGGTGGGGGCGGTGACGGACGGGCCGCCCGCGACCTGGCGTGCCTATGTGCTTGAGGATGCGTCAGTGCGGGCCAGCTCGCCCACGGCCTGGGCCGAGGCGGTGCTGGCCGCGCGCGCGCGTCACGGTGCCGACCGCGTGGTGGCCGAGGTCAATCAGGGCGGGGACATGGTCGCGCAGATCCTGCGCCAGATCGACCCGCTGGTGCCCTTTCGCGCGGTCCATGCCTCTCGGGGCAAGGTCGCGCGGGCCGAGCCGGTGGCCGCCCTTTATGAACAGGGCCGCGTGCTGCATGCCGAGCGGCTGGGCGCGCTGGAGGATCAGATGATGCAGATGACGGCCCGGGGGTATTGCGGCAGCGGCAGCCCCGACCGCGTGGATGCGCTGGTCTGGGCCGTGCAGGATCTGATCCTGGGACCAGCGGCGACATGGGCGCGGCCGGGGCTGCGTACGCTGTGATAGGGCGATGCTCACACCCCGCCGCTAGGGTTGTGTTCAGACCGATGGCAGGTGGGGGGCTGTCTGCCCCCCACACCCCCCGAGGATATTTCTGCAAAGATGAAAGGGTGGGTTCAGGACATGGAGAGAGGCGCTGATGTTTGATTTCTTGCGCAAGACGCGCGCGCCCGAGGTGGCGGCGGAAACGGGCGGCGAGGCGAAAGCCTCGGCCGTGGGGCCGCTGACGGCGGGGCAGATCCGGGGCAAGGGTGTGGCGTATGGCGTAGCCGCCGCCGGGTGGAGCGCACGCGACCGTGTGTCGCTGGCCCGCGCCGGGTTTCTCGGCAATCCTGTGGGGTTCCGCGCCGTGCGCCTGATTTCCGAAGCTGCGAGTGCGTTGCCGCTGGTGGTGCAGGATTGCGCGCGCCGCTATGAGGCGCATCCGGTGCTGGATCTGATCAGCCGACCCAACCCCGCGCAGGGCAAGGCCGAGTTGTTCGAAGCGGTTTATGCGCAGCTTCTGCTGGCGGGCAATGCCTATGTGGAACTGGTGCAGGACAGCGACGGGGCCGCGCGCGAGTTGCATGTGCTGCGTTCGGACCGGATGAGCGTCGTGCCGGGCGCCGATGGCTGGCCGGTGGGCTATGACTATACGGTGGGCAGCGCGAAGCATCGGTTCGCCCTGTGCGAAGGCCGCTCGCCCATCTGCCATATCCGCAGCTTTCACCCGCAGGACGATCATTACGGGCTGTCCCCGCTGGAGGCGGCGCAGCGCGCCGTCGATGTGCATAATGCCGCGTCGAACTGGTCAAAGGCGCTTCTGGACAATGCCGCGCGCCCGTCGGGGGCGATTGTCTATCGTGGCGAGGCCGGGCAGGGCACGATGAGCGCCGCGCAGTTCGAGCGCCTGCAATCCGAGATGGAGGCGCATCATCAGGGCGCGCGCAATGCGGGCCGCCCGATGCTGCTGGAAGGGGGGCTGGACTGGAAGCCGATGGGGTTCTCGCCTTCGGATATGGAGTTTCAGCAGACCAAGGAGGCCGCCGCGCGCGAGATCGCGATTGCCTTTGGCGTGCCGCCCATGCTGCTGGGCATTCCGGGTGACGCAACCTACGCCAATTATCAGGAGGCCAATCGCGCCTTTTACCGTCTGACGGTGCTGCCCATGGCGATGCGCGTGAGCGCGCAGATCGCGCATTGGCTGGCCGGGTTCGTGCCCGGTGACGTGACGCTGAAGCCCGATCTGGACCAGGTGCCCGCGCTGGCGGTGGAGCGCGAGCAGCAATGGCGCCGCGTGGGCGAGGCGAGCTTTCTGAGCGATGCCGAAAAGCGCGCGCTTCTGGGGCTGCCGCCCCGTGTCGAGGGGGCATGAGCGCGCGGCGCGCCATCGGGGGCTCGCGCTTTCTTTATGACAGTTTCGAGGCCGCGCAGGCCCGGATCGATGCGCAGGAGCAGGTGTTCGAAGCCCGCAAGGAGGCCCTGGAATTCCGCATCCGGCGGCTGGAGGCCGCGCTGGAGCGGGTCGAGAAACGCCTGTGGCTGTCGGTTTACGGGGTCGCGGCCGGGGTGCTGATTCATGGGGCGCTGGCATTGCTGAGCGCGGTGCAATGAAAGGGACGATGATGGAATACAAGTTCATGCCGCGCGCGACCAGGCTGGAGGTCGAGGCACCGCATCAGGTGGCGGGCTATGCGTCGGTCTTCGGGCGTGCGGACAAGGGCGGCGATATCGTGATGCCGGGGGCCTATGCGGCATCCTTGCGCGCGCTGGCGGCGCGGGGCGAGCGGGTGCGCATGCTCTGGCAGCATGACCCGGCAGCACCCATCGGCATCTGGGAAGAGGTGGTCGAGGATGCGCATGGCCTGTTCGTGCGCGGTCGCCTGCTGCCCGATGTGGCCCGCGCGCGCGAGGCCGCGGCGCTGCTGGCCGCAGGCGCGGTGGACGGGCTGTCGATCGGGTATCGCACCCGGCGGTCCGAGCCGCGCGCGGGCGGCGGGCGCAAGCTGATCGAGCTGGATTTGTGGGAAGTGTCGCTTGTGACATTCCCCATGCAGGCCGAGGCGCGGCTGCAGGGCAAATCCGCGCTGGGCGCCGAGATTGCCGCGCTGCGCGCGCAGGTGCAGGCCGCGCGCGCCAGTGTTGCGCAGATCTGAGCGCAGCGCACGCTGCCTCAACCCGATCTTGGGCCGGGGATGGCACTCTGGCCCGATGAGACGAACGACAGCCAAAACGATGCAGGAGAGCGACATGACATCCCCCGTGCCACAGGCAGCGGGCCCGACAGGTGCAGGCGCACCCGAAGGCCCAGAGCTGGAGCTGAAGACCGCGATGCAGGGCCTGGCCCGCGATTTTGCGGATTTCCAGACCGACCTCACCCGGAAACTTTCTCAAACAGAAGAGCGACTGACCATGCTGGATCGCAAGACTGCCCCTTCCCCCGCCCGACCGATGCTGGCCTCTGCCGATGCGGGCGAGATGCTGCACCACAAGGCGTTCGACGCCTATCTGCGCCGCGGCGATGAGGCCCCGATGCGCGGCCTGGAGATCGAGACCAAGGGTCTGAATACCATGCAGCCAGTGGATGGCGGGTATCTGGTGGACCCGGAAACCGCGGCCTCGATCCAGTCGGTGCTGTCCGCGACCGCGTCGATCCGGGCGATAGCTTCGGTTGTTACAGTCGAGGCCAGTTCCTTCGATGTGCTGGTCGATCACAGCGATGTCTCGACCGGCTGGGCCACCGAAAGCGACCCGGTCGCAGAGTCGGATACGCCCAAGATCGACCGCATCCCGATCACGCTGCATGAGTTGTCGGCCATGCCCAAGGCCAGCCAGCG
>REDZ01000216.1 GCA_007695345.1 Paracoccaceae bacterium | reverse complement strand
GCCCGGTGATGGATTGCAACACGAACAGGTTGAAGCCCACGGGCGGGGTGATCTGACTCATCTCGACCACCAGCACCAGAAAGATGCCGAACCAGATCGGGTCGATGCCCGCGGCCATGACCATCGGCAGAATGACCGAAGTTGTCAGCACCACAATGGAAATACCATCGAGGAAAAAGCCCAGCACGATGAAGAACACCAGAAGCGCTGCCAGCAGGGTGTATTGCGAATAGCCCTGCTCGCCAATCCATTGCGCCAGAAAGCGCGGTATGCCCGTGTAGCCCATTGCGACCGTCAGAAAGGACGCGCCCGCAAGGATGAAGGCGATCATGCAGGTGGTAATGGCTGCACCGCGCAGGCTGGCCCAGGCGCTCGCGCGGTCCAGCCCGCCCGACAGGCCCGAGATCAAGAGCGCGCCCACCACGCCGATCACCGCCGCTTCGGTCGGTGAGGCGAGCCCCGCATAGATCGACCCGATCACGGCGATGATCAGCGCCACGGTCGGCCCCAGCGCCTTGATCGCGTCCCAGCGTGCGGCCCAGCCTGGTGCCGGTTCGCGTGCGGGCAGCTTGTCGCGGTTCAGCACGGACCAAAGCATGACATAGCCCGCGAACAGCGATGCCAGCATCAGCCCCGGAAGGACGCCGGCCAGAAACAGCCGCGCAATGCTTTGTTCGGTCGCCGCGCCATAGACGATCAGGATGATCGAGGGCGGGATCAGAAAGCCGAATGTTCCCGCGCCTGCAAGCGTGCCGATGGCGATGTTGGAATCGTAGCCGCGCTGTTTCAGTTCGGGCAGCGACATGCGGCCCACTGTGGCCGTGGTCGCCGCTGATGACCCTGACACGGCGGCAAACAGCGCGCAGCCAAGGATATTCGCGTGCAACAGCCCGCCGGGCAGGCGGCGGGTAAAGGGGGCAAGGCCGCGAAACAGGTCCGATGACAGGCGCGAGCGGAACAGGATCTCGCCCATCCAGATGAACATGGGCAGCGCCGTCAGGTCCCAGACATTCAGCGACCCCCAGATCTTGGTGGCAAAGACCGCGCCTGCCAGTCCGGGGCGAGTCAACTCCATCGCGACCAGGGCCACGGCGATCAGGGAAAACCCGACCCACAGGCCTGTCAGCAGAAAACCGAACAACACCACCACAAGGATGAACGAGAGCGTCAGCAGGTCCATCAGTGCCCCCCGGTATCGCGCGCCTGCTCGGCCCGCAGGAAGGCCGGGTCGCGCCCGCGCAGCGCCTCGACCAGTTCATCGGCGATGGCGACGGCCAGTAGCGACAGACCCAGAGCCATCACGCCCTGCGGTATCCACAAGGGCGTGCGGATCATGCCGAAGGACACGGTGTTGAAGCGCCACGAATCCAGCGCCTGCGCGCCTGCGTGCCACGCCCCGAACGCAGCCAGACCCAGGGCGATGGCCAGAACCAGAATGGTCAGGCCATGCTGCAATTTCGGCCCGCCCAGTTTCAGCATCAGGCTGACGCGGACATGCCCGCCCGCGCGCAGCGTGGCAGGCAGGGCGAGGGTTGCAGCCGCAACGAACAGGAACCCGCCGAAATCCGACAGCGACGGGATCGAAAAGCCATATGGCGATGCGCCCAGGGTGATCAGAACGCGGTCCAGCACGCGGGCGAGGATTTGTGTCAGGACCAGCGCCGCGATGGCCACCATCGACGAGCAGGCGGCAATCAGCCCTGCAGAATAGAGTCCATCCAATAATTTGCGCATGTGAGGTCCGGAGCTGAAGGGACGGGGCAGGCAGGGCCAGCGGCCCTGCCTGAGTGCGATCAGTTGGCGTGATACGCCTCGAGCACGGCAGCGCCCGTCTCACCTGCGTCCTCGATCCATTCTGCGGCCATGATCTCGCCGATTTCGGACAGGCGGGCCGACAGCGCGTCCGAGGGCTGCATCACGGTCATGCCGGCCTCTTCCAGCGCGGCGATCTGGGTGTCGGTCTCGGCCTGCGACATTTCCCAGCCGCGCGCCTCGGCGGCCTCGGCCGCAGCCATGACGGCGGCGCGTTCCTCATCCGTCAGCGCATCCAGCGCCGAGGCATTCACAAAGACCATGTTCTTGGGCAGCCAGGCCTGCACGTCGATATAGTGGCTGGTGTAATCCCAGGCCTGCGACGACACGCCGGTCGAGGGCGAAGTGATCATCGAGGCCACGCGCCCCGTGCTGAACGCGGTCGGGATATCGCCCGCCTCGACCTGTGTCGGGATCATGCCCAGAAGCTGCGCCATCCGTTCGGTCGCGTTGTTATAGGCGCGGAAGGACACCCCCTCCAACTGGCCGGGAACAGTGACTTCATCGCGCAGGAACAGCGATTGGCCGGGCCATGGTACGGCATAGAGCAGGATCAGCCCCTGTTCTTCCAGCGTCTCGGATACGGCATCGCGCGATGCCTCCCAAAGGGCCTCTGCCTCGTCATAGCTGGCGGCGAGGAAGGGGATGCTGTCCACCCCGAAGACGGGGTTTTCATTCACAAGCTGCGACATCAGGATTTCGCCAATCGGGGCCAGCCCGCGGCGCACCGAATCCTTGATCTGCCCATGCGAAAAGAGCGAGCCCGCAGAATGCACGGTAATATCGAGCGAGCCATCTGTCGCCTCGCGGATCTCATCGGCAAAGGCGGTGATGTTCTGGGTGTGAAACACGGAATCGCCGTAGGGTGTGGGCATGTCCCACGCGGTCTGTGCCAGCGCGGGCGATGCGACCAGCGCAAGGGCGGTTCCGGCAAGTGTGATGCGAAGCGTCATCTGTATCTCCGTGTTGTTGTGTGGGTGGTTTCTTTGTTCTTGTGTAAAACGTTGACATTATGCTAGCAATTCGTCAATGAAAATCTTGTGTCGCTGGGAATCTGGCGACAGCGTTCTGAAAACAATTGAAATTTCCAGCGATGGAGGATGCGTGTCCCGCCCCGTTTCGTCCGAGCAACCTGACCAGCCCGAGGTGCATGTCCTCGGGATCGACGGCTTGCGGGTCCGCTTTGGCAGCAGCCTGAGCGAGGCTGCGAATCGGGCCGCGCTGGCGTTTCGCGCCGCGCTTGAGGCGGATGCGCCGCCGGGAGTGGAAGAGGCGGCGACCTCGCTGACATCGGTTTATCTGCGCTTTTCACTGGCTGATACGGATCATGCGCAACTGGCAGGCGCTCTGCAGCCGCTGCTGGATCGGCAGGACTGGTATCAGGCTGATCTGCCGCGCGGGCGGCGGCTGTGGCGGGTGCCTGCCGTATTCGGGACCAAGCTTGCCCCGCAATTGCCAGATGTCGCCGCGAAGCTGGGCCTGACCCCGGAGGATGCAACCGCTGCGCTATGTGCCGCACCGCTGCGTGTGCAGACCATCGGCTTTGCGCCGGGGCAGCCCTATCTGGGTGAATTGCCGCCGGAATGGGATATCCCGCGCCAGACCGACCTGACACCGCGCGTGCCGGAAGGGGCGCTCGTGGTGGCGATCCGGCAGGTGGTGCTGTTTTCGGTCAGCACCCCCACAGGCTGGTGGCATGTGGGCCAGACCGCGCTGCGCCTGTTCCGCCCCGACGCAGCCGAGCCGTTCCTGCTGCGCCCTGGTGATGAACTGCGCTTTCACGGTGTCAGCCCGGAAGAGCTTGATAACATCCGCGACCGCGACCCCGAAGGCGGGGCTGTATCGGAAAGACTGGACTGATGGCAGAGTTGCAAGTGCATCGTGCAGGACCGGGGGTCACGCTGCAGGACATGGGGCGCACGGGCTATCTGGCGCAGGGCCTGTCACGGGGCGGTGCGATGGACCGGCTGGCGCTGGTGGAAGGGGCGGCCCTGCTGGGGCAGGCGGCTGAGCTTGCCGCGATCGAGATTGCGGGCAGTCTGCTGAGCGTCGAGGCTGACGGGCCCGTGCGCATCGCCCTGACTGGTGCGCCTATGCGCGCCCTCTGCGATGGGGCGCCACTGGTCTGGAACGCCAGCCACCTGCTGCCCGCGGGCGCGCGGCTGGATCTGTCGGGGGCGCGGGGGGGTTACAGCTATCTGCATGTCGGGGGCGGGGTCGATGCGCCCGAATTCCTTGGCGCGCGTTCGGCCCATCTGGCGGCGGGCATAGGTGCGATGTTGCAGGCAGGCGACCGGCTGGCGCTGGGGCAGGACGCGGGCCGCGCCACCGGGCAGACCCTGACGCCGCAAGCGCGGTTCGACGGCGGCCCCCTGCGCATGATCGAGACGCCGCAGACCCGGCTCTATCCGCAGGCCGAGCGAGAGCGCTTCACGCAGTCGCGTTTTTACAAGGATGCGCGCGCCAATCGCATGGGCCAGAAGATGGTGCCCGATGGCGCGGGTTTTGCGCTGGATACCGGCCTGACCATTCTCTCCGAGGCCATCGTGCCCGGCGATATCCAGATCACCGGCGATGGGGCGCCCTATGTCCTGCTGGCCGAGTGTCAGACGACCGGGGGTTATCCGCGCATCGGGACGGTGCTGCCCTGTGACCTGCCACGTCTTGTGCAGGCCCCGGCAGATGCGTCCCTGAGTTTTCGCTTCATCCCGATTGAAGAAGCGGTCGAGGCCGAGCGCGCGGAAGCCCGCCGCCGCGCCGATCTGTCACGCGACCTGCGCCCGCTGATCCGCGATCCGCATGACATCCCCGATCTGCTGGCCTATCAGTTGATCAGCGGGGTGACCCGGGGGGATGATCTGGAAAGGAATGCGACATGATCACCAGAATCGATCTGAATGCGGATATGGCCGAAAGCTTCGGCCCCTGGCCCATGGGCGCTGATGCCGAGTTGTTGCAGATCATCTCGTCCGCCAATATCGCTTGCGGGTTTCACGCGGGCGACCCGGATGTAATGGCGCAGGCGATGGCGCAGGCCGTGGCGAACGGGGTGGGCATCGGCGCGCATCCGGGCCTGCCCGATCTGCAGGGATTCGGGCGGCGGCGCATGCAGATCGCACCGACCGAGGCGCGGCATCTGGTGGCCTATCAGCTTGGCGCGGCGCAGGCGATGGCCCGCATGGCGGGCGGGTCGGTGCGGCATCTGAAACTGCACGGGGCGCTGGCCAATATGGCCGCCGAAGATGAAGGGCTGGCGCGCGCCGCCTATGAGGGCGCGCTGGCCGTGGACCCAGAGATCATCTTGATGGTGATTTCCGGCACTGCACAGGCGCGTGCCGCACAGGCGCTGGGCGCGCGCATCGCGCATGAGATTTTCGCAGACCGCGCCTATACCGAGGACGGGCTGTTGATGGATCGTCGCCAACCGGGCGCCGTGATTCATGACCCCGATCAGGTCTGCGCGCGTATCCTCGACATGTTGCGCGCGGGCGCGATCATCACCGCCGAGGGCACGCATCTGCCCGCGCAGATCGACACGATCTGCCTGCATGGCGACACGGCTGGCGCGGTCGCGCTGGCACGCGCGCTGCATGATGCGTTGCGCAGGGAAGGGGTCGAGATCCGGCCCTTCGATGGTCTGAGAGAGACGTAAGCCTCAGCCGACGAACGCCTTTTCGACCACATATTCCGCCGGGTCGGAATTGGCGC
>REDZ01000215.1 GCA_007695345.1 Paracoccaceae bacterium | reverse complement strand
GTAACAATGCTCCGGTGGTTGCAGGGCGGTGTAGGATCGTCGGGAACGACCCGAAACATTGGACCGGCCTCGCCAATATTCCTTGAACACATCGGGCGCTCCCTGCGCCCTGGCTGCCCGGGCGGTCCACACGCGGCATCCACACAGTCCAGTATGATATTTATGGCGGCGCGCCCCGCGCGGTCATGCTGTGTTCAGGCCACGCTCAGGCCGTCTGTTGCCCGGCAGGCTGCGCCGCCATCGCCTTGACGGGAAGTTTGACTGCATATTCCTGAAGAAAATTCGTGTTTATCCAGTCATTTCCTTCGGACACGAGGTCTAGTATCTCGTCGTCGAAATCGCTCGGGAAATCCTTTGGACCGATGAGATTTCCGATAGCATCGTAACGCGACAAGCCGGCCAAGAGATATGACGCCGGTCGCCTTGCTAGCTCTGGTAGTCGGTTTACTATCCTGTTGGCCTGTATCTGCCGGTATCCCGGCGAAATATTCTTGGATGCGCTGGTTGAGAAACGGTCAGCCGCCTCGGATGACATGTGACCCAGAAAATTTCGGATCAAATCGCCCTGGTGGAAATTCCGATAATCAAAGGGAACAAGGCACAGGCGCTCCGCCCCGAACACTTTGGACCAGAGCTGCACGCCCCGCTGATAATTCCATCCGCTTTCCGCAGTTTTGTAATGATCAAAGAATTCTTCAAAGCTTTTCGGGCTTTGAGTCGGGCCAACAACCTGCTGCGCGTACAGACTTCGCATGTAAGACCGCTGATCACGTAAATACAGGATAATGCGCAGGTCGTCAAAATACTTCAGAAGATTTTTCTGCAGTCTGACCAGTGCCTTATATTGACCGAAATATTGCCGGTAAATATATTCGCTGGAGATGATGAAATCTGAAGTCTTGGTATGGTCCGCCAGTTCCTGACGCAGGTGGTCCCATACCTCTGTCTTGAGATTGTCGAACTCGGCTTTGGTCAAAACCCCCCGGTTGCGCACCCAATACCGCTGTGCCGTAGGTGTGCCCGATGCGGCCGGCAGTTTCCAGGAATTGCCCAGCCCGAAGCTACTGATCGCGTGCAATCCAAAATCATTCAGGGGCGTGGTTGTGAGAAAATGCTGAATAGTCGTGGAGCCGGTCTTGCTCATGCCAATGTGAAGATAGAGCACTACACCCTCCGCGTCCTGTCACCGCATCGCCCATGTGATGCGACCGAACGGCGGTATATGCCGGAACATCGGGCATTGCAAAGCATGGGCGGCCGCCTTTACCGGCGTTCCGGCTGGCCGCGCAGCACAAGCAGCCGGATCAGTTCGGCCAGTTCCACACCCCACAGATTCAGGCGCACCTGGCAGGCGACCAGCCGCCAGCGCCACGGATAGGGGCTGCGCAGATAGGCCGCCATCTCACGCAGTGGTGGGACCAGGGATCGCAGGGTCCAGACCACGCGGCGCAGGCGCGGCCCCGTGGCGACCTGTCCGCCCTTGATCCGGCGCGCCTTGGTGGCAAGCGCGGCACGCGTGGCACGCGCCGGGTGGTGAACCGGGGCATCCGGAACCAGCTGCAACCCCACGCCCTGCCGCCGGGCACGACGGCAGAATTCGGCATCCCCGCCGGACAGCCGGTCCTCGGCAAAACCGCCAAGCCGGGAAAAAAGCACATGCGCGCAGGCCATATTGGCCGTGGCTGCATAGCCGCGCCGGATAAAGGCCGCCTGCGGAATCCCGCGCACTGTATCGAAAATCGCCCAGGGGGACGGGTCGGGGCCGGGCTCCAGCAGGACCGGGCCTGCAAGCAGAATACCGGGCTGCGCCTCCAGCGCGCAGGCCATGGCCGCCAGCCAGCCGCGCGAAGGGCGGCAATCGGCATCAGTGAAAAGCAGATAGGTCCCCCGCGCCACAGCCGCCCCTGCATTGCGCGCCGCGTAAGAGCCCGGCCGCGTGCAGCCGATCAGCTGCGCGGGAAAGGGCAGATCCGGCAGGGCCTGCAAGGCGTCTGCCCCCTCGGGGTCGTTATCGACCACGATCAGCTCGAATTCCCCGTCCTGTTCGGCCAGCGCCTGCAGCACTCCTCCCAGTCGCCCGCCATCACGATAGACGGGTACGATGACCGACAGCAGCGGGGCCTGCGCCGTCATGCAGCGACCTGCGCCGCAGCAAGGTAGCGGGCACTGGCGCGCGTGGCATTGAAGCAATGCGCGGCCTCCAGCCGCTGGCCGGGCGCGCCCGGCGCGGCGAGGGCGGCTTTCATGGCAGCAAGCAGCACATCCGGGTCCTGTGGCGGCACCAGATGACCCAGCCGCCCATATTCCAGGATCTCGGCCGATGCGCCGGGGCAGTCGCTGGCCACGACCGGGCAACCGCAGCCAAGCGCCTCGACCAGCGCCATCGGGAACCCTTCCCAGCGCGAGGGCAGCACAAACAGATCGGCCCGCGCCATATAGGGCAGGGCATTCGCGACATGCCCGGCCATATCCACGCGCGTCTCCAGCCCCGCCGCGGCGATCTGCGCGCGCAGGGCCGGGGCCTCTGGCCCGTCGCCCAGCACGATCAGCCGCCAATCCGCAGGGCCGCGAGCAAAGGCGTCGATCAATGTCGGGAAATCCTTCTGCGCGACCAGCCGTCCGGCGCACAGGATCACGGCGGGGTCGGGGCGGCTGCCCGCCCCTTCAGTCCAGAGCGGACGCCCCGACAACCAGGGATGCGGGCAGGGCGCGGTGCGCGCGCGCAACCGCGCCGGGGTCCAGACCGGGTTCTCGATCACCGAGATGCGCCCGGGCGGCAGGCCCAGATCCCGCGACAACCCCTTTGCCACGGCCTGCGAGACGGCGACCAGCGCATCCGGCCGCGCGATCAGCCCCCGCATCAGCCCTGCGGCCAGCCGGTCCTGCAGCCTTGCCCCATGTTCCAGTTCCGAGGCGTGATGCGTGTGAAAGCTCCAGATCAGGGCAGGGCGGGGTCCGGACAGCAGCGCCGCCCGCGTGCCCCACATCAGCAGATTGATATAGTCCCGCGCGGAGATCACCAGATCCGGCCGGTTGCGGCGCAGATAGCGCCATGCCGCCGGCAGGGCGTGGCGCGCGCGCGCGCCCAGTGACACTAGCCGGCATCCTTGGGGCGCGACCCGCCCGCCTGACGGGCCGATATGCAGCAGATCGACCTGATGGCCCTGCGCACAAAAGGCTTCGGCGAGATTGAGCATCACCATCCCGATGCCACCGCCATCGATGCCACCGGGGCTCAGGCAGATCCGCAAGGCTCGTGTCATGTCCGGACCTCGCCGCCCAGACCCAGAAGCAGGGTTTCCCATTGCGCCATGACAATCCGGGGCGCATAGGCCCGCATGCTTTCGGGCGCGCGCTTGCCCATTGCCACGCGCGCATCCGGGTCCGACATCAACCGTTTCAGACCATTGGCAAGTGCTGCCACCCGCGCCACACGGTCACCGCCAGGCAGCAAAAGCCCCGTCTCTCCATCCCTGACCAGTGCATTGGTGCCGGAACAATCTGCAAAGCCCATAACCGGCAGTCCTGCCGCCAGGGCTTCGCAGACCGCCAGCGGGAACCCTTCGAATGCGGCGGGATGGGCCAGAAGCGCCCCGGTGCGATAGGCCTTCTGGATATCGCGGCTTTCTCCCATGAGCCGGATACAATGGTCCAGCCCTGCCTGATGGATGCGCCTGGATAATTCATGATCCAGCGGGCCATGCCCGTAGATATGCAATTGCCAGTCGGGAAAGGCATGGGCCAGTTCTGCCCAGGCCGCGATCAGCAGGTCATGCCGCTTGACCGCAGCAAGCCGCCCCACCGACAGCACGATCCTGGACGTGTCGGGGCGCGCACGCGCAGTGGGCGCAACCGGTGTAATCGCATTCGGCATCACCACCACGCGGTCGGCACGTTCTGGACCATGCCAGGCGACATAGTCCGGCAGCAGCACTGCAATGCGGTCCATCCGGTCAAGCGCGGCATGCCTGCGCGCCCGGTCCAGCCGACCCGGACCCCAGCGCTCGGGATTTGTGAAATCCTGCTCTGGCGCGTTATGCGTTGACGCCAGCACCGGGATCACGACACCGCGCGCCCGCAATCGTTCAGTCGCATAGGCCAGCGCCATGATGGATGGGGGGAGAAAGGCACAGACAGCATCCG
This sequence comes from Paracoccaceae bacterium, assembly GCA_007695345.1. GTDB lineage: Bacteria > Pseudomonadota > Alphaproteobacteria > Rhodobacterales > Rhodobacteraceae > Roseinatronobacter. The sequence continues at coordinate 1,385 of REDZ01000215.1, read as the reverse complement.
GCCGCGTGACCTCCAGATAGCGGGCCAGTCTGCGCCAGAACCCCCCATGGCGGCTCAGCCATGCCAGATGCGCAAGCCCCGGAAGGTGATGGCCATGCCGTTCAATCGGACCGCGTATCCGGTCAAACGGGGCGGGCCAGTAGGGGCGTGGTGGCCGCAGCCGGGTCAGCATCACCCCGGGCGCGAGCGGATAGAAGGGCGTATCGCTCGACCTTTCATGGGTAATGATCTCGACAAGATGGCCGCGCGCGGCCAGTGCATTGGCCGTTTCGATCAGGACCCGTTCGGCACCGCCACCCCGTCCCGCCAGGCGGTCAATGACAAAGACCAGCCGACGCCCCGTTGCCGCGCGGGCGCGCGGGCGCAAGTATCCGGCTGGAACTGTCGACGTGTCATTCATTGCCCGATCGCCCCGCGCACCCGCCGCACCACCTGTCGTGACCCAAGCCTCAGGCTGCGGACAGGGCTGGCCAGAATGGCCATGGCCAGATACTGCAGGGCAAGCATATGCGCGCCATTCGCGCGCGCAAAGCGCGCTGCAAGAACCGGTCCTTTCTGGCGTATGCGCGCGCGTGTGTCGCGCGGATAGAACTGTATGCAGGTCGCATGTTTTGCCACCACCCGCGCATGGCTGGCGGCCACGGCGCGCGCGTCACGGCCAATATCGGATTTGACATAGCAGCATAGCGGCTCCGGATCTGCCGGGACTGTAATCTCACCGCCTGCGCGCAGGAAGGTCAGGAAATAATCCAGATCCTGCAGGCGGGGCAATTCCGGGTCAAACCGCCCGGCAATAGCGAATGCCTCGGCCCGACCCAGAAGGGTCCAGAGATAGGCACGCAATGACTCTCCTATCAAAAGCGCGAGCAGTGGATCGTCTGGCACCTTCTGCTGGCGCGGCACTCGGCGGCCATGCTGGTCCCAGTCATAGGCACAGCTGACCCAAAGCCGCTCTGGCACGTGGCCCGCAGCCTCTGCCGCAGCCAGATGCGCGAACTGCACGGACAGCTTGCGCGGGTACCACAGATCCCCGGCATCCAGCCATGCCAGATAGGGCGCTTGTGCCAGGTCCAGAAGGCGGTTGCGCGCGTAGGGCCGGCCCCGGTTGCGCGCTTCATACACCAGATCGAGCGCCTGTCCGCTCTGCGCACGAAACCTCGCGCAATGCGCCTTTACCTGTTTCAGACTTGCAGGATCAGATCCGTCATCAAGCACGATCACACGCAATTGCGCTGCTGCCGCGGCGGGATCCAGCCAGTCCTGCGTAGCAATCGACTCCAGGCTCTGTGCCAGCCCGTCAGGGTCGCGGTAATGCGGGATCAGCACATCGACAACCGGACAGGACGGGTCAGGCTGTACGGGCATCTTGGCTCCGGGTTGCGTCA
>REDZ01000107.1 GCA_007695345.1 Paracoccaceae bacterium | reverse complement strand
CGTCTGGAATAGACTGTGTGCAAGAGTCGCTGCCCCACCAGATATGCCCCTTCGGACCTGTGCCCTTCCTTGTGCTATGCGGATCGCGTCAGGTCAACCTTGTGCCTGTTGACCCGTTTTGGTCAGAGCCTCCCCGTCCACGACAAACCATGTGCGGGTCCGGTATCATGCAGAGGCGCGCGCCGGGCGTTGCGCTGAGTGCGTGATCATCTTGTCCTGATGCACCGAAGCCGGACCCACGGGCCAGTGACAGCAGTTATTCACCGTAGTACGACCGATACCAGTCGACAAAGCGTGCGACACCCGTACGCATATCCGTGCTCGGCGCATAGCCTGTCAGCGCATGCAAGAGGCGCGCGTCTGCCCAGGTCGCGGGTACATCACCGGGCTGCATATCCATGTAGTTCCGGATTGCCTGTTTGCCGGTCGCGGCCTCGATCGCGTCAATGAAATCCTCCAGCCGGACCTTGTCGGAATTTCCGATATTGACCACCCGGTAGGGGGCTACGGGGGACAGGCTGTCGCCGTCGACCGCCGGCTCCGGCCCGCCCGGCACTGTATCGATCAACAGACGGATGCCGCGCACTAGATCATCCACATAGGTGAAGTCGCGCCACATCTGTCCATGGTTGTAGACATCAATGGGCGTGCCCTCCAGGATGCCACGGGTGAACTTGAACAGCGCCATATCCGGTCGTCCCCAAGGCCCGTAGACAGTGAAGAAGCGGAACATGGTCACTGGCAGCGCATGGATATGCGCCCAGGCATGGCCCATCGCCTCGTTCGCCTTCTTGGTCGCGGCATAGAAGGACATCTGCGTATCGGCCTTGTGCGTTTCGGCATAAGGCATCGTCTCATTCGCGCCATAGACCGAACTGGTCGAGGCCATCAGCAGATGCGCGGCCCTCACACGGCGCGCCGCCTCCATCACGTTGAAGGTGCCGATGATATTGGCATCCACATAGGCGCGCGGGTTCTCGATCGAATAGCGCACGCCCGCCTGAGCGGCCAGATGCACGATCACATCGGGGACAAAACTGTCCACGGCCCTGTCCAGCGCGTCCCCGTCCTCCAGCATGGCCTCGGTCGCGGTGAAGCGGGCATGCTGGCGCAGCAATGCGTGACGGCGCTGTTTCAGCGTGACATCGTAGTAATCGGTCAGCCCGTCATAACCTGCGACGTCATGGCCTTCCTGCAGTAGCAATTCGGCCAGATGGAAGCCGATAAATCCGGCCGAGCCAGTGACCAGAACCCGCATCAGCGGCCCACGCCCTCGACAGCCTCGAACCCGGCGGCAAGGGCATCCTCGCGGTCATAGATATTGCGCAGATCGGCCAGCCGCGGCGTGGCCATGGAGCCCGCCAAGCGCTTGAGGTCCAGCGCGCGGAATTCGTTCCACTCGGTCAGGATCAGCAGGCAATCCGCTCCTGCTGTTGCCGCATAGGGGTCGGCTTCCCAATGCACACCCGGCAGCAATGCGTCGCCTTCCTTGCGGCCATGCGGGTCGACCACCCGTATATTTGCCCCGCGTCCCACCAATGCGGGCACGATAGTCAGCGAGGGCGCATCACGCATGTCATCGGTTTCTGGCTTGAACGTCACGCCCAGCACGGCAACGGTCTTGCCATTTACGCTGCCGTCGCACAGATCCATCACCTTGTCGATCATCCGACGTTTGGTCATGTCATTGACGGTGATCACGGTTTCGGTGATCCGCTGGGGAACGCCATGTTCCTGCCCGATCCGGGCCAGCGCCGAGGTGTCTTTGGGAAAGCACGACCCGCCATAGCCCGGCCCGGCATGAAGAAACTTGTTCCCGATACGCCCGTCCAGCCCCATGCCCCGGGACACGGCTTTCACATCTGCGCCCACGCGTTCACAAAGCGCCGCGATCTCGTTGATGAAGCTGATCTTGGTCGCAAGGAAGGCATTGGCGGCATATTTGATCATTTCTGCCGATTCCAGATCCGTATAAACCACCGGGAAATCGCGCAGATAGAGAGGGCGGTAGATATCCCCCATCACCTCTTTGGCGCGGTCGCTTTCCACACCCACCACCACACGATCCGGTTTCATGAAATCGTCGATCGCTGCCCCTTCGCGCAGGAATTCGGGATTCGATGCGACATCGAATTCTGCTTGCGGGTTCGTATCGAGGATTTGTGCCGCAACCTGTCGGTTGGTGCCCACGGGTACAGTGGATTTGGTGACCACGACCGTATAGCCGGTCAGGGCCACAGCAATATCGGCGGCAGCGGCCATCACATAGGTCAGATCGGCATGCCCGTCGCCGCGGCGCGTGGGCGTCCCGACTGCGATGAAGACAGCGTCGGCACCGTCCACCGCGCTTGCAAGATCTGTCGTGAAGCTCAGCCGTCCGGCCGCGACATTGCGTGCCATGACGGCATCGAGGCCCGGCTCATAGATCGGTACCTCTCCGGCCTCAAGCCGCGCAATCTTTGCGCTGTCCTTGTCCACGCAGACAACGTCATGTCCGAAATCGGAAAAGCAGACCCCGGACACCAGCCCCACATATCCTGTTCCGATCATCGCAATCTTCATGCCACAAGTCCTTCTTCAAATTGCGTGTCGTAGCAGGGTGATGTGAGGCTGCAGAACCGAAACCACACGCGAAAATCTGCGACTGCGTGGCGGATATGGCAGCTTTGTCTGTGTGTTGCAACAAGCCTTGAATACAGCAGCCCAAAAGGCAGGCAAGGGTTGCCGGACCTCCGGTCGGAGCATTTACATCGCCTGTTCTTCTTTCTACAACCAGCGGGGTAATTTTCCTTCGATCGCGGTTCTTGTCGCGCCATTGTCACGGAGCTTGTCTTGTCCAGGGATCTCAGCCTTTCAGAACAGATCAAGATTCTCAGGAAATCCGGACAAGTGCATGCGCGATGGTATGAGACCCAATACCCCGACGTTGCCCTGAGCGAGCTGCACCCGGTTGAGCACTATCTGCGCTATGGGGCGATGATGGGGCGCAAGCCCCGGTCGGGTTTTGACACGGAATACTATCTGAAAACCTATCCGGATGTCGCTGAAAGCGGCTTGAATCCACTGCTGCATTACGTACTCCACGGCAAGGATCAGGGGCGCCAGACCAAGCCGACGGAACCCCGGGCTGCGGCCGCGGCGTCGTCTGAAGGGCGCTTGGACATCGTGCGCCACAAGCTGCTGAGCCTGGGGCTGACACACCGGGCAAAATCCGAGCTTGAACAAATGACACGCAAGGGCAGCAATGACGCTGAGCGCGCCGCCGCCGCCCAGGAACTGGCCTGTTGGGCGATGCGCTCGCGCACGCGCAAAGGCTACGAAGAAGCGCTTGGCCATATTGCCGAGGCCCGCGCCCTGATGCCTGACCTGACCCGCCAGACCCAGCTTGTTACACTGGAACTGCTGAGCCATTTTCACCTTGGACAGGCTGAAGACGCGCGCGCTGCGTTTCACAAAGCCGGCGTGGAGGGGCTGGTCGCGCCCGATGTCCTGCTGGCCTGGGCCAATTTCTTCGATACGCCTGAAGACCGGTTGGCGCGCATGAACATGGTCCTGCGTCGCTTCGACATCCCCGAGTTGGCCCTGTCACCAGAGGCGCATCTTTCCGCGTATGACCGGCTGGGCGTCGCTGATCCGCCACCACTGGTCCAGAACGGGCCCAAGGTCACGGTCCTGATCGCCGCTTATGCCGCCGCTGACACCCTGCCCACCGCGTTGCGCGCCCTGCGCGAGCAGACATGGCAGAACCTTGAAATCATCGTGCTGGATGACTGCAGCCCCGATGACACCTGCGCCGTGGTCGAACGTATTGCTGCAATCGACCCGCGTGTCAGGCTGGTGCGCATGCCGCGGAACGCAGGTGCCTATGTCGCGCGGAACGAGGGGTTGGACCTTGCGACCGGAGAGTTTGTCACGCTGCATGATGCGGATGACTGGGCCCACCCCCTGCGGATCGAAACCCAGGTAAGGTATCTGCAGGAGCATCCGGATGTGATGGGCTGCACAACGCAGCAGGCGCGCGTTGACTCGTCGCTCGGCTTCACACGCTGGACCGGGGCCGGGTATTTCATCATCGCCAACACCTCGTCCTTCATGTTCCGCCGCGACCCCATGCGCGAGCATCTGGGCTATTGGGACACTGTCCGCTTCTCGGCCGATCAGGAACTTGTCCGGCGGATGAAGAAGCATTTCGGGACGAAATCGGTTGTGAATATCAAATCGGGGCCGCTGGCCTTTCAGCGCGACTCGGGATCCTCGATCGTGGCCGATGACGCACTTGGCATAAACGGCTTCCTGTTCGGCGCGCGCAAGGAATATTTCGATGCGCAAAGCCAGCATCATGCAAATGGTGCATCACTGAAATACGGCAAGGACCCGGCAAATCGCCCCTTTCCGGCCCCCGCGATCATGCATGCCGATCGCGACAAACATCCCGCGAAGCGCCATTTCGATGTCATCATCGCGTCGGATTTCCGGATGGATGGCGGCAGCATCGAATCCTGCATTCAGGAAATCCGCGCCGCCCGCGCTGCCGGGTATACTGTCGGGTTGATCGAGCTGTACCGCTATGATCTGGGGGACCGGACGCGCCGCAGCATGCTGCCCTCCGTCCGGGCCGAGGTGGATGGTGCAGGCGTGCAGATCGTGACCTATGGGGAAGAGGTCAGCTGCGATCTGCTTGTGATACGCTACCCGCCGGTTTTGCAACATCGCTGCAGATATGTCCCGTCAGTCGATGTAGGCCAAATCAAGGTGGTCATCAATCAGCCACCGGTCAGTGATTACAGCGACAAGGGAACCGTTCGCTACAGTCTGGAACGCTGCGCGGCCAATATCCGTCATTATTTCGGCAAGGATGCCCTGTGGCATGCGAATGGTCCGATGGTGCGCGATGCGCTGGTCACCCATCATGGTGACGATCTGCGTCACATCACACTTTCCCCCGACAATTGGGACAACATCATCCACCTGCCGGACTGGAAGCGCGGCGCGCGTACACGCGGCCCTGCCGATCGATTGCGAATCGGGCGGCATTCGCGTGATTCCTATGTCAAATGGCCGAATACGGCGCAGGATATCGAAGCGCTTTATCCCGATACCGGTGATGTTGAAGTGCATATCCTCGGCGGTGCCGAAACTGCGGCACAGATTCTGGGCCGGCGCCCGAAAAACTGGATCGTTCACGGTTTCAATGCCATGACCCCCAAGGAGTTTCTGTCCGAAATCGATGTGCTTGTGTTCTTCGCGCATCCCGACTGGGTAGAGTCCTTTCCCCGTGTCGCGCTTGAAGCGATGGCCGTCGGTGTGCCGGCAATTCTGCCTGAAAGCCACCGCTCCCTGTTTGGTGATCGCGCCCTTTATGCAGCCCCGCAGACAGCCCTTGATATTGCGCAAAAGCTGCATGCCGACCCGGCAGCATATGATGCGCAGGTCCGGAAGGCCTGGGATTATCTGGAACAGCATTACAGCTATGACATGCATGCGCGACGGCTTCAGGCCGCAGGATGCCGCCGGGCAGGCGGAGTTTGAGCATGACT
>REDZ01000214.1 GCA_007695345.1 Paracoccaceae bacterium | reverse complement strand
GTCAATGGCGTGTCCAAGGCCTATGCGATGACCGGCTGGCGGATCGGCTATGCGGCCGGCCCGGCCGAGCTGATCAAGGCGATGGGCAAGATCCAGTCGCAATCGACCTCGAACCCCTGTTCGGTCAGCCAATGGGCCGCTCTCGAGGCGCTGACCGGCCCGCAGGACTATATTGCCGAAAATAACAAGGTGTTTCAGCGCCGCCGCGATCTGGTGGTCGAGATGCTGAACGCCGCCGACGGGATCGACTGCCCGGTGCCGGAAGGGGCGTTCTATGTCTATCCCTCGATCAAGGGCTGCATCGGCAAGACATCAGCGGCGGGCACGGTGATCGCGGATGACGAGTCCTTTGCCACGGCGCTGCTGGAGGAAAAGGGCGTGGCCGTGGTCTTTGGCGCGGCCTTTGGCCTGTCGCCCTGTTTCCGGGTGAGCTATGCGACCTCGGACGAAGCGCTGCGCGAGGCATGCGGGCGCATCCAGGCATTCTGCGCGGCGCTGCGCTGAGGCGCGTGCGGCGTATTTGAGTATTTCTGGCAAGATGAAGCTGGCAGGCAGGCCTTTGATCTGACTGTCAGCGCACCTTGAGCGTGGCCAGCCCGATCAGTGCGAGCACAAGCGCGATGATCCAGAAACGGATGACGATCTGCGGCTCTGCCCAGCCCTTCTTCTCGAAATGGTGGTGGATGGGGGCCATCAGGAAGACACGTTTGCCGGTTGCCTTGAAATAGGCGACCTGGATGATGACCGAGAGTGTCTCGACCACGAAGATGCCGCCGACAATGGCCAGCACGATCTCATGCTTGGTGACGACGGCAATCGCGCCCAGCGCGCCGCCCAGCGCGAGGCTGCCGGTATCGCCCATGAACACGGCAGCAGGGGGCGCGTTATACCACAGAAACCCCAGCCCCCCGCCCGCGAGCGCAGCCGTGAAGATCAGCAATTCGCCCACGCCGGGGACGTAATGCACGTCCAGATAGGCCGTGAAATCGACCCGCCCCACCGCATAGGCGATGACGCCCAGCGTGGTCGCGGCGATCATGACCGGCATGATCGCCAGCCCGTCCAGCCCGTCGGTCAGGTTGACGGCATTGGCCGCCCCCACGATGACAAAAGCGCCGAAGGGGATGAAGAACCAGCCCATATTGAACAGGACTTCCTTGAAGACCGGGACCGCAAGCTGGCCCTGCAGCGCCGAGGGATGAAACTGCATCGCGGCAAAGCTGGCGGCCAGGCCGATCACCACCCCCAGCGCCAGCCGCACCCGCCCCGGTACGCCGCTGACATTGCCGCGCGACACCTTGGACAGATCATCGGCGAAGCCGATGGCACCGAAACACAGCGTGACGGCCAGCACGATCCAGACATAGGGGTTGTCCCACCGCGCCCAGAGCAGCGTGGCCACGGTCAGCGCCGACAGGATCAGCAGCCCCCCCATGGTTGGCGTGCCGGTCTTGGTGAGCATATGGCTTTCGGGCCCGTCCTCTCGGATGGGCTGGCCATTCACCTGACGGCGGCGCAAGGTGTTGATCAGCGGCCTGCCGAAGAAGAATCCGAACAAAAGTGCGGTGAAGAACGCCGCGCCTGCCCGAAAGGTGATGAAGCGGAACAGGTTGAACCCGGGCAGGGTATCGGCAAATTCCGTCAGCCAGAATAACATCGCTCTCTCTTCCTCTCAGGCAGACGTGTCCAGGCTGCGCAGCCCATCGACCACGCGCGACACGAAACTTGATTTCGATCCTTTGACCAGCACGATATCGCCGGGCGCGACCAGTGTGTGGGCGATATTGGCCAGATCGTCAGCCTGCGCGATCTGCTTGCCCTGCCGATCGGGCGGCAGCGCCGCGTGCAGCGCGGCCATGCGTGGACCCACGCAATGCACGATATCGATATCGGCCATGGACGGGTCGGACGCAAACGCCGCGTGCCGCGCGACTTCATCCGCGCCCAGTTCCAGCATGTCACCCAGAATCGCAACGCGGCGTCCGGGGCGGCCGGTTTGCGCCTGACCGGGCGCGAGTGCCGCCAGCATGGCGAGTGCGGCGCGCAACGAGGTAGGGTTGGCGTTATAGGCGTCATCAATCAGGGTGAAACACAGGTCATCGACCGGATCGAGGCGGATGCGCTGGCGCGCGCCCCGCCCTGCCGGCGGCTGCCAGCGCCCCAGCGCCATTGCCGCGCGCGCAGGGTCAAGCTGCAGCGCATGGGCCACAGCCAGACACCCCAGCGCATTGGTGGCAAAATGCGCCCCGGCATTGCGCAGCCGCACCACAAGCGGCAGGCCGTCGAACTGCGCATGCAACACAAGGGCCGTGGGGGACTGGGTGATGTCTTGCAGGATCAGCGCTGTCCCGTCGCCGAAAGGCAGGCAGGTGGCACCGCTCGCGCGGGCCGCGGCGTCAAGGATCGGGCTGGTGGGCAGATCGGCAGGGTAGATCGCATGAGCGTTCGCGCTGAGTCCCTTGAAAATGGACGCTTTTTCACGGGCGATACCATCGATGTTGTCGAATGCCTCCAGATGTGCGGGGGCGATTGTGGTGATCAGCGCTGCATGGGGATGGGCGAGTTCGGCCAGCGGCGCGATCTCGCCGGGATGGTTCATGCCGATCTCGATCACGGCGAAATCGGCGGCCGGGTCCAGGCGCGCAAGGGTGATCGGCACGCCCCAATGGTTGTTGAAACTGGCCTCGGCGGCGTGAACCTGCCCGAATTCGGACAGCATCTCGCGCAGCATTTCCTTGGTCGAGGTCTTGCCCACCGACCCGGTCACCGCGATGATCTGCGCGCGGGCGCGGGCACGCCCCGCGGCGCCCAGCGCGCGCAATGCGTCCATCACATCGGGCACGACGAGTAGCGGCGCGTCGGGGGCCACATCATCTGGGCGATGGCTGACCATCGCGGCAGCCGCCCCTTTTTCAAGGGCTTGCGCGACGAAGTCATGCCCGTCCCGCGCCGCTTTCAGCGCCACAAACAGATCGCCGGGGCGCAGGCTGCGCGTGTCGATGGACAAGCCCGCTGCCTGCCAGTCGCCTGTAGCAGTGCCGCCTGTGGCAAGCGCGGCGTCCTGAGCAGTCCAGAGGGTCATATCCGCGCCTCCAGCGCCGCAATGGCGACCGAGGCCTGTTCGACATCATCAAAGGGATAGACCGTGTCGCCGATGATCTGACCCGTCTCATGCCCCTTGCCCGCGATCAGCGCCGCATCGCCTGGGCCAAGCGAGTCCACGGCGCGCAGGATCGCCTCGGCCCGGTCGCCGACCTCATATGCGTCAGGGCAGGCTTGCAGAATCTCAACACGGATTGCGTTTGGATCTTCGGATCTGGGGTTGTCATCTGTCACATATACAACATCCGCGTGGTCTGCCGCTGCTTTGCCCATCAGCGGGCGCTTGCCGCGATCCCGGTCGCCCCCGGCGCCCAGAACGACGACCAGCCGCCCCATCACATGGGGCCGGAGCGCGCGCAGCGCGGTTTCGACCGCCGCTGGCGTATGGGAATAATCGACAAAGACCGGCGCCCCGTTCGACCGGGTGCCCGCAAGCTGCATCCGCCCGCGCACCCCCTCCAGCCGCGACAGGCGCATGGCGATCTCGGGCAACTCTGCGCCACAGGCCAGCACCAGACCCACAGCAGCCAGCACATTCTCGGCCTGAAAACCGCCAATCAGGGGCAGATACTCCTGAAAGACGCGCCCGTCATAGGAAAAGCGCAGCACCTGTCCCGCCGCGTCAAACCGCTGGGCGAGGATGCGGATATCGGCATCCACGTCCTGACCGATGGTCAGTGTGCTCTGACCGCGCGCCTCGGCAATCGCCAGAATATCTGGGCCGTGCGTGTCGTCCATATTGACCACCGCAACCCCGTCATCGGGCAAGAGCCGCGCGAAAAGCTGCGCCTTGGCCGCCAGATAGGCGTCCATCGTGGCATGGTAATCCAGATGGTCCTGACTGAGATTGGTAAAAGCCGCCGCTGCCAGCCGCACCCCGTCCAGCCGCCGCTGGTCCAGCCCGTGGGATGACGCCTCCATCGCGGCATGGGTCACACCGGCCTGCGCCATTTCGGCCAGCAGGCGGTGCAGGGTGATCGGATCGGGCGTGGTATGGGCCAGTGGCGCGGAAAACGCCCCTTCGACGCCGGTTGTGCCCAGATTGGCGGCCTCTTCTCCCAGATGGGTCCAGATCTGGCGGGTGAAACTTGCGACCGAGGTCTTGCCATTGGTGCCGGTCACCGCGACCATCGTCGCAGGCTGCGCGCCGAACCACAGCGCCGCGGCCCCGGCCAGCGTGGCGCGCGGGTCCTCTGCCAGCACCAGCGCGGCATCAGACGCCGCAAGCGCCTCTTGCGCGATAGCCGCCCCTTCGCGGTCAGTCAGGATCGCTGCTGCGCCCATGCGCAGCGCGTATGGGATGAACTCTGCCCCGTGCACGCGGCTTCCGGGCAGTGCTGCGAACAATCCACCCTCGCCAACATGGCGCGAGTCGATAGCCAGCCCCGTCACGGTCACATTGCCGCCACGGCTGGGGCTCAGGCCAAGCGCCGAGAGCGGGCGGGGGGGCAGGTCAGTCACGCGGGCGCTCTCCTGAGGGGGTGTCGGGGCGGGTGTTACTCCAGTTCGGGCGGCAGGTTCAATGGCCCTGTATGAAGCTGGCATTGGCAGTGCTCAGGCTCTCGGGGCGCAGACCCAGCAGCGGGGCCACACGGCGCGTGATCTCGGCAGAGACGGGCACGGCGGTCCAGCCTGCCGTGCGGCGCGGCTCTGGCCCGGTGGTGTCAACCGGTTCATCCAGTGTGACGACCAGTGCATAGCGCGGCGCATGCGACGGAAAGACCGAGGCAAAGGTCGCCAGCACCGCCTTGTCCATATAGCCGCCGCCCTGCGGGTTGGGCTTGTCGGCCGAGCCGGTCTTGCCCCCCACCGGATAGCCCGGAATACGCGCGAAAGAGGCCGTGCCCTCCTGCACCACCTGATGCAGCATCAGACGGATCTGGTCCGAGGCATGTTCGGAAATGACCTGTTCGCCCGCTTGCACCCGATCCTGTTTCAGCAGCGTGGGGGCCACCTTGCGCCCGCCATTGACAAGCGTCGAATAGGTCGCGGCCAGCGCCAGCGGGCTGGTGGACATGCCATGTCCGTAGGAAATGGTCATCACCGACAGATCGGACCAGCGGTCGGGCAGCAGGGGACGCGAGCGCGCCGCCTCGACAAGTTCCAGCGGCATGCTGTCCAGAAGGCCCAGTTTGCGCAGAAACTCCTGCTGCCGTTCAGCGCCGATCTCGCGCATGATCCGCGCTGTCCCGATATTCGAGGATTTGACCATCACATCCTTGACCGACAGTTCGGGGCCATAGTCGCGGAAATCACGGATGCGGAACCGGCCCCATGTCAGCGGGCCACGCGTATCGATGATCGTGTCGGGCCTGACATCACCCTCATCCAGCGCCTGCGCGACGGCAAAGGTCTTCATCACCGATCCAAGCTCGTAATACCCCTGCACGGCGCGGTTGAAGATCGGGCTGTCGGCGGGTTCGCCCTCGGTCGGTGGGGCGGGGCGATTGTTGGGGTCGAAATCGGGCA
>REDZ01000058.1 GCA_007695345.1 Paracoccaceae bacterium | reverse complement strand
TGAAGCTCTACAAGGAGAAGAAGGTGAACCCCGCCGCGGGCTGCCTGCCGATCCTTCTGCAGATCCCGATCTTCTTCTCGCTGTACAAGGTGATCTTTGTCACCATCGACCTGCGTCATGCCGAATGGTTCGGGGTGTTCAATGACCTCTCGGCGCCCGATCCGACCTCGATCATGAACCTGTTCGGTCTGCTGCCCTGGGCGGCGCCGCATCCTGACAGCATCCTTGCGTTGGTTTTCATCGGGATCCTGCCGATCTGTCTGGGCGTGTCGATGTGGCTGCAGATGAAGCTGAACCCCACACCCACTGAACCGATTCAGCAGGCGGTCATGACCTGGATGCCGTGGATCTTCATGTTCATGCTGGGCTGGTTCGCCTCGGGTCTGGTGCTGTACTGGATCGCGAACAACGTGATTACCTTTACCCAGCAATATTCGATCATGGCGATGAATGGCTCTCGGCCCGATCTGCTGGGCAATATGGGCGTGAAGAAGAAGAAAGGTTAGGCTTATGGGGTGGCGGCTGTCGCATATCTTCCGCCATCCCATCAAGGCGCATGGCCGCGAGGAACTGTCCGAGGTCACACTTGAGGCCGGGCGCTGCCTGCCCCATGACCGGCGCTGGGCGGTCGCGCATGAAGCCGCGATGGTGATGCCCGGCTGGAACCCCTGCATGAACTTTACCCGCGGGGCCAAGACGGCGGCGTTGCAAGCTATCGATGCGCGTTTCGATGCCGACAAGGCCGAGATCACGCTGACGCACCCGAACCGCGAATCGCTGACCTTTGCGCCGGACAGTGCTCAGGGGCAGGCGGCCTTTCTGAACTGGGTCGCGCCCCTGATGGCGGGGGGACGTGCGCAACCCGCGCGGCTGGTCGCTGCCGGGCGGGGCATGACCGATACCGATTTCGAAAGCGTGTCGATTCTGAACCACGCGTCGAACAAGGCGCTGGGCGAGAAACTGGGCGCGGATCTGGGCCTGAACCGCTGGCGCGGCAATCTCTGGCTGGACGGGTTGGAACCGTGGGAGGAGTTCGATCTGGTCGGACGCGAGATCGCGATAGGCACCGTGCGGCTGAAAGTGGTCGAACGCATCGGGCGCTGCCGCGCGACGATGGTTGACTGCGCGACAGGCCGGATCGACCATGACACGCTTGGCGTGCTGGAAAAGGCGTATGACCACACGGATTTCGGGGTTTATGCCACGGTCACGCAAGGCGGCACCATCCGGCCCGGCGACCGCGCGGAGCTGGCCGCATGACGACGCTTCCCTTCCCAGAGGCTGACGCGCCGGATGCTTTTGCCACAGAGGCCGGGCGCAAGCTGATGACTGGTCAGGTCGAGTTCCTGAAAGGGGTCGTCGCCATGAATGGCCTGCCCCCGGCAGACCGGATGGAGGTCTGTTTCGCGGGCCGCTCGAATGTCGGGAAATCCAGCCTGATCAATGCACTGACTGGTCGCAAGGCCATCGCGCGGACATCAAACACACCGGGCCGTACGCAGGAAATCAACTTCTTCACGGTGGGTGAAAGCCATTATCTGGTGGACCTGCCGGGCTACGGCTTCGCGAAAGCGCCGGTGCCTGTGGTCGAAAAATGGCAGCGCCTGCTGAAAGCCTACCTGTCAGGGCGCGCAACACTCCGACGCGCCTTTCTGCTGATCGACATGCGCCATGGCGTCAAGGATGTCGATGCCGAGATCATGCGCCTGCTCGACCAGTCCGCCGTGACCTTTCAGGTGGTGCTGACCAAGGCCGACAAGCTGGGCGCAGCCGAACAGGCAAAGACACTGGCGCAGGTGCGCGCAGCCCTGTCGAAGCACCCGGCCGCCTATCCCGAACTTGTTGTCACATCCTCTGAAAAAGGCACCGGAATTGCGACATTGCGCGCCATCATTGCCGGGCTGACCTGAAATGAAAAAGCGAAATTCCATGACCCAGGACTGGTTTGCCACGGCCCGCACCCTCTCGGAAGCGTTGCCCTACATGCAGCGCTATTCCGGCGCTGTCGTGGTCATCAAATTCGGCGGTCACGCCATGGGCGATGCCGAGGAAATGGCCAGTTTTGCCCGCGATATCGTGCTGATGCGGCAGGTAGGCGTGAACCCTGTCATCGTGCACGGCGGCGGGCCGATGATCAATCAGATGCTGGGCAAGCTGAACATCCAGTCCGATTTCGTGCGCGGCAAGCGTGTGACCGACGCCGCCACGATGGAGGTCGTGGAAATGGTGCTGTCGGGCGTGGTGAACAAGCGCATCGTGCAGGCCATCCAGAACGAGGGCGGCAATGCCGTGGGTCTGTCCGGCAAGGATGGCGGCACCCTGATCTGCGAGGCGGATGACCCCGATCTGGGCCTGGTCGGCCGTCCGGTCGCGATGGACCCCAGCCTGCTGCATCACCTGTTCAAGGGCGGCTTTATCCCGGTAATCGCGCCTTTGGGCATGGGCCGGGAGGGCGAGACCTTCAATGTCAATGGCGACACTGCAGCGGGTGTGATCGCGGCCGGGCTGAAGGCCGATCGCCTGCTCCTGCTGACCGATGTCGCAGGTGTCAAGGATGCCAATGGTGATGTCGTGACCCAGCTTTCGCCGGATCATGTGCGCGAACTGACCAGCCAAGGGGTGATCGCGGGCGGCATGATCCCCAAGACCGAAACCGCGCTGGCCGCGCTGGACGGGGGCGTGCGCGCCGTTGTCATCCTGGACGGGCGCGCGCCAAATGCCTGCCTGCTGGAATTGTTCACCGATCACGGCGCAGGCAGCATTATCCGCGACAGCGCGCCCCAGATCACCCCGCGGGACTAGGGCATTGGCCGGGCTGCCGCAGACAGAGGCCCGCGCCGCCCAACACGCGCTGATGGTCGCAGGCGGGGTGCAGCGCAGCGACGCGAACTTGCCCGAGGGGGTGGAAACCCTGCTGCTTCTGGCCCCGGATGGCCCGCGCTTCTGGTCAGAGCTTGTGGCCAGCCCCGAATATGCCGATGGCCGGCCCGACCCGGCCGATCGCTGGTCGCGCCGCGTGATCGACACGCTGGCCGCAGAGTTGGGCGCGCGGGCCTTATACCCGTTCGGCGCTACCCCGCCGCACCCGTTCTTTTCATGGGCGTTGGCCACGGGGCAGATATTCGCCTCGCCTGTCGGATGGCTGGTGCATCCGCGTGCGGGGCTGTGGCTGTCCTTTCGCGGGGCGCTGGGCTTTGCCCGGCGTATCGACGTGCCGCCGCCTGCCCAATCGCCTTGCACCGGCTGCGCGCAGCCCTGCGTCACGGCCTGCCCGGTGGGCGCGCTGACCGACAAGGGCTATGATCTGCCAGCCTGTCATGCTTATCTGGACACACCCGAGGGCGCGCAATGCATGGCCCATGGCTGCGCGGTGCGCGCAGCCTGCCCTGTGTCGCAGGCCCATGGCCGCGATCCCGCCCAATCCGCCTATCACATGAGGCAGTTTCACCGATGAGCCTGCGCCTGATCCTGACCCGCCATGCCAAATCTGCCTGGGACAACCCGTTCGACACGGATCACGCCCGTCCGCTGAATCCGCGTGGCCGTGCTGCCGCCCCCCGCATCGGGCGCTGGCTGGTCGCCAGGGATTATCTGCCCGATGCTGCGCTCGTCTCGGACGCAGCGCGCACGCGCGAGACCTGGGCGCGGCTGTCAGCAGAATTTCCTGCCCCTGTCCCCGCCGAATTTCTGCCCGCGCTCTATCACGCCAGCCCCGACACCATGCTGCGTATCTTGGGCAACGCGCAGGCGTGGACGGTCATGATGATCGGCCACAACCCTGGCATCGCGGGCTTTGCCGCCGATCTTGTGGCCGAGCGCCCCGCGCATGAGGGGTTTGCCCGCTACCCGACCTGTGCCACGCTTGTGGTGGATTTCGCCGCGCCCGACTGGTCAGAGCTGCAGCCCGGCACCGGCAAGGTGCAGGATTTCATCGTACCGCGAGAGCTGGAATGACATCACCACGTCGCGACCACGGCGGTAATATCGACGCGGCGCGCGCCCGTTTCGGGGGCGATGAGTGGATCGATCTTTCCACCGGCATCAACCGCCAGCCCTACCCGATCCCTGCGTTGCCTGCCCATGTCTGGACCGATCTGCCGACTGCATCGGCACAGGCCGCGCTTATGGCGCAGGCGCGCGCGGCATTCGGCACATCGGCATCTGGGCTGGCAGTGCCCGGCGCGCAGGCCGCGATCCAGATGCTGCCGCGCCTTGGTAGGTCCGGGCAGGCGCGGGTCATTTCGCCCACCTATAACGAACACGCTGCCTGCCTGCGGGATGCAGGTTGGCAGGTGGCAGAGCTGTGCGACGTGCAATCGCTGGCCGGGGCTGATCTGGCCGTGGTGGTGAACCCCAACAACCCGGATGGCCGCCAATACGACCCCGCCGATCTGCATGCCCTCTCGCGTCAGGTCGGGCGGTTGATCGTGGATGAAAGCTTTTGCGAGACGACACCAACACTGTCGCTTGCCGCACAGGCAGATGACCGACTGGTCGTGTTGCGATCCCTGGGCAAGTTCTGGGGGCTGGCCGGCCTTCGGCTGGGCTTTGTCTTTGCCGGTGCCAAAGTGACCGAGGCGCTGGCCCGTATGGCGGGGCCATGGCCCGTCAGCGGGGCCGCACTGGAACTGGGCCGCATCGCGCTGGCCGATACCGGATGGCGCGCGGACACTCTGGCGCGGTTACAGAAAGAAGCCGCACATCTGGACGGCCTTGCCAGGGCCATCGGCTGGCATCTGGTTGGCGGCACGGCGCTGTTCCGAACATATCACACCCCCGATGCGCTGGCCGCGCAGGAGCGGCTGGCCCGCCACCGGATATGGAGCCGCGCTTTTTCCTATTCCGCCCACTGGCTGCGGCTGGGTCTGCCGGGCAATGCGGCGGAATGGAGTCGCCTGTCAGAAGCGCTGCCCGACTGCGCGGGCGCGCACCCCTCAGCCCAGCGCCATGCTGACGGCTGATTCCGGCAGTTCCTCATCGAAGCAGCGCTGGTAGAACTCGGCCACGGTCTTGCGCTCCAGCTCATCGCATTTGTTCAGGAAAGACAGCCGGAACGCGTAGCCCACCGACCGGAAGATGCGCGCATTCTCGGCCCAGTTGATGACGGTCCGGGGCGACATCACCGTGGACAGATCGCCATTCATGAAGGCCGTGCGCGTCAGATCCGCGACCGTGACCATCTGGCTGATTTCCTGCCGGCCCTTGGCGGTGTTATAGGCCGGGTTCTTGGCCAGCACGATGGCGGTTTCCGCGTCATGGCTCAGGTAGTTCAGCGTCGCAACCAGTGACCAGCGGTCCATCTGCGCCTGGTTGATCTGCTGGACCCCGTGATACAGACCCGTCGTATCGCCAAGGCCCACCGTGTTGGCCGTCGCGAACAGGCGGAAACTGGGGTGCGGGGTGATGATCTCATTCTGGTCCAGCAGCGTCAGCTTGCCGTCATGTTCCAGCACGCGCTGGATGACGAACATCACATCCGGGCGGCCCGCGTCATACTCGTCGAACACAATCGCCACCGGGTTGCGCAGCGCCCAGGGCAGGATGCCTTCCTGAAATTCGGTGACCTGCACGCCGTCGCGCAGCTTGATCGC
>REDZ01000120.1 GCA_007695345.1 Paracoccaceae bacterium | reverse complement strand
AACTGGCTGCGGTTCACGATGGTCTTGTCATCGACCAGATACATCCAGTCCGTGACCTGCAGCGCATGGCCGCCGGCGCTTTCCGGCAGGCGGATCGTGTAGGTCAGGCGCACGGAACTGCCGCTCTGGGTGCCGCTGCCCTGTCCCACCAGATCATCGGCTTCGGCCTGAATCCTTCCATCATTGCCAATCGTCAGCCGCCATTCGCGGTCCTGTTTCGAACCACTGTCATAGCTGAACTTTTCGGCCAGCACGCCGCGATTTCCGTCCCAGCACCCTTCCATATCCGCCGTGAAACGCGAACTTACGCGCCCCGTCGGGCCATAGATCACCCCTTCGCAGCGGATCGGGCCGGACAGGTGCTTGCGGATATCCATGACGGGTTCAAGCTGGGCGTAATCTGCGGGTTTCTGGGCCTGAAAGCCAAGAAACCGGTGGGCGAGTGCGACAAGCGCCAGCATCAGCGCCATGCCGGACAGGATTGCAAGGGCAGAGGTCATGGTCAGCTTTCCTTCAATGGAGTGAACGCGAGAAGCGCGATGGCCACGGCCTTGAGGGCCGATGGCAGGGCAGCATAAAGCAGGATCAGCGTGGTCAGCGCGGTCTGGGTGTTGTCAGGCCCTGCCTCGAACCCCGACCAGTCGAGCGCGGGAAACACCATCACGGCGGCCAGCGCCAGCGTGGCCTTGGTGACAAACGCCCAGAGGCCAAAGCCCTTGGCCGCATCGGGCGAAATATCGGCCATGCGACGGGCAAAGATTGCCGGGAGCAGCGTCAGGTCTGCCCCGATCCCCGCGCCGGAGATGACGCAGATCAGCGCAAACAGCATCAGATCGCCGGGGCCGAGGGTGACGACAAAGGCAAAACTCGCCGCTGCCAGCCCCATCCCGCACAAGAGCGCCGTCTTGGCCCCGAAGCGCTGCGCCAGTCGCGACCACAAGGGCGCGGATACGGCGGCCGACAGGAACAGCAGGATCAGCAGCACCCCTTCCCAGCCATCGGCCAGCAGCACGGATTCGGCATAGAACAGGAACAGCGTCGAGGTGATGGCAACGGGCGTCGCATTCACCAGCGCGATCAGCAACAGCCGCCGCGCGGTCCGGTCGGCCAGCACGGCGCGCATGGGCAGGCCCGGTTCGGCACTGACAGCGGGGCCGAAACGCGGCCATTCCGCGCGCATCGCCAGCACGGCAACCGCAGCGACCAGCACAAAACCCAGCGCGAAGCCGGTAAAGGGCGCGGGCATCACTGCTTCCAGTGCGACAGGGGCGGCAGCAGCCAGGCACACGCCCAACAGTGCGCCGGTTTCGCGCCAGCCCGCCAGCCGCACATGGCCATTCTCGCCCAGAGCATCACCGCGCGCTGTGCCGGTGGCGTAGAAACAGATGGTCAGAAAGGAATAGCTGGAGAACAGCAGCACCAGCGCAATGGCAAACCATGCGATCGGGGCAAAGACCGGCGGGATCGCGAACAGCATCACCATCGCGCCCGCCATCAGCAGCGCAGCACCCCCCACGGCCACCCCGCGCACAGCCGCCAGGCGCTCGGCCAGCCAGCCCAGCGCGGGGTCCTGCAGGAAATCGATCCCGCGCAGAAAGAACAGAACAGTCCCGAGGGCGGCCAGCGACACCGCATATTCGCTGACATAAAAATGCGGCGCGTGGATATAGATGGGCAGGCCCGCCATGGCCAGCAGCCCGCCGAACAGCGAGTAGCCCCACAGGCGCGGGCGCGTCGTTGCAGCAGAGGCGGCGGCCATGGTCACTGGCTGACCTCATTCGCGGGCGGAGTGGGGCGGGCGCGGAAGGCCGCACCGCGCAGCCATAGCCGCAGCGCCTGCCAATGGATCAGCGCCAGCACCCGGCGCGAGCCCATGCGCCCCACCATCGCGCCCAGCACCGCGCGACTGCGCAGCGGCTTGCGTGGCCCCGCCAGCGTGGCGATCAGCCCCGAACCCGGTGCCTCATCCTCCTGATGATAGCTTATCCGGATGGCAAGTTTCTCGGGCGCGATATCGAAATGAAAAACGTAATGGCCTGCAACCGGCTGGAAGGGCGAGACATGGAAGATCTTGCTGGCCTGAATGGCATCCTGCGCCCCGATGGCCGAGAGATCGGGTTTGACACAAAGATAGGAATGCCGGTCACCATAGGTGTTGTTGACCTCGGCAATGACAGCGCGCAGGCCGCCTGCGCGGTCATGACACAGCCAGAAACTGACCGGGTTGAACAGATGCCCCAGCACGCGCGGCTGCGTCAGCAGTTGCACCTTGCCATCCGTTACATGGCCAAGCTGATGGGCCGCCAGAACCTCGCGCACCCAGACTGCGCCCCTGCCCTGCCCCGGCGCGCCGCCATGGTCGCGGTCATGCAGGCTGACCAGATTGCGTCGATTGCGCGAGATCAGGCGCGGCAGATCAAGCTGCGCCTCGGCATCGAACAGGACATAATCGACCCCATAGGTGAACCGATTGGACACCGGCCCGCGCCGCCCGTGAAAGGTCTGGCCCGCGATATGTTCGACTGCGCTCATGCGAGTTCCACCTTTTCGGCGCGCGCATCCATCGCGCGGGCGATATCGACCGCACTGGCAAAGCCGTCCTCGTGAAAGCCACTGCGCATCCAGGCGCCGCAGAACCATGTGCGGTTCGTGCCATTGCGGTCGCGAATGGCGTCCTGCGCATGCAGGGCGGCCATGTCATAGACGGGGTGCGCGAATGTGTAGGTGTCATAGATACAATCGTCGCGCACGGGGTGATTGGCGTTCAGCGTGACGAACATCGGATCATCCTGCGGGATCGGCTGAAGCGAGTTCATCCAGTAGCTGAGCGAGATGCGCGCGCGGTCTGCCGGGCTGCGTTCGCGGTAGACCCAGCTTGACCAGCATTTGCGTCTGCGCGGCATCACGGCGGTATCGCAATGCAGGATCGCGTCATTTTCCTGATAACGCACGGCCCCCAGATGGGCGCGCTCATGCCCGGTCGGATCGGCCAGCAGGCGCAGGGTGACATCGGAATGGGTGGCAAAGATCACTTCATCAAAGCGCTCTTCCTCCATTCCGTGGGTGCGGATATGCACGCCATCCGCATCGCGGCGGACGGACTGCACCGCGCAGCCCTTGCGCAGGTTGACGCCCGCGCGGTCAAGATAGGCCTCAAGCCTGCGGACATATTCGACCGATCCGCCCTGCACAGTGTACCATTGGTGCTGCCCCTCATACCCAAGAAGCGCGTGGTTGCGGAAGAACTCCATCATCGCATGGGCGGGAAATTCCAGAATTTTCTGTGTGGGGGTGGACCAGATCGCGCCCGAGAAAGGCAGGAGATAACGGTCGCGGAACCACGCCCCCGTGCCCAGCCGCTCCATCAGCGCGCCAATCGTCAGGCTGGGGTCCTGCTGGGCCACCGACAGACCCTTCTTGTTGAAATGCACGATATCGCGGATCATGCGCCAATGACGCGGATCGGCCAGATTGGTGCGCGTGGCAAAGATCTCGTCCAGACCGGACAGCGAATATTCCGACCGACCGTCATCGAAGGACGCGCCGAATGACATGTTCGATGTCGCGACCGGCACATCCAGCTTGTCGAAAAGCGCGGTCAGATGCGGATAATTGGTGTAGTTGAACACGATAAACCCGGTATCGACCGGTTGATCGCCGCGTTTGCCGGCCATGATCGTGCGCGCATGCCCGCCAAGGCGCGGCTCGGCCTCGAACAGGGTGGTGCGGTGGCGCTGGGACATCAGATAGGCACTTGCAAGCCCGGAAATTCCCCCGCCGATTACTGCAATTCTGCGGGCAGGGGTCGCGTTCAGTTCAAAGGGCATGCGTCGTCCTTGATTGTTGCTTGTGATTGACACTGTTACGGATGACACATTGCGTCGGATCACCCGGAAGCGCGATGAAAAACCGACCCCGATCGAGAAGAATTTTATGATCCGGTCGCGCAGATGTGTCGTAGATCGGACATGTTTGATGCCCTGCAGCCCTCCGACACTGCTCGACAAATGCGCGGCGTTGCCGCTACGTTCGCGGCAAGCAACGGACGACACGCGAATGGACAGGGGCAGCGCCGGGTGAAACGTGACAACGGGGGCAAATGGGTTGCGCTACTGGATTCTGTGGCAAAGCGGCGGGACGCTGATGCCTTTGCAGAGCTGTTCGACCACTTTGCCCCGAGGGTGAAGGCCTTCTTGATGAAATCGGGCGCGGATGCCGCGCTGGCAGAGGAATGTGCGCAGGACGTGATGGTGACCGTGTGGCGCAAGGCACCCCAGTTTGATGCGACACGCGCCAGTGTCGCGACCTGGATCTTCACGATCGCGCGCAATCGACGGATTGACATGCTGCGGCGGGATCGCCGCCCCGAACCCGAGGAACTGACATGGGGACCAGAGGCCGAGCCGGACCAGCTGGACAGTATCGTGCTGCAACAGGAAAGCGCACGTCTGGTCGCAGCGATGGCAGAGCTGCCTGAGAAACAGCGCATCATGATCGAGCGCGCCTATTTCGGGGAATTGTCCCATAGCGAGATTGCCGAACAGACGGGCCTGCCACTGGGCACCATAAAGTCACGGATAAGACTGGCGCTGGAACGGTTGCGCCATTCGCTGAGTTGAGAAAGACATGACGACAATGATCAGACACCACCTGAGCGACCAGTTGCTGATGGGCTATTCGGCCGGCACCTTGCCCGAGGCCTTCAATCTGGTTGTGGCGACCCATATCAGCATGTGCGACGAATGCCGCGCCCGGCTGGCAAGCTTCGATGCGGTCGGAGGCGCGCTGATCGAGGCGCCCGAGATGGCAGGCACGATGGGGTCGGGCGCATTGGCCGCGACGCTGGCGCGCATCAAATCCGCGGATGAGAGCACACCTGTCATGCCTGAGCGCAAGGCGGCAAAACCCGTGTTGCCGCAACCGCTGCAAGGCTATGTCGGCGGTGATGTGGACAAGGTGGCGTGGCGCAATGTGGGCGGGGGCGTCAGGCAGGCGGTGCTGCCGACATCGTCCCATGCGTCGGCGCGGTTGTTATTCATCCCGGCAGGGGCAGCCGTGCCCGATCACGGCCATCGCGGGACAGAGTTGACATTGGTGCTGCAAGGCGCGTTCAGTGATGAGGAAGACCGTTTCGGGCCCGGCGATATCGAGATCGCGGATGAAGACCTGCATCATCAGCCAGTCGCCGAGGCCGGTGCCGACTGCATCTGTCTGGCCGCGACCGATGCGCCGCTGAAATTCCGCGGCCTGTTGCCGCGTCTGGCGCAACCTTTCCTGCAGATCTGACACGCGCCCGTCGTCCTGAAAAAAGGAGCGGCTGCGCCGCACGCCTATCCGTCACGCCCTGCCTTGCGGCAGGGCGTTCCGTTTTTTTGAGTATTTTTGGCAAGATGAAGATGCGGTCAATAGCCCAGGGCGCAACCATCCTTGCGCGGGTCTGACGCGCCTTCGAGCACGCCGCTGTCATGTATGTGGATGGCCTGCGCGCCCCCTATCGGGGCGTCCGCACGGATGACCTTGTGGCCCAGATCCGCAAGCGCGCGGCAGGTGGCGTCGGGATACGGGCGTTCCAGCGTGAGTGCACCGGCCTCGGCGAAGGCGCGGGGGGCGTCGATCGCGGATTGAAGATCCATCCCGTGATCGAGCAGATTGCTGACAAACCGCGCATGGCCCACGGGCTGATAGGCCCCGCCCATCACGCCGAAGGGCATGAGAACGCGGCCATTATGGCGCAGCATGGCCGGGATGATCGTGTGCATGGGGCGCTTGCCGCCCTTGAGTTCGTTCGGGTGCCCGGCCTGCAGGGTAAAGCCCGCGCCCCGGTTCTGAAAGATCAACCCGAACCGATCCGAGGCGAGCCCCGAACCGAAGCCATGGAAGATGGAATAGATCAGCGATACGGCCATGCCGTCACGATCCACCACGGTCAGGTAGACTGTGTCGCGGTGGATTTCTTCGGTCAACGGCGCCGGGTCGGGTAGCACGCGGGCAGGATCGATCAGGGTCGCCAGGCGTTGTGCCGTGTCAGGCGCCAACATATGTGCAAGCCGCATGACATGGTCGGGATCGGCCAGAAAGCGGTCGCGCGCATCATAGGCGAGTTTCGTGGCCTCGGCCTCGAGATGCGCGCGTTCGGGGCCGAGAGGGTCGAACGCGGCCATGTCGAACTGCGCGAGGATATTGAGGAGCAGGCAGGCGGTCGCGCCCTGCCCGTTGGGGGCATGTTCGACCAGTTCGTGCCCCTTGTAGGTGCTGATCACCGGGTCATCGCTGCGTGCCGCGGTTGCGGCCAGGTCGTCCAGCGTGTGGCAGCCGCCCAGTGCACGCAGGGATACGATCAGGTCCTCGGCGACCTCGCCCTCATAGAAACCTGCGCGGCCGTGTTGTGCGATGCGGCGCAGCACCTCGGCCTGTCCGGGCGCACGAAACACCTGACCCACCTGTGGGGGCTGGCCGCCGGGAAGGTAGTGGTGGAGGGCAGCACCGCGCAGATGCGTGGCGCGTGCCCAGTCATGTGCTGTACGCGGGGCGACGGGCACGCCCGCTTCGGCCAGAGCGATGGCAGGGGCAAGGATGTCCGGCAAGCCCATGCGGCCCCATTCGGCCTGCATCCGGCAGAAGGCATCGACCGCGCCGGGCAGTGTGACCGCCTCGACCCCGTGGACGGGCACGGCCTCATGCCCCTGTGCGCGCAATTGCGCGGCATCCAGCGCAGCGGGTGCGCGGCCAGAGCCGTTGATCGCGACGATCCGGTCCTGCCCGGCAGGTTTGAGCAGGACGAAACAGTCGCCCCCCAGCCCTGTCATATGCGGCTCGCACAGGTTCAGGACCATGGCAGCCCCTATCGCGGCATCAGCGGCATTGCCCCCGCCCTGCAACAGATCAATGGCCGTGCGTGCCGCCATCGGGTGCGACGTGGCGCAGATCCCGTTCTGCGCAAAGACGGCCGAACGGCCGGGAAACTGGAAATCGCGCATGGAGCCCTCCTGATTTGTGCCAAGATTAGGCGCGGTCAGCGCCAATGGAAACCTCTCCCGTGCATCCTTGCCAACCGGCGCGCGGGTGGGAGGGTGGGGCGCGTCGGTTGGCAAGGATGCACAATGCCCGACGCAACTGCATGAAAAAAACCCCGCCACAGGGGCGGGGTCAGTGGGCATCCCGGCGGGTAACACGGGACACCGGCGGTAACTTGTGACCGGGGGATCAGGGTGCCATCTCGGCCCTGATCTGCTGGCGCAGCACGTCGATCGGGATCAACTGCCCGTCGCGACGGAACTGCCAATAGGTCCAGCCATTGCAGGATGGCGCGTTCTCGAGCGCCGCCCCCACCTGATGGATCGAGCCGCGATGCTCGGCCGAGACGAGCGAGCCATCGACCCGCACTTTCGCGGCCTGCCCGCGTGGATTGACCAGCACCTCGCCCGGGCGCAGCAGACCACGCTCGACCAACTGGCCAAAGGCCACGCGCGGGGCGGCACGCTTGGACACAGTCGTCTGAAGGGCCGCAGCATCCAGCGGGCGCACCATGCCCAGCCGCTTTGTCGCAACCTCGCGATAGCTTTCTTCACGCTCGATGCCGATATAGTGCCGCCCCAGCAGTTTCGCGACCGCCCCCGTGGTACCGGTGCCGAAGAACGGGTCCAGCACCACATCACCAGGATTGGTGGTTCCCACAAGAATGCGGTGCAGCAGCGCTTCGGGTTTTTGCGTGGGATGGGCCTTTTCGCCCTGTGCGTCCTTCAGCCGTTCATGCCCCGAACAGATCGGCAGCACCCAATCCGAGCGCATCTGCGTGCCTTCATTCAGTTCCTTGAGCGCTTCATAGTTGAACGTGTATTTCGCACCTTCGGTCTTTGATGCCCAGATCAGCGTTTCATGTGCATTCGTCAGACGCTTGCCCCGGAAATTGGGCATGGGGTTCGATTTGCGCCACACCACGTCATTGAGGATCCAGAACCCCTGGTCCTGCAAGGCGGTGCCGACGCGAAAGATGTTGTGATAGGACCCGATCACCCACAGCGCGCCATGCGGCTTGAGCAGGCGGCGCGCAGCAGCCAGCCAGGCGCGGGTGAAGCCGTCATAAGCGGCCAGGCTGTCGAACTTGTCCCAGACATCATCGACCGCATCCACGCGGCTGTTATCGGGGCGGTGCAGATCGCCACGCAGTTGCAGGTTATAGGGCGGATCGGCAAAGATCAGATCCACGCTGGCCTCTGGCAATGCGTTCATCGCATCAACGCAATCGCCCGAAAGTATACTGTCCAGAGGCAGCATATCCGCCCCCTGTGCCGCTAATGTCACTGTCATGCCTGCCTCAAGTTCCGCGGTGTGCCGCGTGTTGTTGAGGGCAGAATGAGTCAAAGATGATTCGGGGTCAATTATTAAATGAATCAGGGGTTTGAAAAAGTTTCTTCATGTTATTTCAGCCACACAAGATATTGCGGACCGGCGCGAAGGAACGTCTATG
This sequence comes from Paracoccaceae bacterium, assembly GCA_007695345.1. Classification (GTDB taxonomy): domain Bacteria; phylum Pseudomonadota; class Alphaproteobacteria; order Rhodobacterales; family Rhodobacteraceae; genus Roseinatronobacter. The sequence goes on along the minus strand of REDZ01000120.1, from coordinate 15,400 downwards.
CTCGGGGGTGACCCCCAAATCTGCTATGGCATTTTTGTGACGCAGGGTCGGATAGCCCGCATTCTGCACCCAGCCATAGCCGGGGTAACGGGCATCCAGTTCGGCCATGATCCGGTCGCGCGTGACCTTGGCCACGATCGAGGCGGCGGCGATCGACACCGAGCGCGCATCGCCCTTGACGATGGCCTGCGCGGTGCAAGGCAGATCGGGGGGCAGGCGGTTGCCATCGATCAGCAGATGGTCGGGCGGAACCCGCAGGGCGGCGATGGCGCGCTGCATGGCAAGCCATGTGGCCTGCGCGATGTTGTGGGCATCAATCTCGGCAGGGCTGGCATGGCCGATGCCGATATCCGCCTGCGCCATGATCTGCGCGAACGCCGCTTCGCGCGCAGGCGCGCGCAGGGTTTTGGAATCGCGCAGCCCCTCAGGGGTGGCAAGCGGGTCCAGCCAGACGGCGGCGGCGGTCACCGGTCCGGCCAGCGGGCCGCGCCCGACCTCATCCACGCCGACGACGCGGCATGCGCCGGCGTGGCGCGCCAGCGCTTCAAATTGGTCGTCAGGCAGCGGGTGTGAGGCAGGCATGGCCCTGTCATGCCCGATGCACCGGGCCGGGGGCAAGCCCCGGCCCGCGCACGCCTCTCAGCGAAAGCCGTGCTGGCGCAGGCATTGCGCACTGTAGATATGCCCGCCCCCCCGCTGCCGCACACGGCAGGTCGATGGCAGATCGCGCAGCCGCGCGCCTTGCAGGCAGTTCGCGCGATAGCCAACATGGCGCTGCCCGCGATAGGTGTAATGCATACGGCACTGTCCGGGCAGCGTGGCTGAAGGCTGGCGCTGCCGTCGCGGCGCAGCATAGGGGCGGTCAAGCTGCGCGCGCTCCAGGCACTGGGCGCGATAGACAGCGCGGTTGCCGCGATTGGTGCGGATGACCTCATGGCAATGCCGCGGCAGGCGCGTCACCCCGGCAGAGCGCAGGCAACCTGCATTATAGACCGCGACATGCTGACCACGGATGCGCAGCGTTTCGCGGCATTGGCGTGGCAACCCGAATTCATTCACCGACGGGCGCCCGGACATGCCCCCCGATGAGCGTGTCGCCGCGTGCACGACAATGGCCACCGCCGTGGCCCCCAGCAGCAGCCGCAGCAAGGTATCATCCGACGCGCGCGCCGGGCTGGCTGAACCGGCGAGCGCGGCCAATGCAATGGCCGTCGCGCCGAGCAAGGTGGTCAAACGGTGCCGCAAGTCAGGCAGACGGGCAAGCATGGGACATCCTTTCAAGACATGTGTCAGATAGGCGACCAGCCTGCCCGGCCCCGCTGTCGCCACGCAATAACCGCGGTCTGCTATCGGATAACATGCGCCCCGACACTCTGCCGATATTGAATAACCGCCCGCCCGGTGCCAAGCTTTCTGACATGAAACAGATGCTCATCATATCCGCCCTGATCCTGGGGGTGACGCTTGCGGCGCAAGCCTCGGCCCAGTGTTTCGCGGATTACAAGGCCAAGCAGGACAACCCGCTGCGTCTGCAATACGGCATTGTCGAGCTGCCGGCGGATGCCTGCGGGTCTTATCAGGCCGCGACGGAGTATGCCCGCCCGGTGATCGCGCAATCGGGCTGGACCCTGTTGCAGATCGAGTCCCTGTTCGATGAACCCGAATTCCAGCGCCGGAGTGCCAATGCAAGCGCCATCCATCGCCGCCAGTGACCTCTCGCGTCTTGGCAACCGGGCCGTGATCTGGGGTATCGCCGCAATTGTCGGCGTGCTGGTGCTGACCGCTGTGCTGCTGTTTCTGAACCTGCCCGATGCCGGGGCCTTCAACGCGCGGGTGGAACGCGTCTTTGTCGAGAATGCGGACCTGACCGGCCAGGCCGAAATCCGGTTGCTGGAAATCCTTGCGCAATCGGGCACGGCGTTTTCGGAAACGCTGGTCTCCTACCGGGTGGTGATCTTCGTGCTGCTGGTTTTTGCCACGGGGTTGCTGGTGACATCGCTGGTGATGATCGTGCTCCTGATCACGCTGAACAAGCGCCTGGCCATGGTCGAGAAGCAGGGGCTGCAGGTGTCGCGACTGGTGATCGACCGGGCCACCAATGCCATCGCGATCAATGACATGGAATTCAAGCTGACCCCTGCCGCGGTCGAAACACTGGCCGTATTGGCCGAAGCGCGCATCGATGATGATGTTTTAAGCGGCGCGGCCATCGAGGCCATGATCTCGGGCCGCCAAGAGGCCGATTGCGATGAGGCCGCAGGCGCCACGCGCATCAAGCGGCTGCGCGACACGCTGGGCAACCAGTTGATCAGCGAGGTGCTGGTCAAGAATATCGCGCGTCAGGGCTATATGCTGGCCATCGACAGCAAGGTGATTTCCCTGCGCTAACCCGCCAGCCCTTGCACCTGCCCGTGACCAGTGCCAGATATTCGGATAACGGATAGGGAGACGCGCTATGCTGGACAAACGGCAATTCTATATCGACGGGGCCTGGTGCGATCCGGTCGCAGGGCAGGATCTGGATGTCATCGACCCCTCGACCGAGGAAGCCTGTGCCGTCATCTCGCTGGGTGGTGCGGCCGATACCGACATGGCCGTGGCCGCCGCCAGGGCCGCCCTGCCCGGTTGGCTGCATTCCGACCCGGCTGAACGGCTGGCACTGGTGAAGCGCATCGGAGAGGTCTATGCCGAGCGCGCCGAGGACATGGCGCAGGCGATCAGCCTGGAGATGGGCGCGCCGATCGATCTTGCGCGCGGCAGCCAGGTCGGTGCGGGAACCTCGCATATCCGGAATTTCATCAAGGCGTTCGAACAGATCCGCCTGGTCGAACCGCTGGGCGATCATGCCCCCAATGACCGCATCATCCGCGAGGGTGTGGGCGTCTGCGCGCTGATCACCCCCTGGAACTGGCCGATGAATCAGGTCACGCTCAAGGTCATTCCGGCCCTGCTGGCGGGCTGCACGATGGTGCTGAAGCCATCGGAAATCGCACCGCTCTCGGGTATGGTCTGGGCAGAGATCCTGGATGCCGCAGGCACCCCCAAAGGCGTGTTCAACATGGTCAATGGGGATGGGCCGGGGGTTGGCACGCAGCTTTCGGGGCATCCGGATGTCGATATGGTCAGCTTCACCGGATCGACCCGCGCAGGCATCGCGATTTCCAGGAACGCCGCCGAGACCCTGAAACGTGTGCATCTGGAACTGGGGGGCAAGGGCGCAAACCTGATCTTTGCCGATGCCGATGATCGCGCTGTGCAGCGCGGGGTGGCGCATTGCTTCCAGAACACGGGCCAGTCCTGCAACGCGCCGACGCGGATGCTGGTCGAGCGGTCCATCTATGATCAGACAGTCGAACAGGCCCGCGAACTGGCCGAGGGCACGCGTGTCGGCCCCGCGTCCGAGAGCGGCAAGCATATCGGCCCGCTGGTCAGCCAGACGCAATTCGACAAGGTGCAGGACCTGATCCAGAAAGGGATGGATGAAGGCGCACGCCTGGTCGCCGGGGGGCTTGGCCGTCCCGAAGGGGTCAATCGCGGCTATTTCGTCCGCCCCACGGTCTTTGCCGATGTGAGTAACGACATGACCATCGCACGCGAGGAAATCTTTGGCCCTGTCCTGTCGATCATGCCCTTTGACAGCGAGGAAGAGGCCATCGCCATCGCCAATGACACAGTCTACGGGCTGACCAACTACGTCCAGAGCGGGGATGGCGCACGGCGCAACCGCATGGCGCGGCAGTTGCGCGCGGGCATGGTCGAGATGAATGGCAAGTCCCGCGGGGCCGGATCGCCCTTTGGGGGCATGAAACAGTCGGGCAACGGGCGCGAAGGCGGTGTCTGGGGGATCGAGGATTTCCTGGAGGTCAAGGCCGTGTCCGGCTGGGCCCCGGAGGCGGAGTAGGACAATGGGCTACAGCTACGATGATCAGAACATCTTCGCCAAGATCCTGCGCGGCGAGATCCCCTGCAACAAGGTGCATGAGACCGAGCACAGCCTGGCCTTCACCGATATCGCCCCGAAAGCGCCGCATCATGTGCTGGTCATCCCCAAGGGGGCCTATGTGTGTTACGATCATTTTGCGCAAGAGGCGTCCGATGCCGAGATCGTGGATTACACCCGCGCCGTGGGCGAGATCTGCGCGAAACTTGGCGTCAGTCCGGGCGATGGCGGTGCCGGCTACCGGATGATCTATAACGCAGGCGATGACGGGTTGCAGGAAGTGCCGCATCTGCATGTGCATATTCTGGCGGGGCGGAATATCGGACCGCTGGTCGTGACGCCCACTTGACGCTGGGCGCGCGCGGCTCTAAGCACGCGCGCAAGAGGCGAGTTGGCGGAGTGGTTACGCAGCGGATTGCAAATCCGTGTACACCGGTTCGATTCCGGTACTCGCCTCCAGACTTCCCACAGACATATGAAAATCGCGCGCCGAATGGCGCGCGGTTTCAACGGGTTTCAGTGGGGTGCGGCCTTAGTCCCGACGCAGACGGATCACCACATCCACGCGGGCCACGCGGGTGCCTTCGGGGGCATCTGGCAGGCGCGCGATTTCCACCTGCGATGACGGTGCGTCAGTCAGTTCCTGCGTGTCTTCCCAGAAGAAATGGGGATGATCCTCGACACAGGTGTCGAAATAGGATCGCGCGGCATCGACCGTGATCTCGTTCATCAGCCCGGCATCGCAGAAAGCGCGCAGCGTGTTATAGACCGTGGCCAGCGACACAGATTCACCGCTGGTCTTGGCGGCCATGAACAACCCCTCGGCCGTCGCGTGACGGTTGCCGCCGTCGCCCACCAGCAATCCCGCCAGCGCAACGCGCTGTCGGGTCGGGCGGACCTTGCCGCGCATCAGCCAGTTCTCCCCTGCTTTGGCGCTGGCAGGGGTCAGCGGGGCGAAACTCGTATCCATGGCCCTAATCTAGTGACATATGCGGGAATTTTCAAATGAAAATCGGTCGCAACTGGTGCGCAGCGCTATTTGAGGGACAGCCGGGCGCCGCTTGTCAGCCGGTTGACGAGAGTGCTAGAGGGGGTGACGTTCAAGCAGGAGAGTTTCATGACCAGCTACCCGTCCTCATTCGACAAGGAAGCGCTTCTGGCCTGTGCGCGGGGCGAGCTTTTCGGTCCGGGCAATGCCCAGTTGCCAGAACCGCCCATGCTGATGATGGACCGGATCACCGATATCTCGGGCGATGGGGGGCTGCATGGCAAGGGGCATGTCGTGGCTGAATTCGATATCACCCCCGATCTGTGGTTCTTTGACTGCCATTTCCCCGGCAACCCGATCATGCCGGGCTGTCTGGGGCTGGACGGGCTGTGGCAACTGACCGGGTTCAACCTGGGCTGGCGCGGCTGGCAGGGGCGCGGCTATGCGCTGGGTGTGGGCGAGGTCAAGCTGACCGGCATGGTGCGCCCTGATCGCAAGATGCTCACGTACAAGGTGGATTTCACCAAGGCCGTGCAGACGCGCCGCCTGACGATGGGCGTGGCCGATGGCATTGTCGAGGCGGATGGCGAAGTCATCTATCAGGTCAAGGATATGAAGGTCGCATTGTCGGAAAGCTGAGGCGCGCGCGCCTCACACTGTTGCCCGCCTGTCGCGCGCATTCAGCCAGTTCACGGTCAGCAGGACCAGCAGCACAGCCGCGCCTGCCACCTCGACCCGGAAATCAGGCCAGAACAGCGCAGCGATGGCGGGCAGTGCGACCACGCGCGACACCGGGTCCATGCGCCCGAACAGGAACCCCTCGATCACGCTGGCAAAAGCCACAAGGCCCAGGATCGCGGTGAACCCGGTCCAGAGCACATGCAGCGGCGGGCCTCCATAGATGATCTCGGGGTTGAACACCATGAAGAGCGGGATCAGATACAGCCCCTTGGCGAATTTCCACGCCTGAACGGATGTCTCCATCGGTTTCGCGCCAGCGACGGCCGCGCCTGCGAACCCTGCCAGCGCGACCGGGGGCGTGACATTGCTATCCTGCGAGTACCAGAACACCACCAGATGCGCGATCAAGAGCGGGATGCCGAATTCATTGTGCAGCGCCGGCCCCACCAGCACGATCAGCACGATATAGCTGGCCGTAACCGGCAGCCCCAGCCCCAGCACCAGCGAGGCCAGCAGCACCAGCCCCAGCGCGATCACGATATTGCCGCCCGAGAGCGAAATCATCATGGACGAGAATTTCAGCCCCAGCCCGGTCAGCCCCACAACGCCCACGATGATCCCGGCCACCGCGCAGGCGATCGAGACTGCAACCGCGTTGCGCGCGCCCAGTTCCAGGCTTTCGAATACCATCCGCAGGCCGCGCATGATCGATGCGCGGATGCGTGCGCCGGTCAGTGGCCCCTCGGCGGCCAACACCCATAGCCCGCGCAGGCCAGCCACGCCGATCACGGCGATGATCGCCCAGAACCCCACCCGCATGGGCGAGATATTGTTCATCAACAGCCAGACCAGCAGGAACAGCGGCAGGATGAATTGCCAGCCCGCCTTGAGGACATTGCGCACCAGCGGCAGCTCTGCCGCACTCATCCCGCGCATGCCCTGTTTCATTGCCACGATATGCACGAACAGATAGACCGTGCCGAGATACAGGATCGCGGGAAAGATCGACACAAGCACGATGTCGATATAGGGCACCTGCGTGTATTCCGAGATCAGGAAGGCGCCCGCCCCCATCAGGGGCGGCGTGATCTGCCCGCCGGTCGAGGCTGCGGCCTCGATCCCGCCGGCCTGTTTGGGCTTGTAGCCCAGCCGTTTCATCAGCGGGATCGTGAAAGAACCGGTGGTGACCACATTGGCGATGGCCGAGCCGGAAATCGACCCCATGCCCGCGCTGGCGATGACGGCGGCTTTCGCAGGCCCGCCCGGTTTGCGCCCAGTGGCGGCAAAGGCCAGATCGATAAAGAACTTGCCTGCGCCGGTCTTTTCCAGAAAGGCCCCGAACAGCACGAACATGAACACGAAGGTCGCGGCCACGCCCAGCGGCAGGCCGAAAATCCCCTCTTGCCCCAGATAAAGCTGACCCACCAGCCGGTCGGTATTGGCCCCGCGATGGGACAGGACGCCCGGCATCCATTCGCCCAGACCCGGCAGCGCCCCGCGCGCGCCGGCCAGCGCATAGAGAATCGCAATGCCCCCGATGATCGTCATGCCCAGCCCCACGGCGCGGCGGCTGGCTTCCAGCACGGCAATCGTGCAGACGATCCCCATGATGATGTCGGTCTGGCTCCACCACCCGGCCCGCGCGATGATCGCGTCAAGGTTCCAGATGATGTAGAACCCGCTCAGAAACCCCGCAGTGATGAACCCCGCATCGAGGATCCAGCCAAGGAACCCGCGCGGGCGCGATGGCCCGAAGACCGGATAGATCAGAAAGGCCAGCACCAGAACAAAACCCAGATGCGCCGGGCGCTGGTAGAACAGGCCCAGCGGCTGGATCCCTGCCGTGTAAAGCTGGAACAGCGACAGGCTGACCGCCACGGCCGTGATCAGCCACAAGACCGGGCGCGGCTGCTGGGCATCGGCCGAGCGCAGGTTCGTCGGGACCGCAGTGTCGTCAGGCTTGCCGGGGGCGATGTCGCTGGGGCTTTGGGCCATGGGTCAATCCGCGTTCAGGGTCAGGCGCGCGCGCGCGCCGGGCGCAAGGGTGGAAAGCGGCAGCATCGTGTCGCCGGCGTAAAGGATGTGACCCACAGGTTCGGACCCGATGCGCAGCGTCAGGCTGTTCTCTGCCACAGGCTCGTCCATGTCGGTAATCCAGTAGCCGCCACCAGGTGCCGGGGTCAGGGTGCCGCGCCCTTCCACCTCACCCAGACCGGCGGCGAAATCATGCAGATAGCTGCGTGTCAGCATCAACTGGCCTGCGCGGTTCTCGAAACAATCGGCCACCTTGCCCCCTGTCACGGAATGCACCCAGCGCAGGCAGATCTCCTGCCCCTCGGGCATCGGGATCGTGCCCAGTTCCTCCGTGTCAGTCGTCACGGTCAGCACGGGCTGTGCACCACCGGGCAGGCCGAACCCGAGGGCCGCGCACAGGCACGGCCCCCAGAAAAGCGCCCTCACGGCTGCTGATGGTCCTGCACGGTCAGGCCGAGTTCTTCCAGATAGCGCAGCGCGCCGGGGTGGAAGGGGATCGGAGTCGAATCGATCGAGAATTCGGGCGTCGTGTCATTGGCCGCCGGGTGAATGGCGATCAGCTCATCCACATTCTCATACATCGCGCGGGCGATGTTATAGACCATCTCTTCGTCCATATCTTCATGCACGATCAGCACATTCGGGGTCGAGATGGTCTGCACCGGATCGGTCATGCCCTCATACAGATCGGCGCGCAGGGTGTAGGGGGCAAAGGTCGGCTCGACCTCGATCGCATTGGCGATTTCCTCATCGCTCATCGGGATCATTGCGATGTCACGTGTGGTCGCCAGGTTCATGATCGAGCTGGTGGGCGGCCCCACTGACCAGAAGCCCGCAGCGATGTCCCCATCGCGCAGCGCATCGGCAGTCTCATTGAAGTTCAGCCGCTCGGGCGTGAAATCATCATAGGTGATGCCGTTGGCTTCCAGCAGGGTCCGGGCGCTGACTTCGGTGCCCGAACCGGGCGCACCGACGGACACGCGCTGCCCGCGCAGATCCTCAAGGCTGGTGATGCCGCTATCGGCCAGCGTCACGATCTGCACCGCATTGGGGTAGATCGAGGCCAAGGCACGCAGTTCGGACACCTGCCGCCCTTCGAACTCGCCTTCGCCATGATATGCCTGAAAGACCGTGTCGGCCAGCGCCAGCGCCAGATCGCTGTCGCCGCGCGCGATCAGCGCCACATTCTCGACCGATGCGCCGGTGACTTCGGCAGTGCCGCTGGCCCCCTCGACATGGCGGCCGATCACCTCACCCAGGCCACCACCATAGGGATAATACACCCCGCCTGTGCCGCCGGTTGCGATGGACAGCTCCTGCGCGGCGACGGGGCTTGCGCCCAGCGCCACGGCCAGGCCGAGCGCAGCAAATCTGTAAGTCATGTCAATCCTCCCAGGGATTTTGCTGGTTTTCTTGTCGGATCGCGTGCGATCTGGGGAAAGGTAGCCACAGATTTGCCAGCGTGCAAGCAAACTCGCACCCTATCAGCCGGTCGTGAGCACCGGCACCAGCGACAGGACCAACAGTGCCGCCATCGTGTAGTTGAAGGCGCGCAGCCAGCTTGGGCGGTTCAGCAGGCGCCGCAGGCTCAGGCCCAATGTGGTCCAGATGACCGTGGTCAGCCAGCCCACGCTCAGGAACCCCAACGCCACCCAGGCCACCGCGACCATCTCACGCTCGGGGGCATAGACCGACACGGCGGCCAGTGACATGATCCAGGCCTTGGGGTTGACCCATTGAAACGCCGCCGCCTGCAGAAAGGTCAGCGGACGTCCCTCGACCTGCACGGCAGAGGGCGGCAGCGCGGTCGCGATCTTCCACGCCAGCCAGATCATGTAGAGGACCGACACGACCTGCAGCGCCAGTTGCAGCGGCGGGTAGCCGATAAAGGCCCCCATCAGCCCGACGCCCACAAGAAACACCATCAACGCATGACCCAGCGCCACCCCTGCCATATGCGGAATCGTGCGCCGAAACCCGTAATTCACGCCCGAGGCCATCAGCATCACGTTATTCGGCCCCGGCGTGACGGCCGTCACGAAGGCAAAGGTCACAAGGGCGGCAAAAATCTCGAGTGTCACGGCAGTTTTCCCGTTTTGCGCAATCTAGCGCGGTCAGGCTGCATCCGGGTTGCAATATTTGCGCGTTCTGGGCTAATTTTGCAATTCATGACAGATATTGACGAAAAATCAGATCAGATATTGCGCATCCTGCAGCGCGAAGGGCGCATCCCGAATCTGGAACTGGCCGAGCGTGTGGGCCTGTCCCCGTCGGCCTGTCTGCGCCGGGTGCAGGATCTGGAACGCCGGGGTATCATCACGGGCTACCGGGCCGTGGTGGACGGGTCGAAAACCGGGATCGGGTTCACTGCCTATGTCACGGTGGGCCTGTCGCGCCACACCAAGGCCGCGCAAACCGCATTCGAGCGGCTGATGCGCGCGGCCCCGCAAGTGCGCGAATGCCACAATATCACCGGCACGGTCGAGTATCTGCTGCGGGTCGAGGCGCGCGACCTTGCGGCCTACAAGGAATTCCACACAGACTATCTGGGCGCCTTTCCGCATCTGGAGCGTCTGACCACGATGGTGGTCATGGCCTCGCCCAAGGATGAGCGCGCCTGAGCGATTATGCGTGCATTCCGGCGCGCGCTGATTTATGCTGCACCGCAGCAAAGGGGTGAGCGCATGGCAAAAGGCAAGGTGATCACAGTCGCGCAGCAAAAGGGCGGGTCGGGCAAGACCACGCTTGCGGTCAATCTGGGCGTGATGCTGGTGCGCGCGGGCCATCGCGTCGCGTTTCTCGATACCGACCCGCAGGGCTCGCTCGGGCGGTGGTTCATGACCCGACACGATCATGGCGCAACCGAGGGGATGGAATTTTCCACTGCTTCGGCCTGGGGTGTGGGGTATGAGGTCGGCAAACTGCGCGACATGGCCGATTTCGTGCTGATCGACACGCCCCCCAAGGCAGATAGCGACCTGCGCCCTGCCCTGCGCGCCGCCGATCTGGTGGTGGTGCCTGTCGCCTCCAGCCATGTCGATCTGTGGGCCACCGAAGGTGTGCTGGATCTGGCGCGGCGCGAAAGCTGCCCTGTGATCGTGGTGCTGAACCGCGCCCGTGCCGGCACCCGACTGGGCACCGAGATTGCAGAGGCAACGCAGGCGCTGGATGCCACGGTCGCACAGACGCAGATCGCCAATCGTGTTGCCTATGCGGAAACGCTGGGTCAGGGGCGCGCCGGGATCGAAGGGGCGCGCAGCCCCGCCATCCGCGCGGAATGCGATGCGCTTCTGGCCGAAATCACGGCACTTCTGGCCGAGGACTGATCCCCCATGGACGCCGCACAGGGCCTGCGCTAGACAGCGGCGCAACCCCACTGTCGAAAGGTGCGCCCATGTCCGGCCACGGCCCTGCCATCCCCATGACCGCCCGTCCCTCCGGCCCGCTGCGGGGCACGGCGCAGGTGCCCGGCGACAAGTCGATCTCGCATCGCGCGCTGATCCTTGGCGCACTGTCAGTGGGTGAGACACGGATCACCGGGCTTCTGGAAGGGCAGGATGTGCTGGACACCGCGCGCGCGATGCGCGCTTTCGGTGCCGAGGTCACGCAACACGGCCCCGGCGAATGGTCGGTGCATGGTGTGGGCGTGGGCGGGTTTGCCGAACCGGATGGCGTGATCGATTGCGGCAATTCCGGCACCGGTGTGCGGCTGATAATGGGGGCGATGGCCACGACCGATATCACGGCCACCTTTACCGGCGATGCCAGCCTGAACAAGCGCCCCATGGGCCGCGTGACCGACCCGCTGGCCGAGTTCGGCGCGCAGTCCTTCGGGCGCAGCGGCGGTCGCCTGCCGCTGACGCTGATCGGGGCAGCACAGCCGGTGCCGGTGCGCTATACGCTGCCGGTTCCGTCAGCGCAGGTGAAATCCGCGGTCCTGCTCGCGGGGCTGAACGCGCCGGGCCAGACCGTGGTGGTCGAGGCCGAGCCGACACGCGATCACACCGAACGCATGCTGCGCGGCTTCGGCGCCGAGATCACGGTCGCGGACATGACAGAGGGCCGCGTCATCACCCTGACCGGCCAGCCGGAACTTCAGGCGCAGCCCGTTGCCGTCCCGCGTGACCCCAGCTCCGCGGCCTTTCCGGTCTGCGCCGCGCTGTTGGTGCCGCAGTCCGAAATCCTGGTGCCAGGTGTCAGCCAGAATCCGACCCGGAACGGCATTTACCTGACTTTGCAGGAGATGGGTGCCGATCTGGTGATGGAAAATCCGCGCAGCGAGGGCGGTGAACCCGTGGCCGACCTGCGCGTGCGCCACTCTCCCTTGCGCGGGATCGCGGTCCCGCCCGAGCGCGCGGCCTCCATGATTGATGAATACCCGGTGCTGGCCGCGCTCGCCGCGCTGGCCGAAGGCGTGACCGTGATGCGCGGGATCAGGGAATTGCGGGTCAAGGAATCCGACCGGATCGACGCCATGGCGCGTGGGCTTGAAGCCTGCGGCGTGCGCGTGGAGGAAACCGAGGACAGCCTGAGCGTACATGGCATGGCGCAGGTGCCGGGCGGCGCAACAGTGCAGACCCATATCGACCACCGTATCGCCATGAGCTTTCTGTGCCTCGGGCTGGCGGCGCAAAAGCCCATCCGCGTGGATGATGCCAGCCCGATCGCGACATCCTTTCCGGTCTTCGAGGATCTGATGCGCGCGCTTGGCGCGCAGATCACGCGCGAAAACACCTGATCTCTCCGCACCCCCGCCCCGCAGGGGCAAGCGCCCGCGAGCGGGGACATGGGCGGGCGGGTGGGTCCCCCGAGCGGGCGCTTTTCCGCTACCGGGTCACGCCGCCGGTCGCGTGCCCGGCAGGGGCGTGACGGACGGGCAGCGCGCGGCGCGCAGCTTCTGAAAATGCGCCATCTCGGCCTCGGTCCAGGCGCCGATATCCCAGGTCCGGGCGGAGCGCTGCAACGCCTGCATCCGCGAGGCCGCTTCCTCAGGCTCCATCGCCAGCGCCTGATCCAGCGCGGCATCCATAGAGGCATGGCTGAACGGATTGACCGGGATCGCCCCCTCCAACAGCACCGCGCAGCCTGCAAATTCCGACAGGATCAATGCGCCCGGATGCTCTGCATCACGCGCAGCGCAGAATTCCGATGCCACAAGGTTCAGCCCGTCCGCCAAGGGCGTGATCGAGGCGAAATCGGCCGCTGCATAATAGGCCACAAGCTGCGCCAGCGGGATCGCCTGGCTGATCAGCGCGACCGGCTGCCATTCAAGCGAGCCATAGCTGCCATTGATCCGACCCACCAGCGACTCGATCCGCTCCTGCACCTCGGCATAAGCAGTCATGTTGCGGTTCGCGCCGACCGAGACCAGCATCAGCCGCACCTTGCCATGCAGTTCGGGCCTGCGCTGCAACAGCCTCTCGAAGGCCTCGAGCTGTTCGATATTGCCCTTGGTATAGTCGGTGCGCGACACCGACAGGCATAGCTTGCAATCGCCCAGATCGCTGCGGATCTCGGCCACGCGGGCGCGCACATCCTCAGAGTGGGCGAGACTTTCGATATGCTCGTAATTCACGCCCACGGGGCTGGTATGGATCGCCACCGCCTGCCCCTTGTATTCCAGCGTCAGCGGCACGCGCCGGTCGTTCAGCGCCACACCCGTGGCGGAAAGTGCGGGCGGCGTATCCTCTTCTTCGATCAACCGCGCCCCGGTCACACTGCGCGCGACGGCTGCGAAATTCTGCGCATAGCGCGGGATATGAAAGCCCACGGAATCGCAGGCCAGCAGACTTTCGACGATCTCATTTCGCCAGGGCAGCACATTGAACATGTCCGGCCCCGGAAAGGGGGTGTGATGGAAGAAACAGATCGTCGCATTGGGCTTGAGCTGGCGCAGATAGGCGGGCACCAGCCACAGATTATAGTCATGCACCCAGATCACGGCGTCATCGGTCGCCTGTTCGGCGGCAGCCTCGGCAAAGGCCCAGTTGACATGGCGAAAGGTCGGCCAATCAACCGGGTCGTAATTGTAGCGTTCCTTGAACCCGTGCAGGATGGGCCAGAACGCCTCTTTCGACGTCACGTGATAGAAGCTTTTGACATGCTCTTTCGTCAGTGGCAGGCGGCTGACATCATAGGTTCCGAAACTGTCCGAGATCTCGATGACCGGCTCGAAGCCGGGATTCGATGTATCCTCGGCCTCTTTCCATGCAACCCAGGCGCCGCGATTGGCCTTGCCCAGAAACCCTTTCAGCGTCGGCACGATCCCGTTGGGGCTGGCGTTCTCGCGGTACACCGTGCCCTCCGGGGTCTCGACCTCTTCATAGGGTTGGCGGTGATAGACGATGACCAGATCGGATTTCATGCAGATACCTCCGGTAGATTTTCCAGCAGACCATGCGCGGCGATGGCCTCCACAATGCCGCCAGCACCGATCCGCGTGCAGTGGTGGGCGGCGGGCATCGGGCCTGTCGCCGCCAGCAATTCGGCCTCGGCCCCACCGACGACCGCGCCGCGCAGGCCGGTTTCGAACATTGACAGGTCATTGAGCGTATCGCCTGCCACCAGCACCCGGTCGCGCGGCAGTTTCAGCTCGGCCAGAAGCCGAAGCAGTGACGGCCCCTTGCTGATGCCCTTGGGCAGGATATCGACGAAACAACCATGCGAGATCAGGATATCGACGTCCAGCCCGTCCAGAACGCGCAGCGATTCGGGCTGAAATCGCTCGTCATACTGATAGGATAACCGGTGCCGGAAGGGCGCGGGCTGCAACCACAGTCCCCGCACCCCGGCCAGCCGCGTACGCACCAGTTCGGGCACACCGGCCCAGCGGCGCTTGATCGGCGCTTCCAGCCGGGCATCGGGCACGACTGCCCCGTCCCGGAACTGACCGATCGTGGTACCGACATCGCCAATGACATATTCGGGCGCAGGCACAGCGCCATCGGCGCACAGATTGGCGATAAACCCCGGATCGCGCCCTGTGACGAAGATCAGCCGGACTTCAGTGGCGCGGCTGCGCACAAGATCATAGAGTGCCGCGCGATCCTGGGGCGAGCCGCCCAGAAATGTACCATCAAGATCGGTGGCCAGAACCAGCGCAGGCGGCCCCGCTGACGCAATGTGACTATGGTATTGTCGCATGAACCATAGGTAGTGCGGCGGCGCAGCATTTCCAAGCACCCCCTGAACAGAGAGCGGATTTCGTCAGAGCAACAAGAAAGCCGCCCAAAAATTGGGCGGCTTGATTATTCTATCGGCAGCCCCTGAAGGCCAGGCGCCAAATTCTCAGGCCAGAGCCAGGTTGCCAGCCGATTCACGGCCGTCGCGGCCTTTTTCCAGATCGAAGGTCACTTTCTGACCATCGTCCAGACCGCGCAGGCCTGCACGCTCAACAGCGGAAATATGGACGAACACGTCCTTGGACCCGCCATCGGGTTGAATGAAGCCGAAACCTTTGGTTGCGTTGAACCATTTCACTGTGCCAGTGGCCATGTGAATTCTCCTGTCATTGTGCTGCCCACACCATGCGGCAGCGCGGCTCAGTCAGTGCAAGATCGAAGTGACTGTGGCCGTAGACGGAGAACAGTGGTCGATAGAGATAACGTCGCAGCGCCTACATGGGACCTTGCGCGCGCAAATGCAAGGAAAATCGCCGCTATAGACGCGAAATTCGATGCGCCATGTCCAGCATCCGGCAGGCAAACCCCCATTCATTGTCATACCAGCCAAAGACCCGCAGCATGCCGCCATCGGTG
>REDZ01000212.1 GCA_007695345.1 Paracoccaceae bacterium | reverse complement strand
CATTCGCACCGCCCGCCCGATGCCGACCACCCGTTCGGCCATGGCCGGTTCGAGACGCTGGCCACACTGGCCATCGCGGCGATGCTGGGGGTGGCGGCGCTGGGCATCCTGATCGATGCAGGCACAAGGCTGCTGAACCCACCACAGGATGCGCCGGGCTTTCTGGCGCTCTGGGTGGCGGGGCTGTCCATCGCGATGAAGGAAGGGCTTTATCACTACACTCGCGCCGTGGCACGGCGCACAGGCTCGGCCATGATGGCCGCGAATGCCTGGCACCACCGCTCGGATGCCGCGACGTCGGTCGTGGCGCTTGCGGGTATCGGCGCCGCGATGCTGGGCGTGCCATGGGCCGACGCGCTGGGGGCCGCGATCATCGCGCTGATGCTGGGCCGGGTCGCGCTGCATTATGGCCGCCCCGCGATCCGCGAACTGGTCGATACTGCCCCGCCGGAAGAGATGTCCGATCAGATCACGGCCGCGCTGATGGCGACGCCCGGTGTGCGCGATGCCCATGACCTGCGTCTGCGCAACATGGGTGGTACTATTCAGGCCGATGCGCATATCACGCTCGACCCGGCGATGACCCTGTCCGAGGCCCACCGCCTGTCAGAGGCCGCGCGCAGCGCGGTGCTGGAACAGGTGCCCGATGTGACCGAGATCGTCATCCACCCCGAACCCGATGGCCATGCCGATGGCCCCGCCGCCCATGATGCCGCGCTGCGCCCCGAACTGACGCAGGTGGTGCGCGACTGCCTGCACGGTCTGGTGCCCGAGGGCGCGATCCGCGATCTGCGGCTGGATTACCGCGATGACGGCGTGGTGGCCGTGGTCGAGTTGCATGTCGAACCTGCCGAAGGGGTGCAGAGCCTGGTCGCGGACCGGCTGCAACAGGCGGCAAGCGACCTGTCTGAAATCCGCCTGCTCTGGGCGCCACCCTGAGCGCGTTGTCACGGCCCTGTCACACAGGGTCCGTTTAACACCGACCACCTGCACAGATGCCCGGCCCCCGCAGGGGGCAAGCGCCCGCGAGCGGGGCATGGGCGGGCGGGTGGGGCCCCCGAGCGGGCGCTTTTTTTCCACGCCGATACCACCACGACCGAAAGGTGACGCCATGCCTGACCTGATCCCCCTGCAGCCCATCCTGAACCTGATCGCCGCCCTGTGCTTTGGCGCGGTCATCGGCATTGAGCGGCAATGGCGCCAGCGGCTGGCCGGGCTGCGCACCAATACGCTCGTTTCACTAGGCGCGGCCAGCTTCGTGCTGTTCTCGGCAGCCTTCCCCGAGGAAATCAGCCCCACGCGGGTTGCGGCGCAGATCGTCTCTGGCATCGGGTTTCTGGGCGCGGGCATCATCTTTCGCGAAGGCTTCAACGTCCGCGGTCTGAACACCGCGGCCACGCTGTGGTGCGCGGCGGCCATCGGCATGCTGGCGGGGGCGGGCGAATACATGCTGGCCGCCTCGGTCACTGGCGCGGTGGTCTTCGTCAACCTCGCGCTGCGCCCGCTTGCGCGCGTGCTGGACCGTCAGCCGATCCAGACCACCGAACTGACCCGTTATTACGCGGTCGAAATTGTCTGCAAGGGTATGCAAGAGGCCCATGTCCGCGCGCTGATGCTGCAGGGCTTTGCCGAGAACGGACTGCACCTGACCGGGCTGGAATCCGAAAATATCGAAGATACCGACCGCGTCGAGGTCACGGCAGAGGGCAATGCCGACACCACCTCGGACTCGGCGCTCGAACAGATCGTGGGCCGCCTGAGCCTGGAACCCGCTGTCACCGCCGCACGCTGGAGCATTCGCGAAACGGGCTATTCCTGACGCAACCTTTCCGCAATCCTGCCCGATTCCCCTGCTAGCCCCTGCCCATGCAGGAGGCGACATGACCGATTTCAGCACTGACAGCGGCGCGCCGCACCCGGTCGCGGCGTGGGTGGGCACGGGCAACCGGGCCTACAAACTGCTGGTGGCCATCGGTTCGCTGATCACGACCATCGTGCTGACGATGGGCAAGCTGGTCGTGGGCCTGCTGTCAGGCTCGCTCGCGCTGGTGGCCGATGCGTTGCAGGGGCTGATCGATATTGTCGTGACCGGGATCACCGTGCTGGTCGTTGGCCAGTCCGATCGCGGCGCCGATCCCGCCTGGACCTGCGGGCGCGAGAAATTCGAGGCGATGGCCGCGCTGGCCGAGGCGCTGCTGCTGGCCGTGATCGCCGTGTTCATCTGGCATCTGGCGGCGATGAAACTGGTGCATGGCACCCCCGCCATAGACATCGAGGCCTGGTATCTGATCGCCGCCCTGACGGCAGCGGCGGCGGATTTCATCCGCCATCTGATCGTCAAGCGCGCTGCACGTGCGACCGGGTCCATGGCGCTGGCGGCCAATGCCGCACATTTCCTGACCGATTCGCTGGGCACCGTACTGGTGACGCTGGGGCTGTTGGGGGCGTGGTATGGCTGGCCCGTTGCCGATACGCTGGCCGCTCTGGGCGTGGCCGCACTGCTCAGCTATACCTCCTTCGCTGTCGGGCGCCGCGCGATTGGCATGCTGCTGGATCGCACCGATCCCGACCTGTCGCTGGCTGTGCTGGAACGGATCGAGCAGGCGCCAGAGATCGCGACCATCCATGCCCTGCGCATCCGCCGGATGCCCGACCGCTATCTGGTTGATCTGCGCGCTGATGCACGGATGCAGGACCTGCAGGATATCGCGCGGATCGAGACGCTGCTGAGGGACCACATCACGGAACTGCTTGGACCGACCGATCTGGTCGCCGCCCTGCGCCCCTGCCCACGCTGACGGGCAAGCAGTGTTCCCTCAACAAAGCCGCCTCAGACCCTGTTTTACATCCTTAATCCGCCGGATCAGACGGTGCGGCGGATGAGGACGGGTAATAGCTGCGATACTCCGAGAGCAGCCATTCTGCAGCACAGGTATCGATCTCGGCCAGACGCGGCGTCAGCCCGGCGCGCACGCGCGCCGAATTCATCAGCATGATGCGCCGCGCGACCGCCTGTCTGCCGCGCGCGCTCTCCATGAAATCGCGTTCGGGGATCAGCGACACGCTCGGGCTGCCCATCATGGCCAGGCTGTGATAGCTGCCCAATGCCTCGTACAGCGCCAGCGTGCAGGCCGATTGCGTGGTGCTGCATTGCTGCGCGCAGGTCAGGCGCAGGGGCTGGGCCAGCTCTGCATCGAGCAGCCAGTTCCGCAGGTCATTCTGCGGCACGGGCAGCCCGGCAAAGCGGCGCATGGGATGGCCGCGCGGAAGGGACAACGCCTCGTCCATCGGAAATTTGCGGGCCGGGCGCAGGTGGCGCAGCGCCTCGGGGAACCATGGCTGCGCAATCACCTCATCGGGAAAACCGCGCTCGGTCCGGCTGACTTCGGCCAGCAATGCCTCGCGGCTGGCGCGCGCCTCGCCATAACCGGCAAAGCCCTCGGCAATCTCGATCCCGCCAGGCAGGTTCCACAGGCGCAGCCACAGATCGGCCAGCGGCTCATCCTCGGCCGCCGCCTGCATCCAGTTGCGCCCCGACAGCCCGCCGGGGCGGCGCAGCAATTCGATTCGCCTCTCGCGGTCCAGACCGCCCAGATAGGGGCCCTGCAACGCGCCGGTCTTGTCAATCAGCCCCAGCAGCATCTGCGCAGCGGTATTGCCACCATTGGCCAGATCGGCGACGACCGGCAGCGCGCCCTGCTCATCTGCGCTCAACCATAGCGCGAGCGCTTCGGTAAAGGCCGGATCGTCGCTGCCTGCGATCCGATCTGCCATTGCGGGGGCACCTGTCACCCCCAGCACAACCAATGCGGATACGGCCCATGACACGCGCCGCAAAGCGGAACGCAGGCGGACGCGGAGGTTTCGGTGTGTTCTGGTGCGACTCATTCCCATGGTGGCAGTATGCTATCGTGTGCCACGGGCAGCAAGCACTGTGATCGCGCAACACGGCTTGCTGATGGCGGACGCGTTGCACCGTCATGCACGGCTGTGACCGGGGGCGCCGGATACCGATAGAACGCAGCGCGCATACGGGGGTGCGGTTGCACAATCGCCCGCGACCCCTTGCAATGACCGCCCCCCGGAAACAGTGCCCGCCCCTGCCCCGAACTTAGCTGGCTGATCGCGCTGCCGGCCCCTTTGCCCCGCATGCGCTTTTGGCTAGGCTGGCGAAACGACACCTGCACCACATGAGGGGCTTTTCCGGGCATGCAGAACGCCGAAGACATCTTTCGCGAAATCGACCTGACCCGCGCACCGACCGAGGCCGAGTGGCTGGCGCGGCTGGACGAGATCGGCGACGAGCTGGGCGCGTTCACGCCGCTGGGGCAGAACCATGTCGGGTTCTTTGCCGATGGGGACAATACGCTTCTGGTCAGCTTCGAAAGCGTAGCGGATATCCGCCTGCAGCGGCCCGATCAGCGGCCCCTTGGGCTGGCCATCGCGCTGCGGCATGGCTGGTCGAACCTGACCATGCTGGCGCGCGCCCCGCGCTGGTATCGCGATACCGAAGTGCTGGATTTCTTCGACGCCCAGATCGATTCCGCGTTCTTCGACAGCTTTTCGCGGGTGCTGTTCTATGGCGCGGGCATGGGGGGCTATGCTGCCTGCGCCTTCAGCCTGGCGGCACCTGGGTCAACCGTGCTGGCCGTCGCCCCGCAGGCAACGCTGGACCCCGCCATCGTTCCGTGGGAGCGCCGCTTTCGCCGCGCGCGGCGGCTGGAATTTCGCAGCCGTTTCGGCTACGCGCCTGACATGCTGGAAGGGGCGCGCAACGCCTTTATCGTTTATGACGGTGCGCAGCGCAGTGATGCGATGCATGCTGCGCTGTTCCGCCAACCCTTTGTGACATTGCTGCGCAGCCCGGCGCTGGGGCGCGATACAGGGCAGGCGCTGACCCGGATCGGTGCGCTGGATACGCTGATCGAGACAGCGGCGCGCGGGCGCATGACGCCAGCGCGGTTTCACGACCTGATGCGCAGACGCCGCGATGACACCGCCTATCTGGACGCGCTGGTCCGGCGCTGCGTGCAACGCCGCCATCCGGCGCTGACGGTCATTGCCGCGCAGGCGGCACTGGCTGCGCGACGCGGCGATGATCTGTCACACCCTCAGATGCCCGATCAGCTTGAACTGACGGATTGAGCGCGCCGCGCCTTTTGCAGAATCCGACTGGAACAGCACGCGCGCATTCGCTAGGACATCGGGCATGACCCGTTCGCTGACCCTGCCCCGCCCCGATGACTGGCATCTGCACCTGCGCGATGGTGCCATGCTTGACGGGATCGCCCCGGAAAGCGCGCGCCATTTCGCGCGTGCGATCATCATGCCCAATCTGGTACCGCCTGTCGTGACCGGCGCGCAGGCCGCCGCCTATCGCGACCGTATCCGCGCGGTCACGGGGCCGGATTTCACCCCGCTGATGACGCTCTATCTGACCGAGTCCACGGACCCTGCCGATGTCGTTGCCGCGCATCGCGACGGGATCATCACGGCCGTCAAGCTGTATCCGGCGGGCGCCACCACCAATTCCGCCAGCGGCGTGCGTGATTTCGACCGCGTGCGCGGCGTGCTGGACGCCATGGCAGAGGCCGGCATCCCGCTTCTGACCCATGGCGAGGTCACCGACCCCGAGATCGACATCTTCGACCGCGAGGCCGTGTTCATCGACCGC
>REDZ01000210.1 GCA_007695345.1 Paracoccaceae bacterium | reverse complement strand
ACCGGCTGGATGTGCGCGTGGTCACGGAACTGGCCTGGCACGGGCTGTTCATCCGTCACCTGCTGCGCCGCCCCGAGGCGCATGAACTGGCCGGGTTCGACCCCGAATTCACCATCATCAACTGCCCCAGCTTCAAGGCCGATCCCGCACGGCATGGCTGCCGGTCCGAGACCGTGATCGCGCTGAACCTGACGCGCAAGCTGATCCTGATCGGCAACACGGCCTATGCGGGCGAGAACAAGAAAGCCGTGTTCACGCTGCTGAACTACCTGCTGCCGGGCAAGGGGCTCATGCCGATGCATTGCTCGGCCAATCACGCACTGGACAATCCCGATGATGCGGCCGTGTTCTTCGGGCTGTCGGGCACCGGCAAGACAACGCTTTCGGCCGACCCCTCGCGCATCCTGATCGGGGATGACGAACATGGCTGGTCCGAGAACGGCATCTTCAATTTCGAAGGCGGCTGCTACGCGAAAACCATCAATCTCGACCCCGAGGCCGAGCCCGAAATCTACGCGACAACCTCGCGCTTCGGGTCGGTGGTCGAGAACATGGTCTTCGACCCAGAGACGCTGGAACTGGATTTCACGGATGACAGCCTGACCGCGAATACCCGCGTGGCCTATCCGCTGGATGCGATTTCAAATGCCTCGGACACATCGCTGGGGGGCGTGCCGAAAAACATCATCATGCTGACCTGCGACGCCTTTGGCGTGCTGCCCCCCATCGCGCGGCTGACCCCGGCGCAGGCGATGTATCATTTCCTGTCGGGTTTCACCTCGAAGGTGGCGGGGACCGAACAGGGCGTGACAGAACCCACGCCCACCTTCTCGACCTGCTTTGGCGCCCCCTTCATGCCGCGCCGTCCGGAAGTCTATGGCAAGCTCTTGCAGGAGAAGATCGCGCAGACCGGGGCGGAATGCTGGCTGGTCAATACCGGCTGGACCGGGGGCGCCTATGGCACCGGATCGCGCATGCCGATCAAGGCGACCCGTGCACTGCTGACCGCCGCGCTGGATGGCAGCCTGCGCCAGGCCGAATTCCGCCGCGACCCGCATTTCGGCTTTGACGTGCCAGTGGCGGTGGCGGGCGTGCCCGATGTATTGCTGGACCCGCGCCGCACCTGGGATGATCCCGAAGCCTATGACGCGCAGGCCGCGAAACTTGTGGCGATGTTTGCCGAGAATTTCGCGCAATATGTGCCGTATATCGATGATGAGGTAAAACAGGCCGCCATCGGCTGAGCGGGGCACAAGACCCGCAGGTCAGGCTGTCGTCAGGCGGGGTATGGGGGCGTTGCCCCCGCCCTGCAAGCAGGACTCCCCCAGGATATTTTTGCAAAGATGAAATGGCAGGGGTGTCAGCCGTCGCAGATGTTGAGCAGGCTGACCCATTGCCCGTCATTGAGAAGCGCCGTGTCGCGCATGTCAGCGGCCTTGGGATCTGCGGCGCGCAGATCCGGGCCCAGCGTGGCGATGGCCGGGTCGAGCGTGTCGGGATTATCGACCAGCGGGCGGGTTGACAGATCGGTGCGATTGAACCGTTCCAGCAGCGGGTCGAGATCGGGGTCCGGGAGTGCGGCGCCGTAGATCGCCGCCGCATAGCCCTGTTCAGCCCGTTCGGGCAATTCGCCCGAGGTCAGCAGCCGGAAACTTGCGACCACGCCCGCATGGCGCAAGAGCGGGCGCAGCGGGTCCTCTTCGGCGTTGCGCTGGGCGGCGATCAGCAGGGCACCGGCCAGCGCCTCGGGGCTGTCGGCCATGTCAAGAAGCCGTGCATCGAGGATGAAGAGCCGCCCCATCACATGCTGCACGCGGGGCGTGCTGCCCGGCAGGTCCTGCATGACGACGATGCGCGCGGGCGACTGGAACAGCGCGCGTTGCAGCACGCCCAGCGCCGGGTCGCCATAGGCGCTCTGGCAGGCGCGGGCGCCGTCGCGGATCAGCTCCAGCCGGACGCGTTCGGCGAATTCGACGCGCTGTGCCATGGGCACGACAGTCGCCGTATGGCTCATC
The DNA here is from genome assembly GCA_007695345.1 of Paracoccaceae bacterium. GTDB lineage: Bacteria > Pseudomonadota > Alphaproteobacteria > Rhodobacterales > Rhodobacteraceae > Roseinatronobacter. The sequence goes on along the minus strand of REDZ01000210.1, from coordinate 3,685 downwards.
AAGGCGGGGGGAATGATCAGCGCGCTGCCGATCACCGTGATCAGGCACAGCGCCACCAGGATCGGGCGGCGCATGCGCGCAAAGCCCGAGCGGCGGGGTTGCAGTGCCGCCTGCAATTGTTGCAGCGCGTCGATCAGCCAGTCATCATCAAGCTCCAGCACCTCGCCGGGGTCGCCATCGGGGCTGTAGAGCGCGGGGCGCTGGCCTGGGTTCAGCCGCACCACTGCAGGCAGCGACCAATGGCTGAGCACCCGCATGCTGCGGCTGTCCGAGATGACGAGCGTTGCCTCGCCAAAGCTGACGACGACATCGCGGCGCTGGTCCTCTGACGATGCCGTCCAGAGCCCCGCGCCTTCCAGCCGTGCATATTTGTCGAGCGCGGTCATGCCGCTCTGCCTGCCCTTGTTCTTTTCCTGATGTCTACCTCATGTCGCGCGACAAGACCAGCGCCGTCGCATCTGCGCGCGGGTCGCAACATCACAAAACGGGGACGTGGCAGTGCCACCCTGCCGGCACGCCCATGCAGGTCGCGGCGCGCACTGACACGAAAATGCCCAGTTGTTTGCGCCTTTGCGCCACAACCTTAAGGATAGTTAATGATTAATGACATCACACTGGCATACCCAGCAATTGATTAGAGAGGCAGGGCACCATGTTTATGAGGATCGGCCAACGCAATCTGTTTTCGCGCGCGGGCGGCAGGGACGGGCACGCCACAGCGCAGACTCCCTTGGGTGAACTGACATCAGCCGGTTTTTATGACATGGCCATCCGCGAGGACGGGCTGTTGCCCGGCACGCTGGTCGATACCGAGAACGGCTGGCGCCCGGTCGAGAGTATCCGCCCCGGTGACATGGTCATGACCTTTGACCATGGCCGCTGCCCGGTTGTCGCGAACCGCAGCATTACGCTGCACCATGACACCCTGCCCGAGCACAAGGCATTCGTTATGTTCGTGCCCAAGAGCGTGCTGGGCAATCGCAGCGACCTGCTGTTGATGCCGATGCAGGAGGTGATCATCGAATCCGACACAGCCGACGCGCTGTATGGTGACCCGTTCGTGCTGATGCCCAGCCTGCTGCTGTCGGGCTATCGCGGTATCCGCAAACGGGCGATCCGCGGCGACATCACCCTGTCGATGCTGTCATTCGAGCAGGAAGAAGTGCTGCTGACACAGGGCGACATGCTGACGCTGGCACATGCCGACACCAGCCTGTCCCCCCTGACCGAGGCACTGCCGCAGCCGCAAGAGACATTTCTGCGCCTGCCCCCTGAAGAGTTGCGCGGCCTGATCGACTGGAGCGCAGCGCAGGGTGCACCCGGCCCGGCACTGGGCGGACCGGGTGAGCGGTATCGTTACGCCGCCATCGAGGCGCGGGCGCTGTAGAAGCCACGATCCTCTGCCGCCATCTGACGCAACAGCTCCGGGGCGTGGAACCGCGCCCCGAAGCGCGCTTCCAGATCGTCGCAGACCGTGACAGCGAACCCGGCCCCCAGCATGTCCAGCCAGGAGAAGGGGCCACCCGACCAGGGCGCAAAGCCCCAGCCCAGGATCGCGCCGACATCGCCTTCGCGGATATCGGTCAGCACACCTTCTTCCAGCGCGCGCACGGCCTCGAGCGCCTGCGCAAACATCAGCCGGTGCTGGACCGTGATCAGGTCGGGCTGCTCGTCGGCAGGCGGGAACTTGTCTGAAAGCCCCGCCCACAGGCCCTGCCGCTTGCCCTTGTCATCATAGCTGTAGAAGCCAGCCCCCGCCTTGCGGCCCAGCCGCTCCTGCGCGACCATCCAGAACACGACCTCATCGACATCGCCATCCGCATAGGCATCCCCCATGGCCGCACGCGTGGCCCTGGCGATCTTGGCGCCCAGGTCCAGGCTGGTTTCATCAACCAGTTGCAGCGGCCCCAGTGGCATGCCCATCAGCTTGGCCGCATTCTCGACCAGCACGGGCGAGACACCCTCGCGCACCATGCGCATACCCTCATTCAGATAGGGAATGATACAGCGATTGGCGTAGAAGAAGCGCGCGTCATTGACCACGATCGGGGTCTTGCGGATCTGGCGGACGAAATCGAGCGCCTTGGCCACGGCGCGATCGCCCGTCGCGCGGCCCTTGATGATCTCGACCAGCATCATCTTGTCCACCGGGCTGAAGAAATGAATGCCGATGAACTGTTCGGGACGGGTGCTGGCCTTTGCCAGGTCGCTGATCGGAAGGGTCGAGGTATTGGTGGCAAAGATCGCCCCCTCGGGCAGCGCGGCCTCGGCCCTTGCTGTCACCTCGGCCTTGATCTTCGGGTCCTCGAACACGGCCTCGACCACCAGGTCGCAGCCGCTCAGCGCGGCATAATCGGTGGTGGGCGTGATCCGGCCCAGAACCTCGGCTTTCTTCGCCTCGGTCACCTTGCCGCGCTTCATGCCCTTGTCGAGGATGCCCTCGGCATGGGCCTTGCCCTTGTCGGCCGCCTCCTGCTTCGCATCGATCAGAACAACCTCGATCCCGGCATTGGCAGCGACATAGGCAATGCCCGCGCCCATCATGCCCGCGCCCAGAACGCCCAGCTTCGCAACTTTCTCATCGCCGACATCGGGGCGGTTCGCGCCCTTTTCCAGTGCTTCCTTGTTGATGAACAGCGACCGGATCATCGCGCTGGAGGACGGGTTCATCAGGATATGCGTGAACCAGCGCGCCTCGATCTTCAGCGCGGTGTCAAAGGGCACCAGCGCCCCCTCATAGACCGCCGACAACAGCGCCTTGGCCGCCGGATACACACCCTTGGTCTTGCCATTCACCATGGCCGAGGCGCCCACAAAGGTCATGAACCCCGACGGATGATAGGGCGCGCCACCGGGCATCTTGAACCCCTTGGCATCCCACGGCTTGACCAGATCGGCGTCTTTTGCCGAAAGCACCCATTCCTTCGCCCGCGCGAGCAGGTCCTCGCCCGCCACGACCTCATCAATCAGGCCCGCGGCCTTGGCCTTTTTGGGCTCTGACAGCTTGCCTTCCAGCAGGATGGACGACGCCCCCATCGCGCCCAGCTTGCGTGACACGCGCGTGGTGCCACCCGCGCCGGGGAAGATGCCGACCATGATCTCGGGCAGGCCGATCCTGGCCTTGGGGTTGTCGGCCGCAATGATCCGGTGGCAGGCCAGCGGAATCTCCAGCCCGATCCCCAGCGCCGTGCCGGGAAGGGCCGCGACAATCGGTTTGCCGCCCTTGAGCTTCTTGGGGTCCATGCCCGCGCGCTCGATCTTGCGCAGGGTCTTGTGCATGGACATGATCCCCTCGAACAGCCCCTTTTCGGGCTGATAGCCGGCCATTTCCTTCATTTTCGCGATGACATTCAGATCCATCCCACCCGCGAAATCGGGCTTGCCAGAGGTGATGATCACACCTTTCACGGCCTCATCCGCCAGCGCGGTGTCGATATGCGCATCCAGTTCGGCCAATCCTTCAAGCGAGAGGACATTCATCGATTTGCCCGCGATATCCCAGGTGATCGTGGCCACGCCATCAGCATCGACGGCAAAATGAAAATCGGTCATCTCAGTTGTCTCCCTTCGGCAGGTCGCGGGGTCCGGCCCAGTCGCTGCCATCATGATATGTGAACCTGTCGCCCGCGCCCGAGATATGGACCTTCATGTCCACATCGACATAGGTGCAGATGTCGTCCTCGAC
>REDZ01000092.1 GCA_007695345.1 Paracoccaceae bacterium | reverse complement strand
CCAGTGGCGACGGATCGGCAGCAGTGATCAGCGCGCGGGCATGCCCGGCGGTCAATCTGCCCTCGCGCAGCATGGTCTGGACATCGTCGGGCAGGCTGAGCAAACGCATCAGATTGGCAATATGCGACCGGCTTTTGCCCATCGCTTCCGACAGCTTTTCCTGCGTATGGCCGAACCGCTCGATCAGGGCGCGATAGCCCATCGCTTCCTCTATCGGATTCAGGTCAGTCCGTTGGATATTCTCGATAATCGCGATTTCCAGAACCTCGGTATCGGAAAATTCGCGGATCACGACGGGGACATCATGCACCTGCGCCCGCTGCGCCGCGCGCCAGCGGCGTTCACCGGCCACGATCTCGAACATGTCATCCCTGGGGCGGACAATCAGCGGCTGAATCACCCCTTTCTCGCGGATAGAGGCCGCGAGTTCCGCCAGCGCGGTTTCGTCAAAATGCCGACGAGGTTGGTCCGGATTGGGACGCAACTGCTCGATCGGCAGGCGCTGGGTGCGACCACGATCGTCTGCGCCACCCTCTTCCGCCGGGGGGGTCACTTCCGCCATGAGGGCCGACAGGCCGCGGCCCAGCCCCCGGCGTTCCGGTTTGCGTTCGCTCATGGCGCGACCCTTTCCTTGCTGGTCCGGTTATGTTTCTGCATCAACTCGGATGCCAGGTCGCGATAGGCCTCGGCGCCCTTTGACTGCGGGTCATATTGCAGCACCGGCATGGCATAGGACGGCGCCTCGCTTAGCCGGACATTACGGGGAATGACCGTGTCAAAAACCATATCACCCAGATTCGCGCGGGCATCCGCCTCGACCTGTTGGGCAAGGTTGTTGCGCCGGTCATACATCGTCAGCAAGACCCCTTCGATCCGCAACGCCGAATTCGCCGATTCGCGCAGGTTGCGCACAGTCAGCAACAGTTGCGACAACCCTTCGAGCGCGAAGAATTCGGCCTGCAACGGCACCAGAACCGAATGCGCGGCGACCATGGCATTGACGGTCAGCAAGTTCAGCGAGGGCGGGCAATCGATCAGGATATAGTCGAACTGCGCCTCGGAAATCGCGCGCTGGCGCAGGGCATCCTGCAACAGATAGGATCGGCGCGCACGCGACATCAGCTCGATATCGGCCGATGACAGGTCGGTGGTGGCGGGCACAATCCAGAGATTCGGTTGGTCTGTCTGCGTGAAAGGGGTACGCGCGTGACCATCGCCCAGGATCAGATCGTAAGTGGTAAAGCGGCGCTGTTCCAGTTGCAGCCCCATTCCGGTCGATGCATTTCCCTGCGGATCAAGGTCGATCAGCAAGGTTCTCATCCCTTTTTCGGACAATGCTGCGGCCAGATTGATGGCGGTTGTGGTCTTGCCGACACCACCTTTCTGGTTGGCAATGGCGATGGTGCGTGTGCGGATGCGGTCAGACACGGGTGAGTTCCTTCAAGACAAGCACACGCGCAGCCGGGTCAGTCAGACTGTCGCGTGTGTCTGTTGTAAATTGCCATTCCCGCCGCGCTGCCGCAAGCTCTGTCGCGTGGTTTTTCCCCTTGGGCAGAACCGCGACACCCCCTTTGGCAAGATGGCGCGCAACAAGTGGCAGCAAACGGGGCAACGGGGCCAGCGCACGGGCTGTCACAAGGTCTGCCTTCTGCGGCGCGAGGGTTTCGGCGCGCTCCGTCAGAACGGTTATGGGTAGAGACAACTCTCGCTTCGCCGTCATCAGGAAAGCCGACTTTCGGGCGTCGCTTTCGACCAGCGTAAAGCGGCAGTCGGGCTGCAACTCGGCGGCGAGAATGGCGCAGACGATTCCGGGCAGACCACCGCCCGATCCAAGGTCCAGCCAGTGTCGGGCGTCCGGGGGTGCAACACAGAAAAGCTGTGCGGAATCCACGATATGACGCGTCCACATATCCGGGATCGTGCCGGTGGCGACGAGGTTGATGGCCGGAGTCCACTTGCGCAGCAGGTCGGCGAACAAGGTCAGCCGGGTCAATGTTTCACGTGAAACATCGATGCCGGCAATCTGAGTTGCTGTCATGCCGACAAGCGCTTTTCGTGCTGCTCCAACCGCGACAGCAACAAGACCAGCGCGGCCGGAGTCATCCCTTCGATCCGCGATGCCTGCGCCAAGGTCTCTGGTCGCAAGGTATTGAGTTTATGGGTTATTTCATTCGACAGTCCGTTGATCGCGGTAAAGTCGAACCCGTCCGGAAAGCGCCGATTCTCATCCCCTTTCAGCGCCTTGATCTCTGCCGCTTGCCGGTCGAGATATGCCTTGTAAACTGTTTCCTTGGCGATCTGCGCGCGCGTCTCGTTGTCAAGTTCCGCAACCTCTGGTGCCAGCTTCTCAAGCGTATCAAAGGTGAAGCCCTGTAGTCCCAGCAATGTCAGCCCATCCCGGCGTGTTCCGTCTTCGCTGATTCTGAAACCGGCGGTATTGACAACACGCGGGGTAAAGCTGAACGATTGCAGCATATCCCGCGCCCGGTCCAGTCGTTCCAACTTATCCAGGAACGCCGCGCGACGCCGCTGCCCCACACAGCCAATACCAATCCCGATCGGAGTCAGCCGCTGGTCGGCATTGTCCGCACGCAGCGACAGGCGGTATTCCGCGCGCGAGGTGAACATGCGATAGGGCTCTGCCACGCCGCGTAAAATCAGGTCATCAATCATTACACCAATATACGAATCAGAGCGCTGGAAGCGCAGCGCCTCTCTTCCATGGGCAAACATCGCCGCGTTCAGACCCGCCACCAGGCCCTGCGCCGCAGCCTCTTCATACCCGGTGGTCCCGTTGATCTGCCCGGCCAGGAAAAAGCCAGAGACTTTCTTTAGCTGAAGTGCAGAGGTCAACGCGCGCGGATCGATATAATCATATTCGATGGCATACCCCGGTTGCAGGATCTGCACATCCTCCAGCCCCGGAATGGTGCGGACATACGCTTCCTGCACCTCCGCCGGGAGCGATGTCGAAATACCGTTCGGATAGACTGTGTCGTCGTCCAGCCCTTCGGGTTCCAGAAAAACCTGATGTGACTCCTTGTCTGCAAATCGGGTGATCTTGTCCTCTATCGACGGGCAATACCGCGGGCCGACGCCACCGATCTGTCCGCTGTACATCGCAGAGCGTGACAGGTTTTCACGAACGATGTCATGGGTTTCAGGCGTGGTATGCGTAATCGCACAGGCGACCTGAGGTGCCGCAACAGCATCCGTCATGAAGGACAGGTATTCGGGCGTGTCATCTCCTGGTTGTTGGTCCAGCTTGTCCCATGCGATGGTCTTGCCATCCAGTCGGGGTGGCGTCCCGGTTTTCAGGCGACCCATAGGCAGCCCAAGCCCGCGCATCTGGTCAGCCAGGCGATTCGATGCTTTGTCACCCATCCGACCCGCCGGGAAGTTGCGGTCGCCGATATGGATAATCCCGCCGAGGAATGTGCCTGTCGTCAGAACGACCGCATGCGACTGCAAACGCGTTTCGCCATTCACTTCAATCCCGGTGATCTGGTCGCCCTCTTGCAACAAGCCTGTCACCTCGGCGGTCACAAGGTCCAGCAACGGGGTCGCCAGCACCTCGCGGCTGACGAAGTCACGATACCGCTTGCGGTCGGCCTGTATGCGTGGTCCCTGAACAGCAGGACCCTTGGAGCGGTTCAGCAAGCGATATTGAATTGCGGCGTAATCCCCGGCGCGGCCCATCAGACCGTCCAGTGCATCGACCTCACGCACCAGATGGCCCTTGCCCAGACCACCGATCGCGGGGTTGCAGGACATCACGCCCAGATCTTCCTTGCGGAATGTCACCAAAGCCGTGCGTGCGCCCATCCGGGCTGCGGCCAGGGCAGCCTCGACTCCGGAATGGCCGCCGCCAACGATGATGACATCATAATGTTTCACGTGAAACACTCCTACTTTCCGATACAGAAGGACGAGAAGATATCGCCCAACAGGTCCTCGACATCGACCTTGCCGATCAGCACATCCAGCGCCCCGATAGCCTGCCGGATATCCGCCGCGACCAGTTCTGCGATATACTCCCCCGAGCGCAGATTTTCAATCGATTGCTCCAGCGGGCCAAGCGCCGCCTGCATCGCCTGCAGATGACGCCGCCGTACGCTGACACCATCCCGCGCAACGCGTTGCGCAAGCGTTTCGGCGATCCGGTTCAGCAACGCATCCAACCCCTGCCCCGTCAGCCCCGACACCCCGTCCGGGGCATCCGGGAACAGGTCAGCCTTGCCCAAGACAACAATATCGCCTGGTTGAGCATCTACAGGCGGGGGTTCATCTGGACCATCACACAATATGATGCGTAGATCCGCCGAATGCGCGCGTTTTTGTCCGCGTGCGATTCCCATCGCCTCTATCGTCTCGCCCGTCTCTCGCAACCCGGCGGTGTCCAGAATCGTCACGGCAAAACCGCCAATATCCATCCGCACCTCGATCACATCGCGGGTCGTGCCCGCGATATCCGATGTGATGGCCGCATCGCGCCCGGCCAGAGCATTCAGCAAGGTAGACTTCCCCGCATTCACCGATCCGACCAGCGCCACCTCGAACCCGGTCTGGACCCGTTCACGCGCGCCCTGCCCCGCAATCTCGCGGCGCAACCCCTTGATCACCTCGGTCAGCTCTGCGCGAATCTGGTCATCGAAATTGCCCACATCTTCTTCGACGAAATCAATGGACACCTCGACCAGTGCCGCGGCCTTGACCAGATGTGCACGCCAGGCGCCAACCAGCCGCCCCAGCGCGCCATCCAGAACGCGCAGGGCCTGGCGTCGCTGGCTTTCGGTCTCGGCCTCCAGCAGGTCGCCCAGCCCTTCCACCTGCGTCAGGTCCAGCACACCGTTTTCCAGCGCGCGACGGGTAAATTCGCCAGGTTCGGCGAGCCGCAGACCATGATCCTGCGCAAGACAGCGTTCCATCGCGGCCACGCTGGCCAGAGAGCCATGCACAGCAAATTCCACGACCGCTTCGCCGGTAAAGCTGGCACCTTGGGCGAATACCGTCACCAGACCCGTATCCAGCCGCCCGCCCGAGGCGTCGCGCATCACCCGCAGGGATGCCATACGCGGGGGTGGCAGCGGACCGGCGATGGCCTCGGCCACTTCAAACGCCAGTGGCCCCGAGAGCCGGATGAGTGCAACGCCCGATTTTCCCCGGGCCGAGGCCAAGGCAAAGATCGTGTCCATTGCCTCAGGCGTTCATGGAGTCGAAGAAATCTTCGTTGGACTTCGTCTGTTTCAGCTTGGAGATCAGGAATTCGACAGCATCTGTCGTGCCCATCGGGTTCAGAATCCGGCGCAGCACGAATGTTTTCTGCAGATCAGCCTTTTCAATCAGCAGATCCTCCTTGCGGGTGCCGGATTTCAGGATGTCGATGGCCGGGAAAACACGCTTGTCGGCGACCTTGCGGTCCAGAATGATCTCGCTGTTGCCGGTGCCCTTGAATTCCTCGAAAATCACTTCGTCCATGCGCGAGCCGGTATCGACCAGCGCGGTCGCGATGATGGTCAGAGAGCCGCCCTCCTCGATATTGCGGGCCGCGCCGAAGAACCGCTTGGGGCGTTGCAGCGCGTTGGCATCCACACCGCCGGTCAGCACCTTGCCCGAGGATGGGACAACCGTGTTGAACGCCCGGCCCAGCCGCGTGATCGAATCGAGCAGGATGACGACATCGCGCTTATGCTCGACCAGGCGCTTGGCCTTTTCAATCACCATTTCCGATACCGCGACATGGCGCGTCGCGGGTTCATCAAAGGTCGAGGCGATGACCTCACCATTCACCGAGCGCTGCATGTCGGTCACTTCTTCTGGCCGCTCGTCGATCAGCAACACGATCAGGTAGCAATCGGGGTGGTTCTTTTCGATACTGTGGGCAATGTTCTGCAACAGAACCGTTTTACCCACGCGCGGGGGGGCTACGATCAGCGCGCGCTGGCCCTTGCCCAACGGCGTCACGATATCGATGATCCGCGCCGATTTGTCCTTGGTGTTTTCCTTCGTCTCCATCCAGAGGCGTTCATCAGGGAACAGCGGCGTCAGGTTGTCGAAATGCACCTTGTGGCGGGCGCGCGCAGGCTCATCAAAGTTGATCTGCGTAACGCTGGTGATCGCGAAATAGCGCTCATTCTCGGCGGGGGCCTGTATTTCGCCCTCGACCGTGTCGCCCGTGCGCAGCGCGTATTTGCGGATCATGTCGGGCGAGACATAGATATCATCGGGGCCGGGCAGGTAATTGGCCTCTGGCGCGCGCAGGAAGCCGAATCCATCCTGCAACACTTCCAGCACCCCCTCGCCAAAGATGGTCCAGCCATCCTCGGCGCATTCCTTCAGGATCGAGAACATCATCTCGCCCTTGCGCATGGTCGAGGCGTTCTCGATCTCCAGTTCTTCGGCCATCGCCAACAGGTCTGACGGGCTTTTCGCCTTCAGTTCCGCCAGATGCAGCTTGCCCGGCAGGTCAATACTGTCATCCGTCACCGGGGTTTCCTGGTCGGGGCGGTCTTCGGTGATGGTGTCGGACATGGGGAAATTTCCTTCGGACCCCCGGCAAGGGGGCACAATCGATCTGGGACAGGTGTGAAGCGCGGTTCGCCGGATGGCAATGCTGGCTGCGGGAATACTCGCGTTCGGTATCCGAGTCAATTCCCGCTAGAATTTCACCACGACCGACAACACGATCACCACCATCAGCACAGTGGGCACTTCGTTCATCATGCGGTAGTCGCGCCCTGTCAGCAGGTTGCCTCCTTCGGCGAATACCCGACGACGACGAGCGCACCACATGTGAAACCATGTCATCCCGATCAGGGCGGCCCCCTTGGTCCAGGGCCAGATCAGGTCCCACATCACCACACCCGGCACGGCGACCATCATCAGCCCTGTCACCCAGGCCACGATCATCGCCGGGTTCATGATGACGCGCAGCAGCTTTTCTTCCATGGTCTGAAAGACGGGGTTGATCCCGTCCACCTGGCCCTGCTCGACATGATAGACGAACAGGCGCGGCAGGTAGAACAGCCCTGCCATCCAGCTGATCACTGCCATGATATGCAGCGCCTTGATCCAGAGATAGATTTCCGAAAGCATGTCTGATCCTGTTTGTCGCTGCCTTCTCTTACTCAAGAAAGAAGTAAAGAGGAATGTAGTATCTTGTTGGGGCTGTGGATATGGGGATTGTTTTTCAGCCCACAGGTTTATCCACAGTTATCCATGGTTGTGCATCTTTTGTGATGAATCGCAAGTTATTGTATTATCTAAGAATAAAACAGAACATTTCAGGAATATCCATGAGCTTGCAAAATCTGACTCCGGCTTTCCACAATCCGGGGGTGCAGATTATCCGCTGTTGATGAACCGGCCCCGGCCCTTGCACGATGGTGGAGAACATGCCAGCAAAAGCCCCGGTCCGGGTTATGCCCGGATCGCTCAACGGGTTCACACACGGTCTCTCAACAGGGTTGTCCACATGGCGTTTGTCCTTGCCTCCGGGTCTGCCATCCGGGTCCAGATGCTGCGCAATGCAGGGGTGGTCTTCGATACGGTGCCCGCGCGCGTGGATGAGGGCGCGATCCGCGCCGCACTGGAACATGAGGGCGCGCATGCCCGCGATATTGCCGATGCGCTGGCAGAGGCCAAGGCGCGCAAAGTGGCCGGACGCAGGCCCGAGGCGCTGGTTCTGGGTTGTGATCAGGTTCTGGGGCTGAAAGGCGCAGTGCTGGAAAAGCCCGCAACGGTGGAGGAAGCGCGCGCCCAGTTGCAACGATTGCGCGGGCAGTCGCATCAGTTGTTTTCGGCAGCAGTCCTGTATGCGGATGGCGCCCCGATCTGGCGCCATGTCGGCACCGCGCGGCTGGAAATGCGTGATTTCTCGGATGATTATCTGAACGCGTATCTGGAACGCAATTGGCCCGGTATCGGTGCGTCGGTGGGTGGTTACAAACTGGAAGAAGAAGGCGTGCGGCTGTTCGCCCGGATACAGGGCGATTACTTTACCATTCTGGGTTTGCCGCTGCTGGAATTGCTGAATTATCTGGCCCTGCGCGGAGAGGTAGAGGCATGAGCGCGATACCACTGGCAGGCGTGATCGGGTGCCCGGTGGCGCATAGCCGCTCGCCTGTGCTGCATGGCACATGGCTGCGCCAATACGGCATTCAGGGGCATTATGTGCCATTGCATATCGAGGCGGATGATCTGGAACGCGCATTGCGCGCCATGCCCGTGATGGGATTCGTCGGTGCGAATGTCACCCTGCCACATAAGGAAGCCGCTTTGGCGCTGGCGGATGAGGTGACATCGGCTGCGCGGATGATCGGGGCCGCGAATACGCTCAGCTTTCGGGATGGGCGTATTCATGCAGATAATACAGACGCTTACGGGTTCATCGAGAATCTGCGTGCCGGGGCACAAGCGGATTTCTCGGCGCCTGCGCTGGTGCTGGGTGCAGGTGGGGCTGCGCGCGCTGTGATCGTCGCGCTGGCGCAGGCAGGTGTGCCAGAGATCCGGCTGGTCAACCGCACCCGCGCGCGGGCTGAAAGCCTGGCAGCGGATCTGTCTGATTGTCCGGTGCTGGTGTTGGACTGGGCTGATCGTGCCGCGGCTGCGGATGGGGCCGGGCTGCTGGTGAACACCACATCGCTGGGCATGGCCAGCGCGCCCCCGTTGGACTATCCGGCAGCGGCGATGCGTCCGGGGATGGTCGTGACCGATATCGTCTATACGCCGCTGGATACGCCTCTGTTGCGGGATGCCCGCGCGCAGGGTTGTGTGACGGTGGATGGTCTGGGGATGCTGCTGCATCAGGCCGTGCCGGGGTTCGAGCGGTGGTTCGGCCAGCGGCCAGAGGTGACGGGCGCGCTGCGCCGTGCCGTGCTGGCGTGATGACCTATCGGCTGGGGCTGACCGGATCCATCGGGATGGGCAAATCCACCACCGCCGGGTTTTTCCGCGAGGCCGGCGTGCCGGTCTGGGACGCGGATGCGGCGGTGCATCGGCTATATGCGCGGGGTGGCGCGGCGGTCGGCCCGATCGGCGCCATATGCCCCCAGGCTGTCAGTGCAGATGGGGTGGACCGTGCCGCACTGCGCGACTGGATCGCAGGCGATGCCGAGCGGTTGCGCCAGATCGAGACTGTCGTGCATCCGTTGGTCGCGCAGGACCGTGCGGAGTTCGTCGCGGGCGTCTCTGGCCCGCTGGTTGTGCTCGATATCCCCCTGCTGTTCGAGGTGGGGGCGAATGTGGATGGTGTGCTGGTCGTCACTGCGCCCGAGGAGGTGCAGCGCGCCCGCGTGCTGGCCCGGCCAGGCATGACGCAAGCGCATCTGGACCAGATCCTGGCGCGGCAGATGCCCGATGCTGAAAAGCGGGCACGGGCGGATTTCGTGATAGAGACACTGGATATGGACAGTACCCGCGCTGCTGTGCAAGATCTGGTGGCAAAGCTGGGGGCGAGACATGCGTGAACTGGTGCTGGATACCGAAACCACCGGGTTTGAACCTGCCGAGGGGCATCGGATTGTGGAGATCGGCGCAGTGGAGCTGATCAACCTGATGCCGACGGGCCGCACCTATCATCAGTATATCAACCCCGAACGCGACATGCCGCAGGGCGCGTTCGAGGTGCATGGCCTGAGCGAGGATTTCCTGCGCGACAAACCGGTCTTTGCCGATATTGCCGATGCGTTTCTGGAATTTGTGGGTGGTGACCGGCTGGTGATCCATAATGCCAGTTTTGACATGCGTTTTCTGAATGCCGAACTGGAATGGGCCTCTAAGCGCCGGCTGGGGCCGGATCAGGCCTTTGACACCCTGACATTCGCGCGCAAGAAGTATCCGGGTGCGCCCGCGTCGCTTGATGCGTTGTGTCGCCGCTTCGGGATCGACAATTCGGCGCGCGAGAAACATGGCGCGCTGCTGGACAGCGAGATTCTGGCCGAGGTCTATCTGGAATTGCTGGGCGGTCAGCAGCCGGATTTCGCCCTGTCCTCGGAACCCGAGGGCACGGGCGCGGGCGGTTCCGCGCCCCGCGCGCCCCTGCCACGCCGGGCGCAACCCCTGCCCCCGCGCCTGACCGAGGCTGAGCGCAATGCGCATCGCGATTTCATTGCCACCATGGGTGAGGATGCGCTGTGGACGCGCTACGCCCGCGCCTGAACATGCAAGACGCCCGGCGGGGCCGGGCGTCAGGACGATACAGCGCTGGCGCTGATCAGTTGGTGGCGGGGGTTTCGCCGGACTGCGCCTGCTTTTGCGCGGCCTGACGCTGGAGTTCCTGCTTGTAGAGGGCCAGGAAATCGACCGTGTCGAGATTGAGCGGCGGGAATCCGCCATCGCGCGAGATATCCGAGATGATGCGCCGCGCGAAGGGAAAGACCATGCGCGGGCATTCGATCAGCAGGAAGGGGTGCAATTGCCCTTCGGGCACGCCCTCGATCAGGAAGAGGCCCACATAGTCCAGTTCAATCAGAAACAGGGTTTCGCCATCGGTCTTGTTGCGCGAGGTGATCTTGAACTTGGTCCCGACCTCATACTGGTTTTCCGTCTCGCGCTTCTTGGCGTCCAGGCTGACCTGCACCTGAATATCGGGCTGCACATTGCCGCCCTGCAGCTTTTTCTGCGCGGCCACATTCTCGAAGGACAGATCGCGCATGTATTGCGCGAGGATGCGCATATTCACCTTGGGGGGTGTTGCGGCAGCGGCGGCGCCGTTGCCCTGTTGGTCCGTATCGGTCATGAAAGGCTCCTGTCGAACTTGTGATAACTGTCTGGCGGGGTATCTATCAGCCTGTGCGGGATCGCTCAATCCCGCTTATGCGGCCCCTCCACCCGGTCTTCGGGCGGGGCGGGGCGTTCCGGGTCGCGGTGATATTCGCCCTCGATGATCGTGACATCGCCCTGCGCATGCCTGTCGCGCAGCCGGGTCAGAAGCTGGACAAGCAGGATATGCCGCACCGGTGGCACAAGCAGCAGCAGACCCATGAAATCAGTGAAGAAACCGGGCAGCACGATCAGGATGGCCCCGAACAGGCGCAGGGCGGAATGTGCCAGCGGGCTGGCGGGGCTTTGTTCCTGTTCCAGTGTCGCGCGCAGCTCGGCGGCGTTGCGCTGGGGTTCGCGCCGCATCAGGATCACGCCCAGTGCAGCGGAGGCCAGGACCTCTGCCAATGTTCCGAAAACGCCCAGGACCGGCCCGACCTGCACGAAAAGCGCGATTTCGATGATCGGTACAGCCAGGATCACAAGGAGAATCCACATAAGTTTGCCTTTAATCCCGAGGTTCTGATCGCGTATGGTGGACTTGCCCTGTCAGCACCCTTACATAGGCAGTCAACCTGCCTTACCAACCCCGGGCCGAGGAAACAATGGAACCTGCCGTGATCCAGCTACTGATACTTGCCGGAATAGCCGTATTTCTGATTCTGCGCTTGCGGGCCGTGCTGGGCACGCGCGAGGGGTATGAGCAAAAGCCGCTGCCCCGGCAGGATGGCAGCGAGGCGGCTGCGACCAAGCCCCGGTTCGAGGTGATCGAGGGCGGACCCGACACGGATATCATCGATCATGTGCCCGAAGGATCGGAATCGGCCAAGGCGCTGGCGCGCATGAAGGCCCTTGACCCGTCCTTCAGCGTCAGCGAATTCCTGCAGGGCGCGCGCGGCGCCTATGAGATGATCCTGATGGCGTTCGAGGCATCGGACCTGGATTCGGTCCTGCCCTTCCTGTCGCGCGATGTGTTCAACAGCTTTGACGAGGTCGTGCAACTGCGCGAGCGCGAAGGGCTGCGGGTGGATGCGACATTCGTGGGGCTGCGCGAACTGGAGATCGTCGAGGCCGTGTTCGACGAGGACACGAAAGAGGGCGAGATCACGATGAAATTCGTGTGCGAGCTGACCTCGGCGGTACGCAAGGTCGATACCGATGAGATTGTCGATGGCGATCCCAACACGATCAAGCAGCAGAAGGATGTGTGGACCTTTGCCCGCGACATGACATCCGACAGCCCGAACTGGAAGCTGGTGGCCACAGGCGAATGAGCCGAAAGCGGCGTCTGAGTGCGGATGAGCTGGAGATATGGGGCCGCGTGGCACGCACCACGCGGCCTCTTTTGTCCAATATGCCCCCGGAATTGCCCGAGCCATCGCCTGCACCTGTCCCGGACCCGCCGAAAAAGCCCCGCAGCGGGCACAGCCTGAAACCCGGCCCCGACCGTCATCCCCCGCCGCCCGGTCATGATGTGGCGCAACCCCTGAGCGAGGCACTTGCCAGCGCACCGGTCAGGATGGACAAGCGCCAGTATCAGCGTCTGAGCCGGGGCAAGCTGGTGCCCGAAGCACGGATCGATCTGCATGGCATGACATTGGCACAGGCGCATTCGGCACTGACCGGCTTTATCCTGCGCGCGCATTCAAACGGCGCGCGGCTGGTTCTGGTCATCACCGGCAAGGGCAAACGGGTGGCTGATGACGGCCCGATCCCGCGCCGCCCCGGCGCGTTGAAACACGATGTGCCGCACTGGCTGCGCATGGCACCCCTGAAGGGGATCGTGCTGGAAATCCGAGAGGCTCATGCCCGACACGGCGGCAGCGGGGCCTATTACGTCTATCTGCGACGCGCGCGCTGACCCCGGCCCTTGCGGGACGCTTCGCCCACCCTCCCACCCCTTCGCGCCCCGCAAGGGCCGGGGTCAGAGTGGGCTTGGCATGGCGCGCGATTTGGGCCAAAGGGCAGGGATGGCTTTCGGCTTTCAGATATCGGCCCGCGACGGGCGCGCGCGCAGTGGCGTGATCACGACCACGCGCGGGGACATCCGCACACCCGCATTCATGCCCGTGGGCACTGCCGCCACTGTAAAGGGGATGCTGCCGGACTCGGTGCGCGAGACCGGCGCCGATATCCTGCTGGGCAATACCTATCATCTGATGCTGCGCCCGACTGCCGAGCGCATTGCCGACTTGGGCGGGTTGCACAAATTCATGAACTGGGACCGCCCTATCCTGACGGATTCGGGTGGGTTTCAGGTGATGTCGCTCGCGTCCTTGCGCAAGATGAGCGAGGAGGGCGTGCGATTCGCAAGCCATATCGACGGGTCGCGCCATATGCTGAGCCCCGAGCGATCGATGGAGATCCAGCGCCTGCTGGGGTCTGATATCGTGATGAGCTTCGACGAATGCACGCCCTTTCCCGCAGAGGAAGACGTGGCGCGCAAGTCGATGGAGTTGTCGATGCGCTGGGCGGAACGCTCACGCGCGGCCTTTGGCACACGGCCGGGCCACGCACTGTTCGGCATTCAGCAGGGATCGGTCTATCCCGATCTGCGGGCCGAGAGCGCCGCGCGGCTGCGAGAGATCGGCTTTGATGGCTATGCGCTGGGCGGGCTGGCCGTGGGCGAGGGGCAGGCGGTCATGTTCGAGGTGCTGGATTACGCGCCCGGCCAGTTGCCCGATGACAAGCCGCGCTACCTGATGGGTGTGGGCAAGCCCGATGACATCGTGGGGGCCGTGCAGCGCGGGGTAGACATGTTCGACTGTGTGCTGCCGTCGCGGTCGGGGCGCACGGGGCAGGGCTGGACGGCGCGGGGGCCAGTGAACCTGCGCAATGCGCGCCACCGTGACGATCCGCGCCCCCTGGAAGAGGGGTGTTCCTGCCCTTCCTGTCGCAGCTACAGCCGCGCCTACCTGCACCATGTCATCCGGTCGGATGAGATTATCGGGTCGATGTTGCTGACCTGGCATAATCTGACTTACTACCAACGGTTGATGCAAGGGTTGCGCGCGGCGATTGCCGCAGGCAGTCTGAACGACTTCGTGGCGGCGTTTCATGCCCGCCGCGCCGAAGGGGATATCGTGCCCCTGTAACGGGACAAGGGAAAGGAAGCGCATGGCACAGGACATGCTGTCAACTGTGGTCAAGCCGATCCATCGCGAAGGCTATCGGTTCATCGCGACATTCGCCGTGATCACTGTGGTGCTGTTCGTGATCTGGCAACCGCTGGGCTGGATCGGGCTGGGGCTGACGATCTGGTGTTATTATTTCTTTCGCGACCCGGTGCGGCATGTGCCCGCGCGCGAGGGGCTTCTGGTCAGCCCCGCAGATGGCGTGATCTCCTTGATCGAGGATGCCGTGCCCCCGCCGGAACTGGGCATGGGCGATGTGCCCCTGATGCGGGTGTCGGTTTTCATGAATGTGTTCAACTGCCATGTGAACCGTGCACCGATTGCGGGGCGGGTGGCGAAGATTGCCTATCGGCCGGGGAAGTTTCTGAATGCCTCTCTCGACAAGGCGAGTGCGGATAATGAGCGCAACGGGCTGGTGCTGGAACTGGCCGATGGCCGGCAGATCGGGGTCGTGCAGATTGCCGGGCTGGTGGCGCGGCGTATCCTGTGCGAGGTGTCCGAGGGCGATGCACTGCCGACTGGCGGGCGGTTCGGGATGATCCGCTTCGGCTCTCGCGTGGATGTCTATCTGCCCGAAGGTGTGGCGCCGATGGTCGCGCTGGGGCAGGTCATGATCTCGGGCGAGACAGTGATTGCCGATCTGACCAGTGCCGAGCCGCGCCGGATTGCCGAGGCGATCTGACATGGCGCGCGACCGGCTGTCCCTGCTGCATCTGGTGCCGAATCTGGTCACGATTCTGGGCATGTGCGCGGGCATAAGCGCGATTCGCTTCACCTTTGAAGAGCGGTTCGAGATTGCGGCGGCGCTGATCATACTGGCCGCGCTTCTGGACGGGATTGACGGGTTGCTGGCGCGCAAGCTGGATGTGGCCAGTTCCTTCGGGGCCGAGCTGGACAGCTTTTCGGATTTCATCAGTTTCGGGGTGGCACCGGGCATTCTGGTCTTTGGCTATGCGCTGGCCGGGCCGATGGCCGGGGTGGGCTGGATTTTCGTGTTGATCTTTGCGGTCTGCGCCTGCCTGCGGCTGGCGCGGTTCAATATCAACCGCGCGGCGCCCGGCGGCCCGGCGATGCGCCATTTCGTGGGGGTTCCTGCGCCGGCGGGGGCGATGCTGGGTCTGCTGCCTGTCTTTCTGGGCTTGTCGGACCTGGTGGATGTGAAACAGGCGCCGGTTCTGGTGGCGCTGTATCTGGGGGCGGTCGGGGTCCTGATGGTGTCGCGCCTGGCGACGCCGTCGCTCAAGGCCGTGCGTGTGGCGCGGCGCGATACGGTCTGGGTTCTGATCGGGATGACGGCCTTTGCCGGACTGCTGGCGCTGTGGACTTGGGCAACGCTGGTAATCGCGGATCTGGCCTATCTGGGGGTGCTGGCCTGGCTGGCCGCGCGGGGACGCAAACGACGCGGCCGAGGGTAGAAATAACCGCGCGCATGCTGTGCTTTGGGCTTGACGCCAATGCGCGGAGCGACTATCCCGCACCCATCGCGCGGTTGTAGCTCAGTTGGTTAGAGTACCGGCCTGTCACGCCGGGGGTCGCGGGTTCGAGCCCCGTCAACCGCGCCAATTTTACCTGCTACCCCTGCCGTAAGGTGGGGGTTTTTTGTATCCTGGGGTTGGAACGGGGCCGCACGCGACCCCACCCACCCGCCCCGTCGCGCGCGGCCCCGTTCCGGGCTCGACTTTGCCGCGCGCTGCCCCATCTCGCCACTCATGAACCATGATTTGCCTGATCCCCGTCCAGTGCCCCGCCGCGCGTTTGCGCGAAATCTGCGCATGGGTGGTGTCGCGGGCGGGATGCTGGGTGCCTCGATCAGTGCGGCAATGGGCGATCTGATGCGGGGGCGGCGGCCGGATCTGGCACGCGCAGCTTTGAACCCTGGCAATGCTGCGCGGCTGGCGGGCGGGTTGGCGCATCTGCGCGGAGCGGCCATGAAGCTGGGGCAGTTGATGTCGATGGAAAGCAACATCGCCCTGCCGCCCGAGGTGACGACGATTCTGGCGCAATTGCAGGCCGCCGCCCCGGCGATGCCCCCGCGCCAGTTGCGCGATGTGCTGAGCGCCGAATGGGGCGCGGATTGGCAGCGCCATTTCCGACGTTTCGATGTGCGCCCCATTGCGGCGGCGTCGATCGGGCAGGTGCACCGGGCCGAGACGCGCGCGGGCGATCTGCTGGCGATCAAGGTGCAGTTTCCGGGCATTGCCGAGAGTATCGACAGCGATATTGCCACGCTGGGCCGGTTGCTGCGTGTGCCGGGGGTGCTGCCTGCGGGGATGGAGATTGCGGGCCTGCTGCAAGACGCCCGTGCGCAGTTGCATGATGAGGCCGATTACCTGCGCGAGGGCCGCGCACTGGAGGCATTTGGCGCGCATCTGGCGCGGGATGGGCGCTTTGTGGTCCCGCGTCTGGACCCGGATCTGACCACCCGGCGCGTGCTGGTGATGGAGTATGTGGACAGCGCGCCGATCGATACGCTGGCAGAGGCCCCGCAGGCGCAGCGCGATGATCTGATGGGGCAGTTGATCACGCTGACCTTGCGCGAATTGTTCGATTTCGGGCAGATGCAGACCGACCCCAATTTCGCCAATTATCGCCTGGCCCCTGATGGGCGCATTGTCCTGCTGGATTTCGGCGCGACGCGCGATATCGGGGCCGAGATTGCGGGCAGATACCGTGAGCTGTTGCGCGCATTGCTGGCCGAGGATCGCGACGTGGTTGCAGCCCGGATGCAGGCGCTGGGATATTTTTCCGGCGTCATGCCGGAAGAGCGGCGCGCCCTGATCGTTGCACTGGCCATGCAGGCCAGCGCGCCGCTGCGGATGGACGCGGCCTATGATTTCGGACGCTCCACCCTGATCACCGACCTGGCGCAGGCGGGGCGCGCGCTGGGCGAGCGCCGCGATTTCTGGCATGTGCCGCCGTCCGATCTGTTGTTCCTGCACCGCAAGATCGGGGGCATGTTCCTGCTGGCGCAGCGGCTGGGCGCGCGCGTGGCGCTGCGCCCGGTGCTGTCGCGCTGGGCCTGACTATTCCGCAGCGCGCAGCGGCGTGGGCGGCAGCGGATCGGTCAGTTGCAGCGGAAGTTCCTTTTGCGCGGGCTCTGGCGGAATGTCCCAGATCAGCTCGGCCTCGGATACGCGGGCGAGTTTGCGTTCCAGATCGCGGTCGCGCCGTGCCGCCGAGTCGCGGCGCGAGAACAGCCAGCGCAGTCCCAGCGCGCCGCGATAGGCGCCCTTTTCGATCCAGACGCGCAGCGCCAGCAGTGACGGCGTGACCAGCAGCGTCAGCAGCGTGGCAATCCCCAGCCCGAACACGACCGCTGTGGCAAGCTGTTTCCACCACAGCGCGGTCGGGTTGTCGATGGAGAAGCCGCCATTCACGAAATCGATGGACAGACCCAGCATCATCGGGGTCAGGCCCGCCATCGTGGTGATGGTGGTCATCAGGACCGGGCGGATACGCGCCTCAACCGTGCGGATGATCGCCTCGATCCGGGGCATGATCCTGGCGTAGTTCTGATAGGTGTCGATCAGGACAATGTTGTTGTTCACCACGATCCCGGCCAGCGCCACGATCCCTGTCCCGGTCATGATGATCGAGAAGGTCTGATCCATCACGATCATCCCGATCAGCACCCCGGTCGAGGACAGGACCACCGCCAGAAGCACCAGAACCGCGTTGTAGAAACTGTTGAACTGCGTCAGCAGGATCGCGAACATCAGCGCCAGCGCGGCCGAAAAGGCCACGGTCAGGAATTCGGTGCTTTCTTCCTGATCCTGCTGCTCGCCCGTCCATTCCCAGCTTACCCCGGCGGGCAGGGGGGTCTCGGCGTCCAGCCAGTCGGTCAGGACCGAGATTCGTTCGGTCGCAGTGACGGGCACCTGCCGCCAGCCATTCTCGGAAATCTCGGCCAGGTTTTCGCGCACGCGGTTATAGCCCTGCGATCCGGGTTCATGTTCGCGTGGCACAAGGTCCTCGCGTGTGGCGAGGCGCACGGTATTGCCATCGCGATCCACCACGCGGATCAGCCCCGAGCGGACATCGGCCAGCACATCGAAATAGCGCTGCTGGTCCACGCGGTCGATCTGTCCGCGAGAGCGCACAGTCTCTGTCGTGATGAAATTCGAGATCGGGACCATACCCGCTTCGGTCTGCACGCGCAGCGTGTCCAGCGTCGAGAGCAGGCGATCCCCTTCGGGCATGCGCACGCGAATGTCGATTTCCTCTTCCGACGTATCGACGCGCATCGTGTCCAGAAGCAGACCACGCGTGACAAGCTGGACCATGCCGCCGATTGTCTCGACATTGGCGCCGAAGCGACCGGCCATGGCCGTATCGACATTGATCTGCCAGTCGATGCCGGGAACGGGGCGCGAATCTTCCAGATCGATCAGGCCATCGGTGCTGCCAAAACGGTCGCGCACGATTTCGACAGCTTCTTCCAGCTCGTCAAAATCCTGCCCGGTCAGCCGCAGATGCACGGGTTTCGCACCGGCGGGACCGCCAGAGGCCACCAGAAATTCGGTGCGGATGCCGGGGATCTGGTCAAACTGGTCCTGCAACCGGTCCAGCACCACCTGCCCGCGCAGGTCGCGGTCATGCTGGCGTTCGCTCCAATGCGTCAGTTCGAACTGGATCTGGCCGATGGCATCGCGCGGCGGACCTTGCCCGGCGGTGTTGGTGTCCAGCCCGCCCTCGCCCGCAAAGGCAAAGACCGACGCCATGGCGGGTTCGGCCATGGCGACCTCTTCCACCTGGCGGACCAGATCATCCTTTTCCGACAGCGACAGGTTGCCGCGTGCCAGGACATAGATGATCCCTTCTTCGGGCTCGGTCTCGACAAAGAATTCCACGCCGCGATTATTCTCGCCATAGAACTGGAACACGCCTGCGACAAAGGCCGCCACGCCGATGACCAGCACCACGGGCATGATCGGGTTGCCGACAAACAGTTTCGCGGCATGGCCCGCAGGCGAATAGTGGCGTTTTGCGTCGATCTTGCGGGGTTTGCGTTCGGGCGCGAGCGTGGTGAAGGTGGTCGAGATGCCAATGGCCCCCAGCGCCATCAGCACTGCACCGGGGATCATTTCGGTCACGGCCTGCGCGGTCCGGGTGCCGCCGGTCATGTAGCCGGGGTTCAGGAGCATCATCGCGCCAAGGAACAATAGCGCGACCGACACCGCGGCAAAGGGCAGGCGCGCCAGCCAGGGCAGGCGGCGCAATGCCGTGCTGACCCGGCCCAGTTGCCGCGCCATGCGGCCTGTCACCCCGCCCAGCACCGGCAGGAAGATCAGCGCCACGATCAGCGAGGCCGAGAGCACGAAAATGATCGTGACCGGCAGAAGCCCCATGAATTCGCCCGCCACACCGGGCCAGAACAGCATTGGCAGAAAGGCACAGAGCGTGGTCCCGGTGGAGGCGATGACCGGCCAGAACATGCGCTGCGCGGCCTTGACATAGGCCTCCATCGGGCCGTCGCCGGCCTGAAGGCGTTTATCGGCATATTCGGTGACCACCACTGCCCCATCGACCAGAATGCCGACCGACAGGATCAGCCCGAACATCACGATGTTGGATACCGCGACATCCATCACCCCCAGCAGGATGAAGCACAAAAGGAAGGATGTCGGGATCGCCAGCCCGACCAGCAGCGCGGATCGCGCGCCCAGCGCAGTCAGCACCACGATCATCACCAGCGCGATGGCCGTCATGACCGAGCCTTCAAGCTGGCTGACCATCTCGCCCGTCTGGACCGATTTGTCGAGCGCGGGTGTGATCTGGATGGCGTCCTGCAATTCCTGCGGCCAGCTTGCGCGCTCTGTCTCGATTGCTTCGCGCACAGCGGCAGAGGTGTCGATGGCGTTGAAGCCCCGGCGCTGAACCACCTGAATCGCCAGATTGGTTTCGCCATTGAAGCGCGCAGTCCCTTCGCGGTCGGCGAATGTGGGCCGGATTTCGGCAAGATCGCCCATGGTGACGACCGAATCCCCATTCACCTTGACCGGCAGGCGATAGATGTCCTCGGTGCTGGAAAAGCTGGATGGCACCGTGACGGAAAATGCGCTGGAGGCGCTTTCGACCTCGCCCGCGGCGACAAGCTGGTTGTTGCCCGTGACCACGCTGACCAACTCGCCCGCCGTGACGTTATAGGCCTCCAACCTCAGCGGGTCGATCACCACCTCGACCATTTCGTCGCGCGCGCCTGCAATCTCGGCCTCGAGCACCGAGTCCAGACGCTCGATCCGGTTTTGCAGATCGCGCGTGGCCTGCAACAGGGTGCGTTCGGACACATCACCCGAGACAGCGACAATGAGGATCGGAAATTCCGAGAAATTGATTTCCTCGACACTGTAGTTTTCCGCGCCAGCGGGGAACTGGCCTTCGGCACGGTTCATGGCGTCGCGGATATCGGCCATGGTCGCGGTCTTGTCCCAGCCGAAGTCGAATTGCAGCACGGCAGCGGCAAAGCCGTCGGCGGAAAACGCGCTCATCGTGTCCAGATCGTCCAGATCGGACAATTCGGCTTCCATGGGTTTGACGAGCATCGACTCGCCATCGACGGCGGAAATGCCGGGGAAAGGGACCGTGATGATGACCGCGGGCACCTCGATATCGGGCTCGCCCTCTTTCGGCAGGTTGATATAGGCCGCCGTGCCCGCAAAGAGCACCATGACCATGATCGCAATGATCATCCGCGCATGTGACGCGGCCCAGGAAACGATTCCGATCATTCGGCGGACCCTTCAGCATCGCGCCATGTCACGTTGACATGCGCGCCTTCGCGGACATATTCCTGCCCGACGATGATCGCCCCGACCTCATCCGGCAGTCCGGCCAGCCACATGCCGTTTTCCGAATCGCGGATGATCCGGGCGGGGGCAAAGCTGACCAGCCCGTCCTCATCGGCGATGCGAAGGCCCAGATCGCCCGCGTCATTGAGTGTCAGGGCCGAGCCGGGGATCAGATGCCCCTCTTCGCTCTGGCCCGTGATCAGGATATCGGCGCTCTGGCCGTCGCGGATGCGTCCGTCTTCATTGGGGATCGTGACCTCGACCCGGAAGGTGCGGGTCTGCGGGTCGGCAGACCGGGCCACGAAGCTGACACTGCCCAGCACGTCGCGCCCGGATGCAAGCCGCGCCCCGGCAGCGGCACCGACTTCGATCGTGTCCACCTGCGCCTCGGTCGCGAAGCCGACCAGCTTGATCGGGTCCATCTGGATCAGCGTCGCGCACAATCCGCCGGGCTGCATGAGGCTGCCGAGTTCTGCCGTGTCGGTTTCCAGAATGCCATCGAAGGGCGCGTGCATGACCAGTCGCGCCACTTCTTCAACTGCGCGGTCCACGGCGGCCTGCGCGCTCAGGCGTGCAGCGCGGGCGTTGGCGACGCGCGTTTCCGATGCAAAGCCGCCTTGCGACAGCTCTTCGGCGGCGCGCAGATTGATCTCGGCTTCTTCCAGTTGCGCCTGCGCTTCATCCAGTGCGGCCTTGCGCACGCCCGAGGAAATCTCGCATAGCGGGTCGCCCGCTTCGACGGTGGCGCCCCGGCGGATCGGCTCGGACACGATCAGGCCCGATGTCTCGGACCGGATTTCGACCTGGCGCAGCACCTCGGTCCGCCCGCGCAGCACGACGCTGCTGGCCACGGGTTCGGCCACGGACCGCAGCCCGACGACGCGCACGCGCGACGGCTCTGCCGCCTCTTCCTCAGCCTCCGGCTCTGCGGCCATGACGCCCGCAAAGCCCAGAAGCGTGTCGCGTTCCATGATGACCATGTACATCGACAGCGCTACCGTGAAGGCAGTGATCAGGGGGAAAATACGCATGGCGTGCGACTCATGTTGCAGAACTGGGCGGACAGATAACCTGTTTACGCTGAACTGACCAGTTCAGATCAGTTCGCACCCGCAGAAAAATCGCGACAAATCTCTCATGTGCGCAGGCATTTTGCAATCTTGTTACGCGCGAATCCGCCTGCATGGGCTTGGCTTCCAGCCGCCTTTGAGGCAAAGAGGGTCAGGAATGGAGTGAGGTCGCCTGTGAGCAATCCCGACAGTTTCTTCAATGAGGTCACGGAAGAGCTGCGCCGTGACCGCATGATACGCTACATGCGCCGTTATGGCTGGATCGCGGTTTTGCTGGTCGTGCTGATCGTGGGCGGGGCTGCGTGGAACGAATGGCGCAAGGCCAATGAGCGCGCGAGCGCCGAGGCCTTTGGCGATTCCGTGCTGGCCGCGATGGAACAAGGCGACCCGTCC
Source organism: Paracoccaceae bacterium (assembly GCA_007695345.1). Taxonomy (GTDB): domain Bacteria; phylum Pseudomonadota; class Alphaproteobacteria; order Rhodobacterales; family Rhodobacteraceae; genus Roseinatronobacter. The sequence continues at coordinate 2,061 of REDZ01000092.1, read as the reverse complement.
GATCGCCTGCGTGCCTTGGGCGAGATCGAGACGACAGGCGCGCAGAGCGGGCTGTTGCAATTGCTGAGCGCAGGCGAATTGCTGGACACGGATCGCGATGCCGCGCTGAGCGCGCTGGAGGCTGCGGCAAATGACAGCGACCTGCCCGACGCCTATCGCCAGCTTGCCGCGCTGAAGCGTGTGATCGCCGGGGGCACCACGCTGCCGATGGACGAACGCGAAGGCGTGATTGCGGGGCTGTCGCAACCTGGTCAGCCGCTGCGCCCGCTGGCGCTGGAGCAATCGGCGCTGTTGCAACTCGAACAGGGCAATCGTGACGCGGCCATTGAAATTCTGACCGACATGCTGTCAGAATCCGGTGTGTCGGACAGTCTGCGCCGCCGTGCCTCGCAGCTGGTTGTCGCCCTGGGGGGCGAGGTCTGAGGCGACGCTGCGGCGCGTGGTGGTATCTGCAGGTCCCGGTGATGCGGGCATAGCGACAGGAGCTGACAGTGAGACTTTGGACCTGCGTGACCCTTGTGACCCTGACCGGCTTTCTTGCCGCATGTGAACGCGAATTCATCCTTGAAGGTGATCGCTTTCCGCTGCGCGCGCCGTTTTCCGAGGATGCGGGCGAGCCGCCTGTCAGCCGCGCGGCGCCGATCTCGCTGCCGGCCACATCGCTCAATTCCGAATGGACGCATCGGCTGGGGGCGGCATCCAGCCGGATGGGGCATCCGTCCCTGGGCAGCGATCCGCAGCCGCAATGGTCCGTGCCCATCGGGCAGGGCGAAGGACGACGCCACCGGATCACGGCGGAACCTGTTTCCAGCGGCGGGCTGATCTATACGCTGGACAGCCGCGCGCGGGTGACGGCGGTGACGTCGAGCGGTGAGACAGCATGGACCCGTGACCTGACCCCGGCAGATACCCGCAGTGGCGACAGTGCATCGGGGGGCGGTCTGGCCATCGGGGGTGGGCGGCTTTACGTCACCTCGGCTTTTGGCAGCGTCTCGGCGCTGGATCTGGCCTCGGGTGAGGTGATCTGGACAAACCGGTTTGATGCGCCAGTGACGGCAGCGCCGACATTTGCTGGCGATCATCTGTATGTCGTGGCAAGTGACAGCACCGGCTGGGCGCTGGACGCCGCGACCGGGCGCGAGGACTGGCAATTGTCGGGCGCGCCATCGCCCTCGTCCATGGTGGGGGGCGCGGCCCCGGCGATGGCGGGTGATCTGGTGCTGTTTCCGACACCGGGGGGCGAATTGATCGCGGCCCAGCGTGACACGGGGCAGGTGATGTGGCGCCGGGCCGTTGCGGGCACGCGGATCGGCATGGCCTATGCCTCGGTCACGGATGTGACGGGCGATCCGGTGGTGCAGGGCGATGTGATCTATGTCGGCAACCAGTCGGGCCGGGTCATGGCGCTGAATCGCCGCGATGGCCGCCCGATCTGGACCGCGGATGAAGCGGCATATGGTCCGGTCTGGCCTGCGGGCGGGTCGATCTTTCTGCTGTCCGACCGCAACCGCGTCGTGCGGCTGGACGCCGATTCGGGCGCGTTTATCTGGGGCGCGGAACTGCCGCTTTACACGCAGGAGCGCGAGCGCCGCCGCGCAGGTATTTTCCCGCATTACGGCCCGGTTCTGGCCGGGGGTCGGCTGATTGTCGGATCGGGGGACGGGACCATGCGCAGTTTCGACCCGACCTCGGGCGAGGTGATGCGCGAGGCGAGTCTGAGCGCGGGCGCCGCTGTCAGCCCGATTGTCGTGAACGGCACGATGTATGTCGTGTCGCGCGACGGGCAGTTGACGGCCTATCGCTGAGTTCCGCAGGATCGTTGTTGCGCATGGCCCAGGCATGTCCGGGGCCATGTTGCCTTTCAGGAGCATGATGTCATGAGCTTCACCCTGGCCATTGTGGGCCGCCCCAATGTCGGCAAATCCACGCTGTTCAACCGGCTGGTGGGCAAGCGGCTGGCGCTGGTCGATGACCAGCCCGGCGTGACGCGTGATCTGCGCGAGGGGGATGCGCGGCTGGGCGATCTGCGCTTTACCGTGATCGACACGGCCGGGCTGGAAG
>REDZ01000127.1 GCA_007695345.1 Paracoccaceae bacterium | reverse complement strand
CTGGCGACGCACAAAGCTGGGCCTGCGCATGAGCAAGGACCAGGTCGCGGCGCTGCGCGACTGGATGGCCCACAACCGCGACGCTGTCCTGCGGCAGGCAGACGCGTAACCTAGCGGCGTCTGCAGGCGCGCAACTGATCGTCATACATTCGCGCGCGCGTAGCAACGCGGTCGGCAACCCCCAGCAGCCACGGCTTGGAGTTGTACGATCCGCGGCGGAACCCGGCATGACCCTCATGATAGGCGAGATACTGGTTGCGCGCGTCGCTCAGCGGCACATTGTTCCGCTCCAGCGTCTTGTTCGTGTACCAGCCGATGAAATCGGTCGCGTCGCGAATATTGGTGCGCGAGGACCGGCGGTTGCCGACCTCGACGACATATTCCTCCCATGTCCCGTCCAGCGCCTGCGAATACCCCAGCGCCGAGGATTGCCGCCCCATCGGGATCACCCCAAGCGAGTAGCGCAAGGGCGTGCGCGCATCGCCGATGAACCGGCTTTCGGCATGGATGATCGCCATCTGAACCGGCAGAGGCGTGCCCCAGCGCCGTTCCGTGGCGCGCATCGCCGCGAAATATTGCGGACGCTCGGATGCCAGCATGCAGGCATCGTCCAGATTGCGCGGGGCCGTGAATGTTGGCTGGCGGCCACAACTCGCCAGGACCGCGACGACCAGCAACGCGAGTGCTATTCTGCTCATATTGACCTCACATTTTTCTTATGACCCTAGCCCGTTCAGGCGCAAATTGTAATCCCCTGGGCTGCAAGCAACTGGCCTGTGCAGCTTCAGCACCCCTGTCCTGATGGAATTGTGACCAGCCTGCCACCATCTGACCGCGCGTTAACCTGCGATTCAAACCTCGCCGCTAGGCTGGTCGGTGGGTGTAAGGAATAGGTGGGTCATGGAACGATCTGACGATGTCAGGCCGCTTGTCATCAAGCGCAAGAAGGTTATCGCAGCCGGGCATCACGGCGGGGCATGGAAGGTCGCCTATGCCGATTTCGTCACGGCGATGATGGCCTTCTTTCTGATGATGTGGCTGCTGGGCTCGGTGGATTCCGACAAGAGACGCGGCATCGCGGATTACTTCTCGGACACATACGCCATCGACAGCCATTCGGCTGGCGCAGAGCAGATCCTGGGCGGAGAATCCCTGTCAGAGATCGATTCCATCACCGACGATATCGCGACACGCGCGCAATCTGACGCAGATGCCACCGCGCTTGAGGATCTGGCCGCGGCGCTGGAACGGGCCGCGCAGGACATCGAAATGTCGGATGCCTTTGCGCATATGTCCCTGCGGATGACGGATGAGGGGCTGGTGGTGGAACTGTTCGATCTGGACCACGCATCCCTGTTCGCGGCGCAAGGCGATGAACCGCAAGACGTGCTGCTGTTCCTGATCTCGGTGCTGGCAGATGCCTTTCAGACAGTGGCGAACCCGGTCGCGGTCGGGGCACATTCGCGCAGTTTCCCGTCAGTGATCCGCGAAAACCCGGTCTGGCCGCTGACCGTGAACCGCGCGCAGGCGGTTCACGAACTGATGCAGGATGCCGGGCTGGACGCCCCCCGCTTCCGGCGCGTTACCGGCCATGCCGACCGGTCGCTTGCTGTCTCGGACCCGATGGCCGCGCGCAACAACCGGATCGAACTGATCCTGCTGCATGATGCGGATACGCGGCTCAGCCGTTAGGGGCAAATTAACAGAGCCGGTCCAATCTGGGATGCAAGTAGAATCACCTCGGAATGGAGCGGACATGACAATCTCATCCTCGATGAATGCAGGTGTTGCCGGGCTGCGCGCCAATGCGAACCGGCTCGCGACAATCTCGGACAATATCGCGAATTCGGCGACCTATGGGTATCGGAGGGCACAGACCAGCTTTCATTCCATGGTCACCGGATCGGGCGCAGCCGGGCAGGCATCTTACTCGGCGGGCGGCGTGCGCACGGCCAGTCAACGGATCGTCGATCAGGGTGGCGCATTGATCGGCACGCAGAACGCGACCGATATCGCCCTGTCGGGGCGCGGTTTCATTCCTGTCACATCGGGCATGGCATCAAACCGCACTGATGGTACGACACCGCTTATGCTCAGCACCACAGGGTCGTTCCGAATGGACGCCGATGGCTATATGCGCGACCCCAGCGGCAATATCCTGCTGGGCTGGCAGGCAGACAACGATGGCAACATCCCGACCTACCCAAGGGACAGCACGGCGGGCCTGCAGCCTGTGCGTATCGATGAATCGCAAGGGAACTACGCCCAAACCAGGGCCATCCAGATGGGTGTGGCGCTGCCGGCCTCGGGGACATTGCCGGATGCAAGCGGCGATCCGTTGCAGATGTCGGTGGAATATTTCGATACCCTGGGGCTGCGCGGGTCTATCGATGTCGAGTTCGAGCCGGATCTGGACCCGGACGACCCCACCAACACCTGGCAGATGACGCTGACCGACCGCGCATCGGGCGATCCCCTTGGTACGTTCACACTCGTATTCGACACGTCTTCCGAACGGGCAGGCACGCTGCTGTCAGTGGACCCGGCGCTCGACTATGATCCCGACACTGGCGCGATCACGCTCGATCTGGACGAACAGACCATTGAAATGTCGATCGGACGCATTGGCGAAGGGGGTGGCATCGTGCAGCGGGGTGAGGAATTCTCACCTGCCGGCGTCAGTCAGGACGGCTTTGGCGCAGGCAACCTGATCGGTCTGGAAATCGACAGCAGCGGTGATCTGAATGCCATATACGACACCGGCTTTCGCCGCACGATGTATCGCATTCCGATTGTCGATGTCCCCAATCCCAACGGGTTGAGCGCGCTCGACAACCAGGCCTATCAGGTCTCGCGCGACAGCGGCCCCTTCTTCCTGTGGGATGCAGGCAGCGGACCAGTCGGCGAATTCGTGGGCTACGCGCTGGAGGAATCGGCCACCGATGTTGCCGCCGAACTGACCAGCCTGATCCAGACACAGCGCGCCTATTCATCGAACGCCAAGGTCATTCAGACCGTGGACGAGATGCTGCAGGAAACCACCAATATCAAGCGCTGATCCATCGCAGAAAGGTAGCTCGCCATGTCTCTGTCGCTTGCCATGTCCTCGGCGCTCAGCGGGATTTCCGTCACCTCGCGCGCAACGCAGCTTGTTGCAGACAATATCGCCAACCAGCAGACCGAAGGCTACGGAGTGCGCAGCCTTGACCAATCGGCACGTGCATTGGGCGGCACCGGCAGCGGGGTGCAGGCGACCGGCATCCACCGCAATACGGACCCGGCGTTGATCGCCGAACAGCGCAATGCCTCGTCCCGCCTGGCCGGGCATGCGCAGCTGTCCGATTTCTGGAACCGTATCGAGTCGGCCATCGGCCTGCCTGGTGAGCCGGGCAGCCTCTCGCACAGTTTCGATGCGCTGGAACTCGCGCTCAGCAATGCCGCCGCAGCGCCCGACTCCACGGCCTACCTGACCCAGGTCGCCCAGGCGGCACGCGACATATCCAGCGGATTCGGTAGTATTCAGAGCTCCTTGCAACAGTCGCGCGCCTCGGCAGATGCCGCGATAGGCCGCGATGTCGCAGAACTGAACGAGTCGCTGGCAGAGGTCGCGCGCCTGAACCGCGACATCCAGCGCCAGACCCTGACCGGCGGCGCACCACAGGCGCTGATGGACAACCGGCAGGCCGTGATCGACCGGATCGCCCAGATCGTCCCGGTCACAGAAATGGCGCGGGGCGACGGCCGCGTGGCGCTGATGGCGCAAAGCGGCGCAATGCTGGTGGACAACCATACCGCTGTGTTCGGCTTTTCGACAACACCGGGGATGTCACCGCAGGACACCATTGAGGATGGCCCGCTTTCCGGCCTGATACTGGATGGCAAGCCCGTGCCACCGCAATCGGACCTGTTCGCAGACGGGCGGCTTGGCGCGGCTTTCAGCATTCGCGACACGCTCGCGCCCGAAATGCAGGACGCGCTCGACGATCTTGCCAGCGATATGGTCGGACGGTTCATGCAGGCCGAAGCCGATCAGACCGGAAGCACGGAATTCGGCCTCTTCGCGCTGCGCAACGATGCAACATCGCCACCCGACACGCCCGGAATGGCGGGCCGGATGGCGCTGAATCCACTGGTCGATCCGGCAGCGGGCGGCGAACTTGCACGCCTGCGCAGCGGGATACATGCGACCGACCCCGCCTTCATCCTGGACAATACCTATCTGTCGCGCCTGCGCGATACGATGGCCGAGGTCACGCAGTTGCCGGACCCGGACGCGCCCGGGCGAACCGCGTCCGGGCATGCGGCTGACCTTATCTCGATAGTCGGCACCGCCCGGCTGGACGCGGAGACCCGCAACAGTTCAAGTTCCGCGCGCCACGCCGCGCTGGAAGAAGGTTTCGCCGCACGCGGTGTGGATAGCGACGCAGAGTTGAGCAAGCTCCTTCTGCTGGAACAGGCCTATGGCGCGAATGCACGCGTCCTTGCCAGCATCGACGCCATGCTGCGCCGGATTCTGGAGATCTAGATGATGATAGACACACAATTCGGCTCAATGGCACGGCTTCGGTCCTTTCAGCGGCATGGATCTGCGCTGAAACAGACCATCTCGACTTTGGGAAATGAACTGACGACAGGCGCGATGTCAGACAAGACACGCCATTTGAAGGGAGATGTGTCGCTGCTTGCCAGTATAAACCGGTCCCTGGACCTGTCCGCGACCCACCAGCGAATCGCGACCGAGACGCTGCTCTTGCTGGAGGTGCAGCAGAGCACCATCAACGATATCCAGATCAGAACAGAGGATAGCTTTGCCGAACTTCTGGGGCTGGGCTCATTCGAGGATTCGAAATCGCTGAGGGTGGCCGCCAAACTGATGCAGACCGGGCTGGAACATGTCACAGGCCGTCTGAACACGACACTCGCGGGGCAGTTCGTGATGTCGGGCATGGAGGGCGACAGTGCCGCACTGCCCTCCGCCGACGCGCTGCTTGACGCGATAGAAGCGGGGCTCCCGGCAGACCCGACGGTGGCGGAATTGCAGGACCACGTGTCCCAATGGTTCGCCCCCGGTGGCGGGTTTGATGATGCCGCACAAGGATATGGCGGGGCACCCCCACGCCCCGAGCCGGTCAAGCTAGGCGACGGCTATGACGTCACGCTGGATATCACCGCCGAGGACGCCGCTTTCCGTGAGACACTTGCCGCCTTCGCAACCGGCGCATTGGTGTCGCGCGGCTATTTCACTGACGACCCCGGCGCCCAACGCGCATTGTTTGGTGACGTGACCATGGCGCTTGCCGCCGCCAACCAGCAGATCATCGGCCTGTCGGCGCGCACCGGCATTCAGGAAGAACTGGCCGCTCAGGCCAAGACGCGGGCCAGCGCCGAAGAATCGGCCATGAAGATCGCACAGGCCGAACTGCTCGGGTCTGATCCCTATGCAACAGCAACCCAACTGGAACAGTCGATGTCTCAGCTCGACATGATCTACAACCTGACGGCGCGCCTGTCGCGCCTGTCGCTGGCGGACTACCTGAGATGATCCTGCGCAAGCTACTCGTATTCGTGATCGCAGGCGTCGCCATCCTTGCGACTGCGGGCGCGGATGCGTCAGTCAGGTTGAAGGATCTGGTGGAATTCGACGGTGTGCGTGGCAATGACCTACTGGGCTACGGGCTGGTCGTCGGGCTGAACGGCACCGGTGACAGCCTGCGCAACGCGCCCTTTACCGAGGACATGATGTCCAACATCCTCGAAAGGCTTGGGGTCAATGTCACGGGGGAACAATTCCGCCCGCGCAATGTTGCCGCCGTCATCGTGACGGCGTCCCTGCCGCCCTTCGCGCGATCTGGCGGGCGGGTGGATGTGTCAGTCTCGGCGATCGGCGATGCCTCCAGCCTGCTGGGCGGGACACTCGTCATGACGCCGCTGAACGGCGCGGATGGAACAATCTACGCTGTCGCGCAGGGCACGATCATCGCGGGCGGCGCGTCAATCGAAGGTCAGGGCGCGCGCGAGGTGCGCGGTGTCCCCACGGCGGGGACGATCCCGATGGGCGCGCGGGTCGAACGCGAGGTCGATTTCGAACTGTCCGAGCTGAAACGCGTGCGGCTGTCGCTGCGCGTGCCCGATTTCTCGACCGCTGCGCGCATCGAACAGGGGATCAACCGGGAACTCGGTCGACAGGCCGCGCGCATGACGGACCCGGGAACTGTCGTGCTGGATCTGGGCGCGACGGGCATGTCCTCTGCAGCGCATGCGCTCGCACGGATCGAGAATATTACCGTGTCGCCCCAGACCCGAGCGCGCGTTGTTGTTGATCAACGATCAGGAACGATCGTTCTGGGCGAGGATGTACGCATCAGCCGCGTCGCGGTCGCGCAGGGCGGGCTGACGCTGCGCGTCTCGGAAGAGCCCGAAGTCGTGCAGCCCAACCCCTTCGCCCGTGGCGAAACAGTTGTCGTTCCGCGCACAAACGCCGAACTGGAAGATGGTGAGGCGACAGGGCTGGCCGAATTGCGGGGTGGCACATCCCTGTCCGAGATTGTTGCAGGGCTGAATGCGCTGGGCGTGGCGCCGCGCGACATGATCGATATTCTCAACAGCATCAATGCGGCGGGGGCGCTCCATGCAGAATTGATCGTGCGGTAGGCATATCGGGACGAAAGCCTCACGGCGACGAGGGGGTGTTCGGGACAACATCGACACTGCGGGAGTTGCAATGTGACAGGGAAGATGGACCACGCGGAGCCTGCCCGTTTGCGCGCCGTCTTGCCGGATACGCATTGGCAAACGGCCAATTCGATGGCCGAAAGCTTGAGATATTGCCGGGCCTCACGATGTGCTACTTCGCCGCGCGTAAGTACCAGGTAATGGAGCAATTCAGGTGCTGTAAACCCCGTCGGTCTGGGGGGGGCAGGGCCGCAGACGCAGACGCAGACGCAGACGCAGAAAGCTTACTTGGGTTGAGGTGAGTGACAACAATACAGATGGCACCGCCACCTGCCTGAGCGATGCCATACCGATGGACAGCATATCGGTCCGGAACATGCCGCTGATCCTTCCGGATATCTGACCCTGGCCGGAGCAACGCACTTCCGCCCATCCGAATCCGTCTGGCGCGAGAACCGCAGATCGGCGCAGAGGTCGCTTTTCATGCGTGCGGAGTCGTCGCTGCCTGTTCGGCCATCCCGCCAATTTGCGAAGACCGGACGAGTCTGCTGCAATCGGAGCGCTGCCCATGAAAACCCATGTCAAATCGCTTGTCGTCGGCGGCGGGGCCGTCGGCGCCTCGATCGCATATCACCTGGCAAAGGCAGGCTGGGACACGATGCTGCTGGAACGCGACGAGCTGACATCAGGCTCGACCTGGCACGCGGCGGGGTTGCTGCCGCTGTTCAACATGAGCTACGCGACCAGCCACATCCACGATTACAGCGTCAAATATTACAAGACGCTGCAAGCCGAGACCGGGCTGAATGCAGGCTTTTATGTCGTGGGCAATCTGCGCATGGCGCAGACAAAGGCCCGCATGGATGAATACATGCTTTATGCCGCGACCGCAGAGTCGGTCGGCATCCCTTATGAGTGGATGACGCCTGCGCAGATCCGCGACCGCTGGCCGCTGGTGCGCACCGAGGACCTGCAAGGCGCGATCTTTCACCCGACCGATGGCTATATCAATCCGGCCGATGTGACCCAGGCCATGGCCAAGGGCGCGCGCCAGCACGGGGCCGAGATCATGCGCAAGGTGCAGGTGGACGGCTATCGCTGGACCGGGTCGGAATGGATCGTGTCCTGCTCTCGGATGGTCGAGAAGGGGGGCAATCTGATCCCCTCGGAAGAACGGTTCGAGATCACGGCAGAACATGTGGTTACCGCCACGGGCAACCATGCCCAGCGCACGGCGCGGCTGCTGGGGATCAAGATCCCCGCCATACCGGTCGAGCACCAGTTCATTGTCACAGAACCCGATCCGGCGCTGCGAGACTGGCGCAAGGACAATCCCGAACATCCGGTCCTGCGCGATGCCGATGCGAAATGGTATGTGCGGGAAGAACGCGGCGGCTGGATCCTTGGCCCCTATGAGCGGGGTGCCCCTGCGCGGTTCCTCTATGATGTGCCCGAGAGCTTTCGCGCCGATCTGTTCGCGCTGGACCTCGACCGGATCGAGGAAGAATACATGTCCATGATCCACCGGATTCCATCTTCGGAAACCGTGGGGCTGAAGGACGATTATAACGGCCCGATCTGCTACACGCCCGACGGCAACCCGCTGGTCGGTCCCGCGCCTGGGCTGCGCAACATGTGGCTGGCCGAGGGATTCAGCTTTGGCATCACGGCCGCGGGCGGCACCGGGCATTACCTGGCGCAGATGATGGTCGAGGGCGAGGCCGAAATCGACATGGCCAGCCTGGACCCGCGTCGCTATGGCGACTGGGTGACAACCGAATATGCCGCGCGCAAGAATGAAGAGGCGTATGAGCATGTCTATATCCTGCATCACCCCGATGAGGAGCGCGAAGCCTGCCGCCCGCTGCGCACGGCGCCGTGCTATGACCGGGTCCGCGCGCGCGGTGCGCAATTCGGGCAGGTCAACGGGTGGGAACGGCCGAACTATTTTGCGCCACAGGGCTTTGACGATCACGCCGCGCGCAGTTTCCGGCGCGGGGGCTGGTGGTCCTACGCGGTCGAGGAAGCGCGCGCGGTCCGCGAAGGTGTCGGCATGCTTGACGCGACGGCCTTTGCGAAACATCGAGTGGCCGGGCCCGGCGCGACGGCGTTTCTGGACTGGTTCACCTGCAACCGTCTGCCCAAGGTCGGACGCATCAATCTGACCTATGCACTGACCAGCGCAGGCACCGTGCGTACGGAATACACCATCATCCGTCTGTCAGAGCACGAATATTACCTGATCTCGTCGGGCGGCTGGGCCGCCTATGATGGCGATTTCCTGCGTCAGGCGGCGCAGGACCGCATGGACGAATTCGGCTGGATCGAAGTGCAGGACATCACCACCCAATGGGGCGTGTTCGCCATCGCGGGGCCGAAATCCCGCGATCTTCTGGGGCGGCTGGTCAAGGATGCCACGCCAGAGACGGTTCTGTCGAACAAGCGCTTTCCATGGCTGTCGATGCGCAATATCGAACTGGGCATGTGCCCTGTGCGGGCCGTGCGCGTGGCCTATACAGGCGAGCTGGGCTGGGAATTGCACCACCCTATCGAGATGCAGAATTACCTGTTCGACCAGATCATGTCCGCAGGCGAGGATGTTGGCCTGAAACTGGTAGGTGCGCGCGCACAGAACTGGCTGCGGCAGGAAAAAAGCTATCGCGCCTTTGGCAATGAGCTGGGACGCGACGCCACACCGCTGGAAGCTGATCTGCCGCGCTTTGTCGATATGTCCAAGGAATTCCACGGCAAAGCCGCGATGGAGGCGACGGGCATCCGCGCCAAATGCTGCACCCTGCTGATCGATGGCCCGAAAGACGCCGACCCCTGGGGGCGCGAGGCGCTCTATCTGGGCAGTGAAAAGATCGGCCGGCTGACATCAGGCGGGTATTCGGTGGCTTTCGGCAAATCCATCGGCATGGGCTATGTGCGCCCGGACCTGGCGGTGGAGGGCACCCGACTGCAGGTGCGCATGCTCAATGAGCTGTGGGAGCCCACCGTGACCTGCGACACCCCCTATGACCCGCAAACCGCGACCATCCGCACGGACGGGTAGCGCCCCTTGGCCAGCCGGGGCGCCCGACTGCGTCGGGCGCCCGGCATTCCGCTTCAGCTTTGCATTGCCCTGGACGCGGCGCGCGCCACATTGCGGCGCTGCAGCAGGAACACCAGCGCGGTGACCCCAAGCCCGATCCCGTCCGACACCCAGCCGCCCGTGATCATGGCCAGCGCACCCGCACCGACAAAGATGCGCACAGCCCAGTTCAGCGCCCCGAACAGCCAGCCCTGCACCGCCGAAGCCAGCAGATAGATGCCCAGAAGCGCGGTCAGGAATACATGGATGATATTGCCGGCCGACCCCTGCATCAGCAGCCCGTCATTGTAGAAGAAGATGAAGGGCACGATGAAGGCCGCAAGCCCGATCTTGAACGCCTCGACCGAGGTGCGCATGGGATCGGATTGTGCGATTGCCGCACCGGCATAGGCCGCAAGCGCGACAGGCGGAGTGATGGCTGACATGACCGCATAATAGAAGATGAAGAAATGCGCGGTCAGCGGCTCGATCCCCATACGGATCAGGCCCGGCGCGATGACGCTGGCGGCCACGGCATAGGCCGCCGTGGTAGGCATGCCCATGCCGAGGATGATCGCCACGCACATCGCGAAGAACAGCGCCAGAAGCTGGCTTTGCCCTGCAATCGCCATCAGCACGCCCGACAGTCGCGTGCCGATCCCGGTGATCGCAATGATCCCCACGATCACACCTGCCGCCGCACAGACGGCGACCAGTTGCAGCGACATCTTGGCAGCGATTTCCAGCGCATAGGGGATCATGCGGAAATGCTCGACCGCCTTGGCGATCCCGGCGGCGCGTGGCGTATCCATCCGCAGCGTCATCAGGATGCCTGCAATCGCAATGATGCTGATGACGAGGGACATCCCGAACTGGAACACCCGCCCGTCACCCCAGCCATTGACCAACACCTGCGCAGCAACGACCAGCGGCATCACCGCCAGCACACACAGCATCAGCCCGACCAGATGGTTCCAGATCCCGTCCTCGCGCCCCTCGACCAGCACGCGGATATAGCTGACCGCAAAGGCCGCGATCATCGCATAGGTGCCCGCCCGAATGACGGAATAGCCAAGATACAGCGCGCCGATCAGCATGACGATGGGGATGAACAGATAGGCTTGCTTCGCCATCACGCGGAACTTCGGCAGCTGGTCGCGCGGCAAGCCCTTCATGCCGCTGCGCAGTGCTTCCTTGTCCACCATGAAATAGACCGAGACGAAATACAGAATTGCCGGGATGATCGCGGCGATGACGATTTCGCGGTACTGGATGCCCGTGATCTCGGCCATGATAAAAGCGCCCGCGCCCATGATGGGCGGCAGGATCTGCCCGCCCGAACTGGCCGCCGCCTCGACCGAGGCAGAGGTCTGGGGCCGGTAGCCCACCTTTTTCATCAGCGGGATGGTCAGCGACCCGGTCGAGACGACATTGCCGGCCGACGTGCCGTTGATCATCCCCATCAGGCCGGACCCGAAGATCGCGACCTTGGCAGGCCCGCCGCGCGCGCCGCCTGCCGCGGCAAAGGCGAAATTGATGAAATACTCACCCACGCGACTGGCCTGCAAGAACGCGGCAAAAGTGATGAACAGGATGATATAGGTCGATGATACGGCTGTGGTCGGCCCCAGAACGCCGACATCGGTATAGATGCGCGCGAAGAAGCGTTCGGGCGAATAGCCGCGATGGGTCAGAAAGCCGGGCAGCCACGGACCAAGAAAGCCATAGGCGATGAACACGCCCACAATCACCACCAGCGCCAGCCCGGCCAGACGGCGGGTCAACTCCAGGATCAGGATGATCCCGGCAATGGCGGCATACATGTCATTCACATGTGGAAACACGCCGGCACGATTGCGCAGGAACCCGGCATGCGCGATGATGTAGATGCCCACGGTCAGGGCCGCAACCGCCAAGATGATATCCGCAATGGCGATCCGCCCGCGCTGGCGGTCGGGGAACAGCCAGCTTGCCAGCAGCGCCAGCACGGTCCCCCCGGTCAGCGCCCAGCCAAAGGTATACTTCATCGCATCAGGATCGGCGCCCTGGGCGATCAGGTTGTCCGTCAGCACCGCCCAGGAGATCTGCACCAGTGCCGTGCCAACCCCCAGCGCCGCCAGAATGACCAATGTCCATTCCGGGATGGAGCGCTTGCTGCCGCTCTGATCATCATCGGGAAAAACCACGGCTGAAAACAGCAGGAACCCCAGGATCAGCCCCCCGGTCACATGGCTGAGCCGGTAGACCCAGGTTTCCAGCGGATAGAGGTTCATCGCGATGATGTGGAATGCCGTGTAGGCAATACAGGCCAGGGCAATGATCACCCCCAGCAGGCCCGGTGGCACACGCTGGTTCGACATGACGATCTCGCGATCTACCCCTTCAGCGATCTTCTCGGGCTCCTTGTTCGCAAGGTCCGGCCCTGTCGGGTCAGTCTGGGGTGTCGCCATGGCGGCCTCCTGTTCTGGGCTGAGCGTCGTCTGGCCTGCGTTAACAAAGGGCCGCGCGAGGCGGCCCCTTGCAGTCCTGTGATATCAGGTTTCAGCCCCGCAGATCCTCGGGAATCTCAAAGCCATTCTCCTCGAACCAACGCACGGCACCGGGATGGAAGGGAAGAAAGGCGTTATTCTCGAAATTCTCGGGCAGGGTGGCCTCTGCGGCCGCATGAATCTGCATCATCCGGTCATTGTTTTCCATGACCAGCTTGGTGATCTCATAGGCCAGGCTCTCGGGCATGTCGGCATGCGCAATCGCGAAGTTCCACATGGCAACCGAAGGCTGATCCTCGTCCTGTACAGTGTAGGACCCACCCGGAATCGTGAAGGGCGACACTTCGGGGAATGCTTCCAGGATCGCCGCATGCTCTTCATCCGTAAATGTGAAGGTGCGCACATCGGCTTCTGCCGCAAGCTGCGAGAAAGCCGCGATCGGCACGCCCGCTGCAAAGACAAAGGCGTCGATCAGACCATCCTGCAACTGACCTGCCGCATCTGCCGCACCTGCGAAGGACACATTGGCCTCCACATCCAGCGCTTCAAGAATGCGCGGCCAGTAGGTGCCCGGCGTGCCGCCTGCGGGGCCAACGCTGACACGCTTGCCCGCCAGATCGCCCACGGACGAAATGTCCTGGCTTGTCAGCGCGATGCCCTGAAACGGGGTCTCGTACATCGGGAACAGCGCGCGCACATCCGTGTGCTCCAGCCCTGGGGCCAGTTCGCTTTCGCCATTCCAGGCCTCGAACATCGGGCCCATGGTCACAAGGCCGATATCATGCTCCTGCATCTGCGTCAGCGTGACGTTCTGCACCGGACCGCCTGTCACCTCGCCGCTGGAGCTGATCCCGAGTTCTTCGGAAATGAAGGACGCCAGACCATTGCCATAGACGAAATAGACGCCGCCCTGGCTGGCGGTGCCGACTGTCAGGCCGCTGGGCCAGTCCGAGCGATCATCGGCCGATGCAACCGACGCCGCCATCACTGCCGCTGCGGCCAGCGCCGTGAATTTTGTGTTACGCATTTGGAACCTCCTCCATTTTTCTCGCGTATATGCCTGCGAACCCGTCACTCGAACGGATCGCGCAACATGGCACAAAGACAAGCCGTTTCACGTGCGAAATGCAAGCCCGTGCGCCGCATCCAAAGGGCTGTTAGCGGTACACTCCCGATTTTTTCAAGAGCATACAGGCCCCTACCCCCCCGAGTCGAGTGTGACATGCAGTAACGACCGCCAGAAAGCGGGGATTGGCAGTTGCTGTCGGGTACGGGTGGGGCAGGTATCAGGCGTTGAACAGGAAATGCAGAACGTCGCCGTCCCTGACCTCATAGGTCTTGCCTTCGACGCGGAATTTTCCGGCCTCCTTGGCCCCGGCCTCACCATTACAGGTGATGTAGTCATCATAGGCGACCGTTTCGGCCCGGATGAATCCGCGCTCGAAATCGCCATGGATGACCCCGGCGGCCTGCGGCGCCAGTGTGCCGACAGGCACAGTCCAGGCGCGGGCCTCTTTCGGGCCGACAGTGAAATAGGTATGCAGACCCAGCAGAGTGTAACCTGCGCGAATCAGCCGGTCGAGCCCTGGCTCCTCCAGCCCCATCTCGGACAGGAACATCTCTGCCTCATCGGGGGAAAGCTGGCTGATCTCTTCCTCGATCTGGGCGGAAATGATCACATGGGCCGCGCCTTGTGCTGCAGCCATCTCGGCCACGCGGGCCGATTGCGCATTGCCGCTTCCGGCCGAGGCCTCCTCGACATTGCAGACATAGAGCACAGGCTTCGAGGTCAGAAGCTGCAACATGCGCCATGTCTTGCGCTCTTCTTCCGACACCTCGACCGTGCGCGCGGGCTGGCCGTCTTCCAGCACGGCAAGGGCACGGCGCAGCAGGCGGTCCTGTTCAACCGCTTCCTTGTCGCCCCCACGCAGCTTGCGCGACAGATTCGCAAGCCGCCGCTCGATCGATTCCATATCGGCGATCATCAACTCGGTCTCGATGGTTTCGGCATCGGCCACCGGATCGATTCGGCCCTCGACATGGGTCACATCGTCATCGACGAAACACCGCAGCACATGGGCAATGGCATCGACCTCGCGGATATTGGCCAGAAACTGGTTGCCCAACCCCTCGCCCCTGGACGCGCCACGCACCAGACCCGCGATATCCACAAAGGTCATGCGGGTGGGAATGACCTCGCGCGATTTCGCGATCTCGGCCAGTCGGGGCAAGCGGGCATCGGGCACGGCCACATCGCCGACATTGGGCTCGATCGTGCAGAACGGGAAATTCGCAGCCTGCGCGGCGGCCGTGCGGGTCAGCGCATTGAACAGGGTCGATTTGCCGACATTCGGCAAGCCCACGATTCCCATTCTGAACCCCATCACCATCTCCCTCGGGCTGTGTCTGCGGCGGGCTTGTAGGGCGTGGCATCGCCCGACACAAGAGGACCACGCCATACATACGCCGCTGCGCGCCAAGGGCTGTTGATTCCGCGCCGGTTTTCGCCCAAACCCGGATCGCAACAGGGTGACAGGGACAGGACAGGGCGGATGACACGAATCGACCGGAAGTTTGCGCAGCTTCGCGACCAGGGGCGCAAGGCATTCGTTTCCTACATCATGGGGGGCGACCCCGACCCGGAAACAACGCTGGCGGTGATGCAGGGCCTGCCCGGCGCGGGCGTCGATATCATCGAGCTTGGTGTCCCTTTCACCGACCCGATGGCCGATGGCCCGACAATCCAGCTTGCCGGGCAGCGCGCGCTGGAAGGGGGCCAGACCCTGCAGAAAACCCTGGATCTGGTGCGCCGCTTCCGCGAAGGCGATGACAGCACGCCCATCGTGCTGATGGGGTATTACAACCCGATCTACAATCACGGGGTCGAGCAGTTCCTGAATGACGCGAAAGCCGTTGGGGTTGACGGGCTGATCGTGGTGGACCTGCCGCCAGAGGAAGACAGCGAATTGTGCATCCCCGCGCAGGCCGCCGGGTTGAACTTTATCCGCCTGGCCACCCCCACGACTGATGCCCGCCGCCTGCCCAAGGTGCTTGAGAACACATCGGGGTTTGTCTATTACGTCTCGATCACCGGGATCACCGGGGCAGCCGCCGCACAGGCCGCCGATGTCGGCCCCGAAGTGGCGCGGATCAAGGCGGCGACCGATCTGCCGGTCATTGTGGGCTTTGGCATTTCCACGCCCGAGACGGCTCAGGCCATCGCGTCGGTTGCCGATGGCTGTGTCGTGGGGTCGGCCATCGTCAAGCAGATCGCCGATGGCAGCCCTGTCGCCGATGTGCTGGACTATGTGCGCAGCCTGTCAGACGGGGCGCATCGCGGCTGAACGCAAAAGGGCCACGCAATGCGTGGCCCGGTAATCTCGGTGCAAAGCCGCGATGTGGTCTAGAACCCTGCCATCTCAAGCGATGGTGGCACCTCGCCCGAACTGCCCGGCTCACCCAGCACGACAACCCACCACAGCTTGCCATTGTCGTCCTGGTGCCAGCCAACACCCAGTTCGCGCGCACGACGATCCAGAATCACCTGTCGCGTCTCGGCCTCTTGCATCCAGGCATTTGCGGTCTCGAACTCTGTCTCATATGTCTCTGAAATCAGTTCGCCGACGAAGGCACCGCTATAGCCTGCACGCTCTGCACGTTGCATCGGGCTGGACCCGTCTGATCCCCAGTGCCACGGACGGCTTTGAAAGGACATGTCTTGCGCATGGGTCGCGGCGGCACTGGCCAGCGAAGAATTGGGGCGCAGCGGCGCCAGTCCATTCTGTTGCCGCAGCGTATTCAGCCCGTCCGCCATGCGCTGGCGCACGCGCGGGGCATCTTCGGGGTTGATGCGAACAACCGTCTGAACGGGGCGGCCATCAGGCCCAAGCTGCGGAGGCTGCTGCACAGGCGCGGGGGCTTCGCAGGCTGCAAGAAGCAAGCCAGCAGCAAGCAGATAACTGACGCGACGATACATTTTTCATTTTCCTAACTGATCGCAGGCTACCTAGCGGGTCGGAAAAGGGTTTTCAAACACAACTCGATGTGATCTTGTAGCTTAGTGACTTTCCTGCACCCGCGACCAGCCGGGCACGTGACCGAATTTTTCGTGGGCCGCGACCTCATCTGTCTGGCAACGCAAAGAGTGTTGCGAATATGACGACATATGCAAATTCTACGCCTGATTCAGCAAGGTTGGCATTGCACTCTCACGGCGAAGATGGTTCTGACGGGATACGACATTTCGTCTTGGGAGTCAGTACACCAACCGTGCTGGCGCGTTCTGGAGGTTACTATGAAGAAAATCGCACTCGCAGCTGCCCTTTCTCTCGCTGCAACTTCGGCATTCGCCGGCAGCCACAGCAAAATGGGCAAGTACTCGGACCCGGTCGTCGAGCCGGTCATCGAGCACGCAGAAGTCGTCGAAGAGACCCGCGCAGGCTCGGGCGGCATCATCGTTCCGATCATGCTTCTGCTGGTCGTTGCTGCTGCTGTTGCTTCGCGCTGATCGCGACGACACATCAGATCTACAAGAAAAGGTGGCTGGTTTTTCCAGCCACCTTTTTTGTTTGAACACTCTGGTTTCAGCGGGTCCGCGCCTGTGCGCGGACAGCTCATGACCCCGTCCAGCCCTGCAGATTGGCCTCGATCACCTCGGTCAGTGCGGAAATATGCTGATCGTCGTCGTTCAGGCAGGGAATGTAGGTGAATTCCTCACCGCCCGCCTCTTCAAAGCTTTCGCGAATCTCTTCGTTGATCTCTTCCAGCGTCTCGATGCAATCGGCCGAGAAGGCCGGGGCTACCACCGCCAGCCGCTTGATCCCCTGCCGCGCCAGATCGGCCACATGATCCACGGTATAGGGCCGCAGCCATTCCTCGCGGCCAAAGACGGACTGAAAGGTCGTCTGCACCTCGTCCTTTTCCCAGCCCAGCTCCTCTCGCAGCAGGCGTGTCGTTTTCTGACACTGGCAGTGATAGGGGTCGCCCTCCAACAGGTAGCGTTTGGGCATTCCATGATAGGATGTCACCAGCACTTCCGGCTTGTTCTCCATCGCGTCATAGGTCTGGCGAACGGATTGCGCCAGCGCGCGGACATAGGCCGGATGGTCGAAATAGGGTGCGACCGTGCGCGCCGCCGGTTGCCATTTCTGGCTCATCAACGCGCGGAAGAACTGATCGCAGGCCGTGGCTGATGTCGCCCCTGCGTATTGCGGATAAAGCGGGAAAAACAGGATCTTCTCGCACCCGGCCTCTACCATCGCATCCACCTTTGACTGTGTGGACGGGTTGCCATAGCGCATGCAGAAATCGACCATCACCCCGTCGCCGAACTTGGCACCAATGCTCTCGGCCAGTTTGGCGGTCTGATCCTTGGTGATCGTCATCAGCGGGCTTTCGCCCTTGTCGTGATTCCAGATCGACTTGTAATTCGCGCCCGATGTGAATGGCCGCTTGGTCAGGATGATAAGCTGCAACAGCGGTTGCCACTTCCAGGCCGGGTAATCGATGACCCGCTTGTCGGACAGAAATTCGTTCAGATAGCGCCGCATGGACCAGTAATCAAAATTGTCCGGCGTGCCCAGATTGGCCAGCAGCACCCCGATCTTGGCGCGTGGAACAGGCGGGTGGTCAGGGTTGGCATGTTCCAGACGCCCCTCTCCGGGATGGTCCTTGTGAACAGGGCAGCCACTGGCTGCAGGGGATGGCTTTGCATCAAGCATGGCTGTATCTTTCATGGCGGTCTCCCCGGCAGTTTCACAGTTCATACGCGAGATAAAGGGTTTTGGACCGGAATCAATCTGGTTCGGGCGGAACAATCTTGTCCGGCAGGGGTGATTCCTGTGTGCCCAGCGCATCCGCCAGCCGGGATCGGGCGGAACCGGGGCGCAGGGGTTGGGGTTGGCTGGCATCGGGCGCCCATCCGGTCAGAAAGATCAGCTCAAAGCGCGCGCAGAGCCTGCCCTCTGCATCTGATGCGAGACCCGCATAGACCTCTGCCGCGCGCTCAAACAGGCGACGGGGTGGGATGCGCCGGTGCCGTCCGGCAAGGGCATTGCCCTCGCCCATCGCGCGCAGATCATGGCAGAGCGACATAAAGTCGCGATAGGCCACATCCTGCCGCAACAGGTCGGCCACCGGCAGTGCAAAGCCCGCGCGTTGCAGCAACGCACCCATGTCGCGCAACTCACCCATGGGCAGCACACGCGGGCTCAGCCCGCCGGTCAGCTCTGATTCTGCCTGCGCCAAGGCAATCCGCAGTTCCGCGACAGTTTCGCCACCAAGGCAGATGCCCAGAAACAGACCGTCCGGGCGCAGCGCGCGGCGCGCCTGCACAAGCTGGCCAACCGGATCATCTGCCCAGTGCAGCGCCATGGCGTGAACCACCAGATCATGCGCGCCGGGTGCAAGCTCCAGCACCGGCGAATCGCTGACAACCGTGGCACCGCGCAGGACATCGCCCCAGATTGCGGGCAATCCCGTCACGATGGCCGGGGCCGTAAACGTCCTGTTAACCTCGGCCAGCCTAGAGTGCAGTTCCTCGCACGCCAATGCGTGCAGGAACAGATCGCCGCGCGCGCGGGCGCGGTTTCGGGTCAGGGCTGTGCGGTCTGTCAGTTGGGCAGGCTGGGACATATCGTAGGTTATTTAGGCAAGTCGTGGCGCAAATGCAAAAGCTTGGTGCGCGCCTGCGCGAAGGCGGCCTTCAGGGGGCAAGATCGCTGATCCGGGCGATCTATCCGCCCCAATGCCTGACCTGCGACACCATGGTCACGCAAGAAGGGGCGCTTTGCCCCGCCTGCTGGCCGCAGGTTCCCTTTATCCACGGCACCTGTTGCGACGCCTGCGGCGTACCCCTGCCGGGCGATGACCGGGGCGATGCCGTCCAATGCGACGAATGCCTTGTGCTGGCCCGGCCATGGGAACAGGGCCGCGCAGCCATGCTGTATGACGCCAAGGCGCGCCAGATCCTGCTGGGCCTGAAATATTACGACCGGATGGATTACGCCGCGCCCGCCGCCGCCTGGATGGCGCGGGCCGCGCGCGACATGGTGCAGCCCGACATGCTGCTGGCCCCTGTGCCCTTGCACTGGCTGCGCCTTGCAAAGCGCCGCTACAATCAGGCCGCGATCCTGAGCCACGCCTTGTCACACGCGCTGGGGCTTGACCACTGCCCCGATCTGCTGCGCCGCACCCGCCATACCGGCACGCAGGACGGGCGTGGCCGTCAGGGACGCTTTGCCAATGTCGCCGACACCATCGCACCGCACCCGCGCCGTATCCATATGCTGCAAGGCCGCGACATTCTGCTGGTCGATGACGTGATGACTGTGGGTGCCACGCTTGCCGCCGCGACAGAGGCCTGCCTTGCGCATGGCGCGGCCTCGGTCCGGGTGGTCGCGCTGGCCCGCGTTGCAAGACAGCCATGATCGGCTATAGTGCGCCCCGAACAGATCCAGCCGGGGTGTCGCCATGCAAACAGTTGAAATCTATACCTCGCCCCTGTGCGGTTTTTGCCATGCGGCCAAGCGGTTGCTGAAAGCCAAGAATGTCAGCTTTACCGAGATTGACCTGGCCCGCACCCCTGATCGCCGGGCCGAAATGCGCAAGCGCGCGAATGGCGGGCATACCGTGCCCCAGATTTTCGTGGGCGACACGCATGTCGGCGGGTGTGATGAACTGTATGCGCTTGACCGGGCCGGCAAGCTGGATGCGTTGCTGAAAGGCTAGGGCGATGGCGTTTCATGCCGCACTGGTCCAGCTATGCTCCAGCGATGACCCGGTTGCGAATATCCCCGTTCTGCGCGACGCCCTGCGTGAGGCTGCCGCCGCGGGTGCCACAATTGCCCTGACGCCAGAGGTCAGCAATTGCGTCTCGACCAGCGCGACCCATCAGCGCAACGTGCTGCGCCGCGAGGGTGATGACCCGACCCTTGCCGCTTTGCGCACCGAGGCGCAGGCGCTGGGAATATGGGTGCTGATCGGCTCGCTCGCGCTCAAGACCAGCGACCCGGATGGTCGGTTCGCCAACCGGTCTTTCCTGATCGACCCGCAGGGCGACATCCGGGCGCGGTATGACAAGATCCACATGTTCGACGTGCAGGTTTCGGAAACCGAGGTCTATCGCGAATCAGCCGGGTTTCGCCCCGGCACGCAGGCCGTGGTGGCGCAGACACCCTTTGCGCCGCTTGGGCTGAGCATATGCTATGACCTGCGGTTTCCGCATCTCTACCGGACGCTGGCACAGGCCGGGGCACAGGTCCTGACCGTGCCTGCCGCCTTCAGCCCCGTGACCGGGGCCGCGCATTGGGAAACCCTGCTGCGGGCCCGCGCGATAGAGAGCGGCGCCTTTGTTCTGGCGCCCGCGCAAACAGGCCGCCACCCGGCTCAACGGGGCCGCGCGCGCAGCACCTACGGGCACTCCATGGCCGTCGCCCCCTGGGGCGAGGTGTTGCTGGATATGGGCGACACCCCCGGCGTCGGGCTGGTCGAGATCGATCCGGACCGCGCCCGCGACGCCCGTGCGCGGGTGCCTTCGCTTGCACATGACCGGGAATTCACCAGCCCCGAGCCCCTGACGTGACCCGCGCGCGCACTGATCTGGCCAACGCGCTGTTCAGCGAATTGCTGATGGCCGACCAGCTTGCGCGCAACCGCCTGTCCAAGGTGTTGCCCAAGGGGATGGAACTCTCGCATTTCGGTGTGCTGAACCTTTTGAGCAAGTATCAGACCGAAATGAGCCCCGCCGAACTGGCCCGCGCCTTTCATGTGACCCGCGGCGCGATGACCAACACGCTGGCGAAGCTGGAATGGGCGGGATATGTGCATATACGTCCTGACTGGGACGATGCGCGCCGCAAGATGGTCGCGATCAGCCCCGCCGGGCGCGCCGCACGCGATGCCGCGCTGGCGGCGATCACCCCGCTGATCGATCAGGCCGTGCATTCGCTGGGCGAGGAACGCGTGCGCCAGACCATTCCGGTTCTGCGCAGCCTGCGCCAGCAGTTCATCGATGGCGAAGGGGGTTGAAACCAGCGCCCCGCTCCATAAGGTGTATCGCACGTTAACCTTTGTGGCAGTGCTGCCCCACCCCGGAAAACAGGCGTCTTCGATGCAGGATGACATTGCTGACCTGCTTGAGCGCCTCTCGCGACAGGACCGCACAGCGTTGCGTGTGCTGTACGACCGTGCCGCACCGAAACTTGTCGGCCTGCTGATGCGTATGCTGAGTAACCGGGCCGAGGCCGAGGACGCGCTTCAGGATGTATTCGTGAAGCTCTGGCAACGGGCCGCAACGTTTGACCCTGAAAAAGGCTCCGGCATGTCCTGGATCTGTGCCATCGCGCGAAACCATGCGCTCGACCGGTTGCGCGCGCGCAAGTCCCGCGCGGCCCAGCAGACCGATCCGCTGGATGATGACATCCAGATCACCGATCCGGGCCCCTCGGCCGAATCGACGATGCTGCTGCGCGCGCAGATGCAGGATGTGATACGCTGTTTTGACGAATTGCCACCCGACCGGGCGCAGGCCGTGCAGGCGGCCTATCTGAAAGGTCAAAGCTATCGGGAACTTGCCGAGAAACACTCCGTGCCCCTGAACACAATGCGCACATGGTTGCGCCGGGCACTGATCAGCCTGAGGGAGTGTCTTGACCGATGACTGACGACACCTCCCTTGATCCCCGTGACCAAGACGATCTGCTGGCGGCGGAATATGTGCTGGGCCTGCTGGGACCGGATGACTGGCGCCGCGCGCAGGAACGGGTCGCAGTCGATGGTGATTTCGCCGCAAAGGTGCAGGGCTGGGAAAACCGCCTGGCGCCCCTGAACGAATATTTCCCCGAAGAACCCGCCCCCGACCTGCTGGACCAGATCGAGGCGCGGCTGTTCCCGCCTGCGCCCACCCCGGCGCGGCGCGGCTGGCTGTGGGGTGCCGGGCTGGGAACGGCCATCGCGGCGGTGCTGGCTCTGGTGGTGTTCGTGGCCTTTCCGCCCGCACCCCCGCCTGCGCCGACACTGCAGGCCGAACTGGTGGATGCCGAGCGCGGCCTGACCCTGCTGGTGGGCGTGATCCCCCAGGAAGAGGCCGTGATCATCAACGCCACGGGTCCCATGCCCGAGGCCGGCAGCGTCTATGAGCTTTGGGCCATAGATGAGGGTGGCGCGCCCCGTTCGCTTGGCTTGCTGGATGAGGGCGAGACACGGTTGAGCGGTGTCGTCCAGCCGGGCGAGACGGTCGCCGTGTCCCTCGAACCCGCGGGCGGCTCTCCCGAGCCTGTGCCGACCGGTCCGGTTCTGGCCACGGCGCTTCTGGCCACACCCTGACATTTTCGTGAACACCCGCGTGTTCCGAAACTCTGGTGTCTGACCTTTCGTTTCCGCGATGTGACCCCGGCTCACCCGTCGGGCACGATCACACAACAACGGGAGAGAAGAATGAAACGCTATCTGATTGCCTCGGTCATGATTGTTGCGGCAAGTGTCGCGCAGGCCAACATGCCCGCAAACCCCGAAGTCGGCGGCGCGCCGATGCTTGTGGAACGCAACATTGTCGAGAATGCTGTCAATTCTGCCGATCACACCACACTGGTTGCTGCCGTCCAGGCCGCCGAGCTGGTCGAGGCGCTGCAGGGCCCCGGCCCCTTTACGGTCTTTGCCCCGGTCAATGCCGCCTTTGACGCGCTGCCGGATGGCACGGTCGATACGCTGCTGATGCCCGAGAATCAGGAGATGCTGCAGCAGGTCCTGACCTCGCATGTGGTGGCGGGGACTCTGAGCGGGCCGGAACTGATGCGCCGCGCGCGCAACAGCAGCGACGGGTTCTTCCATATGGAAACCCTGTCAGGGGCAGCGCTCAGCGCACAGGTGCGCGGCAATACGCTGTGGATCTATGACGAATCGGGTAACGCGGGCCGCGTAACGATCAATGATGTAAACCAGTCCAACGGCGTGATCCATGTTGTGGATCATGTGCTGTTGCCACGGTAAACGGCCCGCGCAACGGCGGCGGGCCGCAGCCTTGCGGCCCGTCAGTCCCCGCGCAACTGCGACGCTGATTCGTGGATGGACTTGTACTGCCCGCCCGGACGATGGACCCACAGGTAATCCGGCAGCACGCTTTGCATCGGGGTGGGGGTGATGCCCAGATCGGCCAGCCCCCTGGCCCCGTCGCTCACCACATTGTCGTTACGCAGATTGCGCACCTGATCGCGGGTCAACAGCCCGTTGGTGAACAGCCCCAGCGTAAGTTTCTGCACCCCGTCCAGCACCGCGCCCATGGCCGTTGCCACCGGAAAGGGGATGGTCAGCAAGACCCGGCGCCGCCGGATTTCCGCCAGCATCTGCGTCATCAGCGTGCGGAAATCGGCAATGTCGGGTCCGCCCAACTCATAGATTCCGGGCTGGACATCGTCGGTCAACGCCTTGGCAGCAGCGGCGGCGATGTCATCCACATAGACCGGCTGAAACCGGGTGTCCGGGCCGACCACAGGCAGGAACAGCGAAAATCGCGCCATGCCGGCAAATCGGTTGAAGAACTGATCCTCATGCCCGAAGACGACCGAAGGGCGCAGGATCACCGCGTTCGGAAAATGCTCTTGCACCAGCGCCTCGCCCCTGGCCTTGCTGCGCTGATAGACACTGTTGGACTCTGCATCCGCCCCGATGGACGACACATGAACCATGCGCGCCACGCCTTCCTCTGCGGCGATGCGCGCGATCCGGCCTGCGCCCTCGGCCTGAACGGAATCGAACTTGTTGCGCCCGCTCTCGACCAGGATACCCACACAGTTGACCACGGCATCGGCCCCCTGCATCACCAGCCGGACCGAGGCATCATCACGGATATTGCAGAAAACGGGCTCGACCTGCCCGACCACACCGTAGGGTTTGACATGCAGCGCCTCGTTCGGGCGGCGCACGGCGACCCGCACGCGCCATCCCGCCTGCGCCATCCGCCGCGCGACATACCGCCCGACAAATCCCGAACCGCCATAGATGGTCACCAGCTTCGACATAAGTGCCCTCCGCAACCTTGCGCTTATGGCTCAATTAACTTGCGATGGCCCCCATCACAAGGACGAAGCGATTTTGGCAACCCCGTCAGTTTCACGGTTTTGCCCCGTTGACACTGCCCTGCACCCGCCATAAACAACGCTCACGCAACCTGCCCAGGTGGCGGAACTGGTAGACGCGCTAGCTTCAGGTGC
>REDZ01000209.1 GCA_007695345.1 Paracoccaceae bacterium | reverse complement strand
ATGTTGCCCATGCTGTGGGGGCCGTGTTGTCCGTGGCGCTGATCATCGGGGCAGGGGCCTGGATGTGGCAGATGATTCAGCGCGACGTCGCAGGCGTGCCGGTCGTGCGCGCGCTGGAAGGGCCAGTGCGCGTGGCTCCGGATGATCCGGGCGGGCGGCAGGCCGCGCATCAGGGGCTGGCCGTGAACGGGCTGGCCGGAGCGAACGAAGAGGCCCCGCGCGATCAGATCACGCTGGCCCCCCCGCCGCTGTCGCTGTCTGATGCGGATATGGCCACGCCATCGCCCCATGCCGATACGCGCGACTTGACCGCCGGGGATGAAATGCAGCCGATCCCGGCCGCATTGCCGCGCGAGACGGATGCCGGAGCGCCCGCACCCGGCAGTGACGCCCCTGCGCTGGGCATCAAGGATCCGACGCAACGCGCCGTTGCGCAATCGCCGCGCCCGACCCCGCGCCATGGCGCGACGGGCTCGCAGACGCGAGCGTCGGCGCCTGCACCATCGCAACCCTCCGCGTCCTCCAGCAGCGACAGCGACGATCTGGTCGCATCGGTCGCCGAGTCGGTCGAGGCCAGTATCTCCGGCAATCGCAGTTTCGATGTGGACCCCGCCACCATCGGTCCCGGCACCCGTCTGGTGCAGCTTGGCGCCTATGATGATGTGGCCAAGGCCCAGGCCGCATGGGACCAGCTGGCGCGCCGCTTCTCGCCGCTGCTGGATGACCGGGGCCGCGTGATCGAGGCTGCACATAGCGGTGGATCGGTGTTCTACCGACTGCGCGCGCACGGCTTCAGCGATGAACGCGACGCGCGGCGCTTCTGTGCGGCGCTGGTGGATCAGCAGATCGACTGTATTCCGGTCCTGATCCGGTGATCTCGGGCTTGCGCGCTGTCATCTTCGGCTGCGCCGGCCCGGTGCTGAGTGCGGCAGAGGGCGGTTTTTTCGCGCAATCCCAGCCCTGGGGCGCGATTCTGTTTGCCCGCAATATCCAGTCCCCCACCCAGTTGCGCGCCCTGACGGACGATCTGCGCGCCGCTGTGGGCCGCGACATGCCCATCCTGATCGACCAGGAGGGCGGGCGCGTGCAGCGCATGGGGCCGCCGCACTGGCGCGACTGGGTGCCCGCGCTCGATCAGGGCGCGCAGGCGCGCGACCCGGTGCGCGCCATGTATCTGCGCGGGCGTCTGCTGGCGGCAGAGTTGCGCGATGTCGGTATCGATGTGAATTGCGCGCCGCTGGCCGATATTGCCACGGCGCAGACCCACTCGATCCTGCGCAACCGCTGCTATGGCAGCACGTTGGCGGATGTGGTCGCGCGTGCCCGCGCCATGGCAGAGGGGCTGATGGCGGGCGGCGTGCTGCCGGTGCTGAAACATATCCCCGGTCATGGCCGTGCGCTGCGCGACAGTCATCTGGACCTGCCTGTGGTCGATGCCCCTGAGGCAGAACTGCGCGCGCAGGATTTTGCAGCATTTGCGGCGCTGCGCGATCTGCCGCTGGGCATGACGGCGCATCTGCTGTATCGCGCAATCGACGCGCTTGACCCGGCGACCACGTCAGCGCGCATGATCCGCCTGATCCGCGAAGAGATCGGCTTTGAGGGGGTGTTGATGACCGATGACATCTCGATGCAGGCGCTGAGCGGGTCGGTGGCCGAACGCGGGCAGGCGGCACTGCAGGCAGGCTGCGATCTGGTGCTGCATTGCAATGGCAACATGGCCGAGATGGAGGCCCTTGCCGATATCTGCCCCACTCTGTCCGGCGGGAGCGCGGTGCGCGCGGCCACGGTCCTCGCGGCCCGGCGCGCGCCGGATGCGAGTGACACCGGCGCACTTGCCGCCGAATACCACAGCCTGATGCCAGAGCCGGAGCCACAGCCATGAGCCTCGAGCCCTGGGACGAGGTCCGCACTGCCCTGCATGTGGCCCGCAACGGCACGGTCAGTGCCGCGGCAAACGCGCTGGGAGTGCATCATGCCACCGTGATCCGCCATATCGACGCGCTGGAGGATCGCATCAGCGTCAAGCTGTTCCAGCGCCACGCGCGCGGCTACACCCCGACCGAGGCCGGGCGCGCGCTGTTCGATGTCGCGCAGGAAACCGAGCAGCGCTTCGACCAGCTTGAAGCGCAGCTCAAGGCCATGCAGGAAGGGATTTCCGGGCCGCTGATCATCACCACCATTCCCGAACTCAGCGAAGTTCTGCTGCCATGGGTCGCCAGCCTGTCAGCGAACCATCCCGCGCTGGAACCCTGCCTGCGCACAGAAGAGCGCGTGCTGCGGCTGGAATATGCCGAGGCCCATATCGCGATCCGCGCGGGCGCGCAGCCGCAGGAGCCGGACAATGTGGTGCAGTCGCTGGGCACCCTGCCAGTTGCGCTGTTCGCCAGCGCGGCCTATCTGGACCGCCACGGCCAGCCCTCGGATGATGACGGGCTGCGCGCCCATGCCTTTGTCGCCGCCGATGGCAGCGCGTCGCGCGCGCCGTTCGAACAATGGCTGAAATCCGAAGGCCACCGCATCGCGTTTCGCAGCAACGATCACGCAACCCGCATGGCGGCCATTCGCGCAGGGCTCGGGCTGGGCTTTGCCCCGCGCGCAGGCTGTATGGCCGATATGATCGAGGTGATGCCCCCGCGCCCTGACTGGCAGTCGGCGCTCTGGCTGGTCACCCATGTCGATCTGCATCGCAGCCCCAAGGTGCAGGCCGCAACGCGCAGCGTGCGGAGCTTTTTTCAGGATATGCTGCCCGGCTGATACCCGGTTTTGCCCGCTGGCCTGTCGTTCAGCACGTCTGTAGCTGCTGATCCGATGTCGCTCCGCGCCCTTGCCGGTGCCGAAAGAATTGACAGATCCCGCATCCTCCCGGCACATTATGATATGGGATAAAGGCTCTGGCGCTCAGAATCGCCGTGTTTGATTGGCGTCTTTTGTTCAGAATCGTCCCCATGACCTGACATGAACGAATTTTTGTAGCGGAGACTTTCGACATGAAGAAGATGCTTGGTGCGGCCCTGTCTGTGGCAATGACACTGACGGCGCTTCCCGCGCTCGCCCAGACCGTGTGTTCCAACGCGAATATGGCCGGGGTCTGGTTTGGCGGTGACGGTTTTTCCAGTTGCCGAATGACAGTGCAGGCCAATGGGCGCTTTGCGGCGCTCTGCCGCGACGAATTCGACGATGATGCCGACCAGTTCATTGTTCGCGGTGCCCTCAACATGCAGTCTGACTGCCGCTTCCGCATGGCCGCTCGGAGCGATGATGACCCGAGCATCATCAGGTTCATCGGTCGCGCCTGGGGCGGGGGTCAAGGGGATGAGACGCGCCCGATCGCCTTTAACATCGCCACCAATCCACTTGCCTCGTCTCCAGTACACCAGACCTTGAGCTTTTTCCGCAACAACTGACCATCTGTATTTTGCCGAGTTGCATGGCACGGCGCCCCACCACGGGGCGCCGTGCCGTGTCGCTGACAAAAGCCTGCCCAAGCGGGCGGGCAAGGATCAGTCAGGCACATCGCCGGCAGTCACGGGCCAGTCTGCTGCGCCCGCCAGTGCGACTGACTGGCCCGCGATCGGATCACGCTGGATCAGGGGGCGCGCCAGCATCCGTGCCAGGCGCAGGCTGTGACCCACAGCGGCATCGCCGCGCGGGGCTTCCATCACCAGTTTGACATGTCCATGACGGAACCGCGGATTGGTCTGTGTGCGGCAGACCTCTGCCCCGTTCATGCGAAAGACCAGTTCATTGCGCTGTTTTACGACCTGCAGGACCTGCGGCGCAGCTGTGGTCAGCGGCGGAAGCGAATTGCTGCACAGCACCTCCGATTGTCGCCTGCCCGTTACACCACTCGCGCTCTCGATTCCCTCGATGCGGACAGGTGTTGCACTGTCCGAGATCGCGTAGCCAAAGAACAGGCCCGAAAACAGCCCGTCGTCGTCGACCATGCTGCTGATCAGCAACCCCGAATACCAGGCCCGCGCCGGGTCCGGGTCCGCACGCGCCATCTGTGCAACCAGAACCACGTCATTCACGCAATAGGGGGCCTGCGCGATACTCCATTCGGCGCTACCCGTGCTGTTCAGCAACAGGCTGTTGCCTGTGGGGCCGCTGGCCCCTGTCCATTCCCGCTCTCCCAGTATCGGGCGCCAGGCTTCCGCTTGTGCCTGGGCGCCAAAGCCCCAACCGCGCAAGCCGTCGGGGCGGTTGAGGTAATTGCGCGCCCGCGCCATCGAAATGCGGGGCTTGGGCAGGCTGACGCGCGACACCGGCACACCAGTGCAGGCCAGCGCACGTTCGATATCCGTCACCCGCGCCGTGGGCTGGTGGGCCCGAAGCATCGCAAAGGCCCCGGCCACATGCGGCGCGGCCATCGAGGTGCCCGACAGCGAAACCTGCGCCCGGCGCGGTGGCGTCTGCGTACCCGAGGAATCGGCGGCCACGACATCGCTGCCCGGTGCCAGAAGATCGACAAAGCTGGCATGGTTCGAGAAACTGGACAATGTGTCCGTCTTTGTCGTGCTGCCGACATTGATCGCGGACGAGATACAGGCGGGCGCGCCTGTGGACCCATTGAAGCCGTTATTCCCGGACGCGATGACTGTCGCCACACCGACCGATCGCAGATTGTCGATCACGGCCGTCATCGCGGGCATCAGATTGTCGCAATAGTCGAAATGCTGCCCGCCCCCGAGGCTCATGTTCACGGCCGCGATATTGTTGCGGGTTCGCCAGATGAATGCCTGTTCAAGCCCGCTGATCAGATCGGCAAAAGAGGCACGAATACAGGGCGAACTGTTCGGAAAGCAGTTCAGGAAACCGTCAAGACGCCGAAAGACATTGATCGGAACGATATCGGCGTCCCGCGCCATGCCATGCGACATCGGCGGGGTGTTCAAGCGACCGCCTGCAATGGCCGCGACATGTGTGCCATGGCCACACCCGGCCACCGCGGGGTCGCAATCAAATCCGGCTACGGGGCCGAAGGGGGCGATCTGCACGTCCTGGCCGTTCGGGCATGTGCTTGTCGCGGATACGGCGGGATCATTGGTCGAAAAACACGCGGATGCAGGGATCTTGCGATCGAATTGCGGCGTGTAGAACGCGAAATGGTTGGGCCAGGTGCCGCTGTCCAGAACCGCGATGGATTGCCCGCTGCCCGCGATCCCCTGTGCCCAGAGCCGCCGCGCATCCACCAATGCGGTCGTGTCGGAAAGGTAGGGCGCGAAATGCATATCCTCCTGCACAGAGGTAACACCAGGCATGCTCAGCACTGTCTGCAGATCCGCCATGTTCACTGTCACGGCCATATAGGGAATGGTCCGGTAACGCGTGGCTGATGCATGTCCTGAAAGCTGCGAAAGAACCCTGTTCTGGGCCGCGGTTATGCCACGGCCCTGCGCCTCTATCTGCGCGCCGTTCAGCGACCCGTGCAGGTGGAAATCGGTGTCCAGCCCGATGATGACGCGGATCGTGCCATGCTCGGATGCCCGCGCGCGCAGGGCCTGTGCATGTGCCACCGTGGCTGTGCCGGTCTTATCCGCGACCATCACGCGGGGGCCAGCCTGTGCGACGGCCCCGCTATGCGCAGTGAGCGCAAGCGCGAATACCATGGCCATGGCAGAGGCGCGGCGGGACACCCCCCTGGGTAACGTGAATGCTTTCATATGCCTTGCCGTGTGGTTGTCCCTCTCATCGCTGCATATAGAACGCAAAAAATTAATATAACTTTTACAGAGTGCGTATTGGAATGAAGCTGATGCCGGCTCAATGCC
>REDZ01000208.1 GCA_007695345.1 Paracoccaceae bacterium | reverse complement strand
GCCCCCGAGATATGGACCGCGAAGATCGCCAGATCGAGCGAGAAGCCCGCCTCATTTGTCGAGAGGGGTGGGTAGAGGACCCACCCTACGCCCGAGCCAAGCTGGCCATTGCCACCGGGCGAAAAGACCGAGGCCACCGCCATGGTCGAGCCTGCCACGAACAGCCAGTAGGACAGGTTATTCAGACGCGGGAACGCCATGTCCGGCGCACCGATATGCAGCGGCATGAAATAGTTGCCGAAGCCGCCGAACAGCGCCGGGATCAGCACGAAGAACATCATCAGGATGCCATGCGCCGTGATCAGCACATTCCAGATATGGCCGTTGGGTGTGCATTCCCCTTCCGGTGCGGGGGTGATGCGCGCGCCTTCCATGCACATGTAGTCAACGCCGGGCGTCATCAGCTCCAGGCGCATGTAGATCGAGAAGGCGACAGCGATGAAGCCCACGATCCCTGCGGTGATGAGATACAGGATCCCGATATCCTTGTGGTTCGTCGACATGAACCAGCGTGTAAAGAAGGACCGGTTGTCCTCGTGTCCGTGATCATGGGTGGCTGCGTCGGCCATTGGCTACTCCAGTTCCCGGTTCCTGTTGCGTTGCTCGCAACTGTTTTCGTCCCTCGGGTCGGGGCTTTGCGGGCCCGACCCGGTCTCGCTCCGGGTGCCTGACACCACGCGTGTGTCAGCACCGGGATACTTAGCTTCTAGAATGTGTGTTTTGCCAGAGCAATGCTTCAAGTGTCGCAGCGGCGGATTTTTTGATCTGAATCATTGCAGCGCATGTCGTGGTCAGCGCTGTGCGTCGGTGTCAAAGACCCGCGCAAAGCTGCCCCGCAACGCCAGATCGACATCCTCCATCGTCACCGGCAGGCCCAGATTGACCAGGCTGGTCACGCCATGGTCCCTGATTCCACAGGGCACGATTCCATCGAAATGGGACAGGTCGGGCTCTACATTGATGGATATGCCGTGAAAACTGACCCAGCGGCGCAGCTTGATGCCGATGGCGGCGATCTTTTCCTCGCGCGGGCTGCCATCGGGGGCGGGGGACTTTTCGGGGCGGGTGACCCAGACACCCACACGGCCGGCGCGCCGCTCTCCTCGGATGGCAAAGGCGTCAAGCGTCAGGATGATCCAGTGCTCCAGACGCTCCACGAAACGGCGCACATCGCGGCCACGGCGATTCAGGTCCAGCATGACATAGACCACCCGCTGCCCCGGCCCGTGATAGGTGTATTCGCCGCCGCGACCGGCGTAATGCACGGGAAACCGGTCGGGCGCGACCAGATCCGCCGGGTCCGCGCTGGTGCCTGCCGTATAAAGCGGCGGGTGTTCGAGCAGCCAGATCGCCTCGGGTGCAGTGCCGGCGGCGATCTCGGCGACGCGCGCTTCCATGGCGGACAGTGTTGCGGGGTAATCCGACAATCCCGGCAGAATGCGCCATTCGACCGGGGCAGTGGTTCCGTCGCGGGCCTGGGCGCTGGACGCTGTGGACATGGGCCGATTCCCCTTTGGCTTGCGGCAGTGCGGGTGGTGTCTGCCCCCTCTAGCCCATCCGTCCCCCGATAGGCCAGCGGATCGCGCAAACAGAGCGGTTCGGGGGGCGCAGTTTTGTGGTTTTTCCCTCTTCACAACGCGCGCCCCAGCGCGTAAACAGCCGCTCACCAAGTCGCGTGCGGTCGTGGCGGAATTGGTAGACGCGCAGCGTTGAGGTCGCTGTGGGGTAACTCCCGTGGAAGTTCGAGTCTTCTCGACCGCACCATTTTCTCTTATATTGCAACCTGCGGAAACGCTGCGCACCGCGTGGACGCTTTGCAGCCTCGCAGGACAATTTCCTGAATACTCGCCGATCAAGGGCAGATGGTCTGCATACGCCGCCGAATGGCGGAAAATTGTGCGTAATCCACCTGATGCCCCGGAATGCAGAGTTATTGGTTGCAATCGACGCCCTGCTTGGTTTTTACTGGCCTCAATGAATAAACGAGCGGATAGCCGCCGACCAACACGGGAGAAGAACGTGGTTGCACAACAGCAAGGCGACGGCTTTGTCGTATTCGACGGCGTGCAGAAAAGCTATGATGGGGAAACGCTGGTCGTCAAAGACTTGAACCTGTCAGTGGCAAAAGGCGAATTTCTGACAATGCTGGGACCCTCGGGGTCGGGCAAGACCACCTGCCTGATGATGCTGGCCGGGTTCGAGACAGCCACCAATGGCGAGATCATGCTCGACAAGCGGCCCATCAACTCGGTCCCGCCGCACAAGCGCGGCATCGGCATGGTGTTCCAGAATTACGCGCTCTTTCCGCATATGACCGTCGGCGAGAACCTGGCCTTTCCGCTGGAGGTCCGAGGTCTGGGCAAATCGGACCGCGAGAAAAAGGTCAAGCGCGCCCTGGACATGGTCCAGATGGGCGCCTTCATGGGCCGGCGGCCCGCGCAGCTTTCGGGCGGGCAGCAACAGCGGATCGCGCTGGCCCGCGCGCTGGTGTTCGAGCCCGAGCTTGTGCTGATGGACGAACCGCTCGGCGCGCTCGACAAGCAGTTGCGCGAGCATATGCAGTTCGAGATCACGCGTCTGGCGCATGATCTGGGGATCACCACAGTCTATGTCACGCATGACCAGACCGAAGCGCTGACCATGTCGGACAATGTGGCCGTGTTCGATGACGGTCGCATCCAGCAGCTTGATCCGCCCGATGTGCTGTATGAAGAACCCAGGAACAGCTTCGTTGCGCAATTCATCGGCGAAAACAACACGCTGGACGGCGTTGTGAAAGAGATCAAGGGCGACGCCTGTGTGGTCGAACTGGACAGCGGCGCATTGATCGATGCCAAGCCCGTCAACATCTCCAAGGTCGGCGAGCGCACCCGCGTCTCCATCCGCCCCGAACGGGTCGAGGCCAACAAGGAGCGGCTGGATGCCGAGGCGCATCTGATCGATGCCGAGGTTCTGGAATTCATATACATGGGTGATGTGTTCCGCACGCGGCTGAAAGTCGCGGGCAACGAGAACTTCATCATGAAAACCCGCAATGCACCCGATCAGGTCCGCCACAAGAAGGGCGAAAAGATCAAGATCGGCTGGATGCCAAAGGATTGCCGCGCGCTTGACTGTCCAACCTGACAGCAGGGGCGTGGCAGGTGAACGGTCCGAGGGACAGGACTGCGAAGAATGCCAGGCAGCACTTCTGCCTGCGCAAAACCCAACCAAGGAGGAATGACATGTCATCCAAACTGAAAATGGTCGCTCTGAGCTCGGCTGTCAGCGCAATGGCGCTGGGTGCCGCGGCCGACGACCCGGTATCGCTGACGATCGTGTCCTGGGGTGGTGCCTACACAGCCAGCCAGGTGCGCGCCTATCACGAGCCGTGGATGGAAGCGAACCCGCATGTCACCATCGTCAACGATGATGGCTCGGCCAATGCGCTGGCCAGCCTGCGTGCGCAGGCCCAGGCGGGCAATGTGACATGGGATCTGGTGGACATGCTGCCGTCGGATGCGCAGCTTGCCTGTGACGAAGGCATCATCATGCCGATCGACCATGACGAGGTACTGGCCGCTGCCCCCGATGGCACGCCGCCGACCGAAGACTTCCTGCCCGGTAGCCTGGGCGAATGCTTCATCCCGCAGATCCTCTATTCGACCGTGCTGACCGTCCGCCCCGACGCCTTCCCGGAAGATGCCCAGCCTACGAGCATTGCGGATCTGTTCGACACCGAGAATTTCCCGGGTCGTCGCGCATTGCAGGACCGTCCGGGCACCAACCTGGAATGGGCGCTCTATGCTGATGGTGTGGATCCTGACGAGATCTATGACGTGCTCGCCACGCCCGAAGGTGTGGACCGTGCTTTCGCCAAGCTCGACACGATCAAGGATGACATCATCTTCTGGAGCGAAGGTGCCCAGGCACCGCAGCTTCTGGCCGATGGCGAAGTCGCCTTTGCCACCGGCTATAACGGCCGGATGTTCGACGCGATCGAGGTCGAAGGCATGAACGCCGAGATCATCTGGGACGGTCAGGTGGTTGAGTGGGACGGCTGGGTCGTTCCCGCAGATGGCGACAATATCGATGCGGTGATGGATTATCTGTATTTCGCCACGGACACGCAGCGTCTGGCGGATCAGGCTCAGTTCATCAGCTACGGCCCGGCGCGTGCGTCCTCTTCGGAACTGGTCGGCCAGCATGCCGATCTGGGGATCGACATGGCACCGCATATGCCGTCGGCACCCGAGAACTACTTTGCCCCGATCATCCTGGATAACGATTTCTGGGTCGATTATGGCGACGAACTGCGCGAGCGCTTCGCGAACTGGATGCTGCAGTAATCTGCGGCCTTTCGGGTCAGGGCGCTTTGCGCGCCCTGACCCCACGTCCTTCCGGACAAAGATGGTATTTCGCGTGGGCGAGAGGGTCTGACGATGGCAATGGCAGATGCGACACAGGATGATGTCCAGGTCGGTGATACGACCGACAAGCGTGGACGGCTGGTCACATCGGATGGCACGCCCCTGCGCCGCGCGCTTGAACGGTCGATGCGCCGCCGCAAGCTGACCGCCTTCCTGCTGGTCGCACCGCTGCTGGCCTTTATCCTGATCTTCTTCGCCTTTCCCATCGCGCAGATGATGTGGCGCTCGGTCGATAATCCGCAGGTCGTGGATGCGCTGCCGCGCACGCTGGATGCGCTGCAGGACTGGGACGGCTCCGGCATGCCGGATGAGCCCGTCTTTGCCGCGCTTCATGCCGACATGATGGAGGATCTGGACCGCCCCCGCCGCGAACAGAAGATCGGGCCGCTGGGGATTCGCCTGAACTATGAGTTGAGCGCCGCGCGCGGCGCAATCTCCCGCACGTCCCGGCAGGTCCCGAATTTCGAGGCCCCCTATGCCGAGGCCTTTGGCGATGCCCACCGCCTGTGGGGGCAGCCGGAACTCTGGCGCGTGATCAAGCGCGAAGGGCGCCCGCTGACACCTGCCTATTATATCGCGGCACTTGACCGCGAATATGACGAAGCCGGCAATATCGTGAAGCGCCCCGAGAACCGGCAGATCTATGTCAATCTGTTCGGGCGCACGCTGGCGCTGAGTGTCGCGATCACCTTCATGACCTTTCTGCTGGGTTTTCCGATCGCATATTATCTGTCGATCCTGCCCATGCGCTACGCGAACCTGCTGATGATCGCAGTGTTGCTGCCCTTCTGGACGTCACTTCTGGTGCGCACATCGGCCTGGATCGTGCTGTTGCAGCAGCAGGGGGTCCTCAACACCCTGTTTGTGAATATCGGCCTCATAGGCGATGATAACAGGCTGGATCTGATATATAATCAGACCGGGACGATCATCGCGATGACGCATATCCTGCTGCCCTTCATGGTGTTACCGCTCTATTCGGTGATGCGCACGATTCCCCCCAGTTACATGCGTGCGGCCAAGTCGCTGGGGGCGACGCCCACCACCGCGTTCCGCCGGGTCTATTTCCCGCAGACCCTGCCAGGGATCGGGGCCGGTGGTGTGCTCGTCTTCATCATCTCGATCGGCTACTATATCACGCCGGCGCTTGTGGGTGGCCAGTCCGGGCGCATGATTTCGAACGAGATTGCACGCCACATCCAGCAATCGCTGAACTGGGGGCTTGCGGCAGCGCTGGGGTCCATGCTGCTGGTGGGTGTGCTCCTGCTCTACTGGCTCTTCAATCGGCTGGTCGGCACTGACAGCCTGAAATTCGGGTAAGGGGAGAACGCGCATGTCCATGCCCGCCTATTACACCACCAAGGACAAGATCTGGCATTACGCCTTTCGGGTGATCTGCTATTCGATCTTCTTCTTCCTGCTGGCGCCGATCCTGATCATGATCCCGCTCAGCTTCAACGCGCAGCC
>REDZ01000228.1 GCA_007695345.1 Paracoccaceae bacterium | reverse complement strand
CCCCCCCCCCCCCCCCCCCCCCCCCCCCCCCCCCCCCCCCCCCCCCCCCTCGACCGGCAGCACAGCAGCAAAGATACGCCCATGACCCTTGCCTATCTCTCCCGGCCCGCCGCCGAACAGGGCCGCGCCATCGCCGAAGGCACGCTCTGCCCCCTGTCGCTGACAGAGGCGTTTCTGGATGCGATCCGCACCCATCCCGATCATGCCCGCATCTACACCCACGTGACCGAGACACGCGCGCTGGATGAGGCGATGGCCGCGCGCTCGCGTGCGCGCGCCGGGCTGCGGCATGGGCCGCTCGACGGGGTGGCGCTGTCCTGGAAGGATCTGTTCGACACGGCCGGCATCGCGACCGAGGCTGGCAGCGCCCTGCTGGCAGGACGTGTGCCGCAGACCGATGCCGATGCTGTCGCCGCCATGACCCGCGCGGGCACGGTCTGTCTGGGCAAGACGCATATGACCGAATTCGCCTATTCGGGTCTGGGCCTGAACCCGGTCACGGCAACGCCGCCCTGCATCAATGACCCGGCGGCGGTGCCTGGGGGGTCGTCCTCGGGTGCGGCGGCGTCCGTCGCGTTCGGATTGGCGGCGCTGGGGATGGGGTCGGATACGGGCGGGTCCGTGCGCATCCCGGCGGCCTGGAATGATCTCGTGGGGCTGAAAACCACTGCCGGGCGGGTGTCGCTGGGCGGGGTCGTGCCGCTTGCGCCGAGCTTCGACACGGTCGGCCCGCTTGCCCGCTCGGTCGAGGATTGCGCGCTCGTCCTTTCTGCGCTTGAGGGCAGCACACCCCCTGATCTGCGCGGGGCCAGCCTGGCGGGCCGGCATTTTCTGGTGCTGGAGGGCGCGCCCTTTGACGATATCCGCGACCCGCCCGCCAAGGGGTTCGAGGATGCGACCGACCGGCTTGCCAGCGCCGGGGCACGGATCACCCGCGCGCGGCTGGCCCCGGTCGAGGATGCGCTGGCGCTGTCGGCCATCATCTACACGCCCGAATGCTATGCCCAGTGGCGCGACCTGATCGAGACGCGCCCGGATGATGTGTTCGCCCCCATCCTCGCGCGGTTCCGGTCGGGGCGCGCGCATCTGGCCGCGGATTACCTGGCTGCGCGGAGTGAACTGGCGCGGCATCGCGCGGTCTATCTGGACCAGACTGCCGGATATGATGCGGTCCTGTTGCCCACAGCGCCCAACATGCCCCCCGATGCCGCCCGGCTGATGCGCGATCATGCCTATTATACCACTGAAAACCTGCTGACCCTGCGCAATACGCGGATCGCCAACATGCTGGGCCTGTGCGCGCTGACCCTGCCGACCGCGATCCCGTCAGTCGGGATCAGCCTGATGGCGCCGCCCATGGCAGAGGCCCGCCTGCTGCGACTGTCCGCCGCCGCCGAGGCCGCGTTGCGCTAGGTAAGGCTACCAGTTGCGGTGATTCATCCCTTAGCCCCGAGATATGGTGGTTTAGGGGGGATTCCTGCGAAAATGCCACAATTCCACGGGGTTATTGTCCACGCTTCACCCAAATCTGGACGCGGCAGATTTGTCACGCTATCCTGATCGAAAGCGGGGCGCGAAGACCCTGCCAAGTTGAGGCACCCATGGATTTCCCAGAGCGGTTTTCGAACCTGCCGGAATACGCGTTTCCGCGCCTGCGTGCGCTGCTGGACGGGCATGCGCCCGGCGCCGCGC
Source organism: Paracoccaceae bacterium (assembly GCA_007695345.1). GTDB lineage: Bacteria > Pseudomonadota > Alphaproteobacteria > Rhodobacterales > Rhodobacteraceae > Roseinatronobacter. Next base: position 4,196 of record REDZ01000228.1, on the reverse strand, counting down.
CTGTCGCCATGTCCATCGGAGAGCCGCAGCACGCCATGCCACCCTTTCTGGCCGAGGTGCTGAACAGGCATCTGGACCGCTTTGCCGTCTATCCGGCGAATGAAGGGATCGCGCCGCTGCTGGAGGCGATTCAGGGCTGGGTCGCGCGGCGCTATGGCTGCAGGCTCGCGCCCGAGAACCTGATGGTGCTGAACGGCACGCGCGAGGGGTTGTTCAACGCGGCCCTTGCGCTTTGCCCCGAGCAAAAGCGCGGGCAGCGCCCGGTCGTGCTGATGCCCAACCCCTTTTATCAGGTCTATGCCGTTGCTGCCCTGGCCGCGGGGGCCGAGCCTGTTTTCGTGCCCGCCACGGCGGAAACGGGGCATCTGCCCGATTTTGCATCCCTGCCGCGCGATCTGCTGGACCGTGTGGCGATTGCCTATCTGTGCTCGCCCGCCAATCCGCAGGGGGCCGTGGCGCATGGCGGGTATCTGCGCGATCTGTTCGCGCTGGCGGAGAAGCACGATTTTCGCGTCTTTGCCGATGAGTGTTATTCCGAGATCTATCGCCACACGCCGCCCCCCGGCGCGTTGCAGGTGGCCGATGCCATGGGCGCGGACCCCGAACGTGTGGTCGTGTTCAATTCGCTGTCCAAACGCTCGAACCTGCCGGGGCTGCGCTCGGGCTTTGTTGCGGGCGGGGTGGCCGCGATCCGGCGCATCCGGCAATTGCGCGCCTATTCCGGCGCGCCCCTGCCAGAGCCGTTGCAGCATGTCGCCGCTGCCGCCTGGGCCGATGAGGAACATGTCAGCGCCAGCCGCGCGCGGTATCAGCAGAAATATGCCCTGGCCGACCGGATACTGGGCAGCGTGCCGGGCTATCAGGGCCCCGAGGCCGGGTTTTTCCTGTGGCTGCCCGTACCAGATGGCGAGGCTGCGGCCCTGAAGCTGTGGCAGGATACCGGCATCCGCGCCCTGCCGGGTGCGTATCTGTCGCGCGAGGTGGCGGGCAAGAACCCCGGCGCGGGGTTCATCCGGGTGGCCATGGTCACCCCCATAGACGAGATCGAAGACGCGCTGCGCCGCCTGCGCCTGTGTCTGTTTCCGTGAAAGAGGACATCCCGATGGCATCCTACAACACGCATCAGCGCGAGCCCCTTCTGGACCGGCATGTACAGGCCGCCCTGCAGAAGCGCGGGCGCGAGGCGCTGGGGCTGGGGCTGATCGTCCTGGCGGGGATGGTCGCCATGATGCTGTGGACCTATACGCCAAGCGATCCGGGCTGGATGGCGTCCAGCGATCAGCAGGTGCAGAACGCAATGGGCCGGACCGGGGCCACGATTGCGGCGCCTTTGATGGTGATTATCGGTGTGGCCTCGTGGGGGCTGGTGCTGTTCGCGGCGGGCTGGGGTTTGCGGCTGGTGACCGGTCGCGGCCACGCGCAGGCCATGGCGCGCGGGGTGTTCCTGCCCATCGCGCTGGCGGTCACGGCGCTCTGGGCCGCGACGCTGGTGCCAAGCGCGGGCTGGGATACGCTGCATGGCATGGGTGGTGTGTTCGGCGACACGGTTCTGGGTGCGGTGGTCAATGCGTTGCCGATGTCGCCCGCGGCGGGTGTGACGCTGATGGGGTTTGTGCTCTCGGTGGTCTGTCTTGGGACCTGGGTCTTTGTGATGGGGGTGGACTGGCCCGAGACGCGGCAATTCCTGCGTTTTCTGGCGGCTGGCATGGCGCTGGTTCTCTCTGGCACGGGTGCGGTGGCGCGCGGTGGTCTGTCGGGCCTGGGGTCGGCGGCGCTGAACGGGCTGTCCGGGGGCATCCGTGGGGCGCAGGCCGCGCGGGCGGCCGCAGCGCAGCATATGCAGGACCGGCGCGCTCGTGCGCATGTCGCGGAACATGCGCGCGCCGGGCATGGCTATGCGCCCCCGCCTGCCGCGCAGGGGTATGTACCGGCGCAAGACGCGCAGGGCTATGCAGCAGCGCCTGCGCACGGGCGCAAGGCCCCGCCGGTCATCCGCGCTTCGGGCTATGATATGCGGCAGGATACAGGCTATGCACAGCCTGCGCCTGCGCCTGCGCCCGCGGCGCGTGCCCCGCGCGCCGAGCCACGGCTGACCCACGCGCCCGGCCCCGCGCGCGCTGCGCCCATGCCGGAGCCGGAGCCAGAGCCCGCCTCTGGTCTGCTGGCGCGGCTGAAGGTGTTAAGCAGCCGCCCTGCCCCGCCCCCAGAGCCCGAACCGGAGCCCGATCTGCACCCCGAACTGATCGAGCCGCCCCTCTCCGCCGCTGCCCGGAATGTGGAGCCGGGGGGTGAGGCGCGCATCCGTTCGCGCATTGCCGATGCCATCCGGCACCGCAAGACCAGAAAGCCGGTCATGCAGTTCGACCGGACCCGCCACCCGCAGGCCGAGCCGCCGCTGCGCGCGCAAGCCATGCCCGATCCGGCCCCCTATCCGGGTGGACATGCTGCCGTGCAGACGCCAGTCACGCACGTCCCCCAGCCCGTGCATCTGCAGGCCGAGATCCCGGCCCCGATGCCCGGCGCCGTGCCCATGCCGGACTGGATGCAGGCCGCGATGCCCCATGCGGCACCCACCCCGCAGCCGCACGCGCCCGAGATGCCCGCACCGCGGGACTATCAGCCCGAGGATGCCGCGCCCGAGATGCCACGCAGCGGTCATGTCCTGCAACGCCGTGTGGTCACGCCAAACGCGCGCAAGACCCAGCCCTCGCGTCAGGCGCAGGCCGAGGCCGAGCCGCGTTTCGAGTTCGACCCGCAAGAGCCGGTGTTCGAACTGCCGCCCCTGTCATTGCTGGAAAACCCCGCCAATGTGACCCGTCATACGCTGAGCGATGAGGCGCTGGAAGAAAACGCGCGGATGCTGGAGAATGTGCTGGATGATTACGGGGTGCGCGGCGAGATCGTGAGCGTGCGCCCCGGCCCGGTTGTCACCCAGTATGAGCTGGAACCTGCACCGGGGCTGAAGGCCAGCCGCGTCATCGGTCTGGCCGATGACATCGCCCGGTCCATGTCGGCATTGTCGGCGCGGGTGTCCACGGTGCCGGGGCGGTCGATCATCGGGATCGAACTGCCCAACGCGCATCGCGAAAAGGTCGTGCTGCGCGAGATCCTTGCCGCGCGGGATTATGGCGATTCGAACATGCGCCTGCCCTTGGCGCTGGGCAAGGGGATCGATGGCGAACCGATCGTGGCCAATCTGGCCAAGATGCCGCATCTCTTGATCGCGGGCACGACCGGGTCGGGCAAATCCGTGGCGATCAACACGATGATCCTGTCGCTTCTGTATCGCATGCCGCCCGAAGAATGCCGCATGATCATGATCGACCCCAAGATGCTGGAACTGAGCGTCTATGACGGGATTCCGCATCTGCTCTCGCCCGTTGTGACGGACCCGAAAAAGGCGGTGGTTGCGCTGAAATGGGTCGTGGGCGAGATGGAAGAGCGCTATCGCAAGATGTCCAAGATGGGCGTGCGCAATATCGAGGGCTATAATGGCCGCGTGCGCGAGGCGCTGGAGCGGGGCGAGATGTTCAAGCGTACCATCCAGACCGGGTTTGACGATGAAACAGGCGATCCGGTGTTCGAGACTGAGGAATTCGCGCCCGAATTGCTGCCTTTCATCGTGGTCGTGGTCGATGAGATGGCCGATCTGATGATGGTTGCGGGCAAGGAGATCGAGGCCTGCATCCAGCGGCTGGCGCAGATGGCACGAGCATCCGGGATCCACCTGATCATGGCGACGCAGCGCCCCTCGGTCGATGTGATCACCGGGACGATCAAGGCCAATTTCCCGACGCGGATTTCGTTCCAGGTGACATCGAAGATCGATTCGCGGACCATTCTGGGCGAGCAGGGGGCAGAGCAACTGCTGGGCATGGGGGACATGCTGTATATGGCGGGCGGTGGCCGGCTGAACCGTATCCACGGCCCCTTTGTCAGCGATGAAGAGGTGGAAGAGGTCGTCACCCATCTGAAGAGTTTCGGCCCGCCTGATTACAAGTCCGGCGTTGTGGACGGGCCAGAGGACGGGCGCGAGGCCGATATCGACGCGGTTCTGGGGCTGGGGGGCAATACCGGCGGCGAGGATGCGCTGTATGATCAGGCCGTGCAGGTGGTCATTCAGGACCGCAAATGTTCGACGAGCTATATCCAGCGCAAGCTGGGCATCGGCTATAACAAGGCCGCGCGTCTGGTCG
>REDZ01000171.1 GCA_007695345.1 Paracoccaceae bacterium | reverse complement strand
ATATGCACGAAATTGGACCCGCGCACATCATGAGTCGAGGGTGTTGTGCCAAAAGGTAGCACGCAGATCATTGATTCAGCGCAATAACGGGCCTGCAAAATGTCGTGAATGCGATGTGCGTCGCCATCCAGCCACGCTGTCGCAAGGATACCGCGGTTGAAGGGCACCAGATGCGGGGTGAACTGGATGCGCACGGGCCGCCCTGCCAGAGCCGAGAATTCCTGATCGAACTCGCCCAGATGCCGATGCGTGCCGCCAACCGCATAGGCATGGCTGCCCTCGGACAATTCTGCATGCAGCAGGTTTTCCCTGAGCGCACGCCCGGCACCCGAGACTCCGCATTTCAGATCCAGGATGATGCGGTCGAGATCGATCACCCCGGCCTCGATCAGCGGGCGCAGGATATACTGGCCAGTCGCCGCATTGCAGCCTGTGCCCGCGACCAGCCGCGCGGCGCGAATCTCCTCGCGGTAGAATTCGGTCAGGCCATAGACGGCCTCTTGCTGCAGATCGGGGGCAGCATGGGGCTTGCCGTACCATTTCTCGTAGTCAGCCGGGTCGCGCAGGCGGAAATCGGCAGACAGATCCACGATTTTCAGATCGCGCGGCAGGTCCTTGATCACCGCCTGGCTGGTGGCATGGGGCAGCGCGCAGAATGCAAGATCGATTTGCGCGAAATCCACATCCTCGATCCGGGTCAGATCCGGCAGGTCGAGATGGCGCAGGAAGGGGAAGACCTGCGCCATGGGCTGGCCGGCCTTGCGCTCGCCTGTCAGCGCGGCGATGCGAAACTCCGGGTGGGTGGCGATCAGGCGTACAAGTTCGGCGCCGGTATAGCCAGAGGCGCCCAGAATGGCGATGGATTTGGTCATGGTCATTCTCCTGAAACGTCACGCGGAGGGGCTGATCGCTCAAGCGCTCCGCGCGGGAGTATTTTTGGCAAGATGAAGAAACTCAGGCTGCGCGAAAGCTGATCTGTCGTCGCAGGAACTGCGTGGCCTTGCGCGAGACATTGACCGGCACGCCCGTCGTCAGAAACGCCGATTCCTGCCCCGGTCCCTGCATCTCGGGGCGGCGCTTGAGATAGTCGTCGAGCGAGGCCGCAACCAGATCGGGCTGGGAATAGACCGCGACCTGCGGGCCCAGCGCCTCGCGAAAGGCGTGTTCGACCAGCGGATAATGCGTGCAGCCCAGCACGGCGGCCTCTGGCCGGGGCATCCGGCGCAGAAGCGCCTCGACATGGGAATGGACCAGCGCTTCGGCCAGTTGTATGTCGCCCTGTTCAATCGCATCGACCACGCCCGCGCAGGGCTGTGCCTCGACGTCCACGCCGATGGCGCGAAAGGCCAGCTCGCGCTGAAAAGCACGGCTGGACACTGTGGCCGGGGTTGCGAAAAGTGCTACATGCCTGACTGCAACTTCGCGGGGGGGAGAGTTGTCACCCCATTGGCGTTCGGTGAGCGCCTCTATCAGGGGCACAAAGACACCCAAAACGCGCTTGTTTCCGGGCACCCAGGTTTCCTGCATCCGTTTGAGCGCCGCGGCTGAGGCCGTGTTGCAGGCGAGGATTACCAGATCGCAACCATCCTCCCACAACCTTTCGACCCCGGCACAGGTCAGGGCGAAGATGTCATCGGCATCGCGCACGCCGTAGGGGGTATGCGCATTGTCGCCCAGATAGACGAAGGGCACATCGGGCAGCCTGGCGGTCAGCGCGCCCAGAACCGTCAGCCCCCCAAGCCCCGAATCGAAGATGCCTACTGCCATGTGTCGTCAATCCCGAAGCCACCCCGAGGCGACCGGCCAATGCTATCGGACCAGCCGCGTGTCATGTCCGTCATAGGTGGCAGTGCGCGGGAAATCCATCCTTTCTTTTTGTGCGCTGGCGCGTTTGCGTGGGCTATTGCGCGGCCATCGTGGCAGACCTGTACCCTGCGTCGAACGCGTCCAGCAATTCGCTGCGGCGTCGGTCAGCGGCCGTGGCACTGGCGTGTTTGACCGGGCCGAAGCCACGGATCTGCAGGGGCAGTTCGGCGAGTTCCACCGCGATCGCGTAGTTCTCCGGGGTGACTTGCGGTAAAATCCTGCCCATCATGCGCTCATAATCGCGGATCAGCTGCCGTTCCATCCGCCGCTCCGCCGTGTAGCCAAACGGGTCAAGCGGCGTGCCGCGCAGCAGCTTCATCCGCGCCAGCATCCTGAAAACCCTGAGTATCCACGGCCCGAAGCGGCGTTTTATGGGCCGACCGTCCGGCCCCTTGCGCGACAGCAGTGGCGGCGCGAGGTGGAAATGTGGGGTGATCTGTCCATCAAACGCGATGCTGGCTTTGTGCAGACTGTCGAGATGCAGGCGCGCGACCTCGTATTCATCCTTGTAGGTCAGGAGCTTGTGGTAGCCCCTGGCGATGGCAAGTTTCAAGCGGTCATCGGGGGCACGGTCCACCAGTTTGCGGAAGCGTTTGACCAGCCGCTGCGACTGATAGGCGGCCAGATGCGCCTCGCGCTGCGCGATCTTTGCGCCCGTTGCGCGGGGCTTTTGCACGACAGTATCCTCAAGCGCCCTGGCAGCGGCCTCTGGCTTGGCCACGGACCAACGCCCGAGGGCGAAAGCGCGGGCGTTCTGGTCAGGGGCCGCGCCATTCAGCGCAATCGCGCGCAGGATCGCATCCTCGCTGAGGGGCACGAGCCCCATCTGCCAGGCCGCGCCCAGCACCATCATATTCGAAAACAGGCTGTCCCCCAGGTGCTGGCGGGCGAGTTCGGTGTAATCAAACAGGTGCAGCCTGCCCCCCAGCCGTTCACGCAGGGCAGATGTCAGATCTGCTGTGGGCAGGCGGAATTCTGGGTCGCGGGTGAAGGCGCCGGTCATGATCTCATGCGCATTGATGGCGGCCCCGGTCTGCCCATTGCGCATCTGCCCCAATGTGCCGGCCCCCGCGCTGACCACCAGATCACCGCCGATGATGCAATGTGCCTCGCCCACAGCGACGCGGATGGCGCTGATATCCTCGGGCGCATTTGCGATACGGCAATGGATATGCACGGCCCCGCCCTTCTGTGCGAGGCCGGCCATCTCGATCATGCCCGCCCCCTTGCCGTCGATCTGCGCGGCCTGCGCCAGAATTGCGCCGATGGTCACGACGCCGGTGCCGCCCACGCCAGTGATGACGATGTTATGGGTCCCATTGATCTGCGGCAGAACCGGCGCGGGCAGGTCGGGCAGGTCCACCGATTGTGTGGCAGCCTGCCGGGGCGTGGCCCCTTCCAGCGTTACAAAGGACGGGCAGAAGCCGTTCAGGCAGGAGAAATCCTTGTTGCACGCCGATTGGTCGATGGCGCGCTTGCGGCCGAACTCGGTCTCGAGCGGCACGATGGCGACGCAGTTGGACTGCACCCCGCAATCGCCGCAGCCTTCGCAGATATCGGGATTGATATAGACGCGCGTATCGGGATCAGGAAAGACACCGCGCTTGCGGCGTCGGCGCTTTTCAGCGGCGCAGGTCTGCACATAGATGATGGCGGATACGCCATCATGTTCGGCGCAGGCGCGTTGCACGGCATCCAGATCAGCGCGAGGGTGCCAGCCGATCCGGGGCGGGTAGTCGGCGCGCCTGGGTTCTTCCTTTTCGTCAAAGACGACATCGATCCGCGCCACCCCCATCGCCGCAAGTTCATGCGCGATCTGCTCAGGCGACAGGCCGCCGTCGTTTTTCTGCCCGCCTGTCATGGCGACGGCATCGTTGAACAGGATCTTGTAGGTGATGGGCGTGCCTGCGGCCAATGCGGCGCGGATGGCCTGCACGCCCGAATGGTTATAGGTGCCGTCACCGATATTCTGGAACACATGGGCGCGGGTGGAAAACGGGGCCTCGCCGATCCAGTTGGCCCCCTCGCCGCCCATATGGGTGAAGCCGGTGGTTTCGCGGTCCATCCATTGGACCAGATAATGACAGCCGATGCCCGCATAGGCGCGGTGGCCATCGGGAATGCGCGTGCTGCTGTTATGCGGGCAGCCCGCGCAGAAATAGGGCAGGCGCGTGGCGCGTTCGGGGGCCGTATCCGCGCCCCGCGCCTGCGCCAGATGGGCAAGCGCGGCGCGAAGGACGTCGGTGCCGCGCCCTTCCTCGATCAGCACCTCGCCCAGACGTTCGGCGATCATCACGGGGTCGAGCGCGTAGCGCGCGGGGAACAGCTCCACCGGCTGGCCATCGCGCCGCTGCACGCCCTTGTGCCCGCCATAGACGCGCGGCCTGTCCGGGTCATCGAACAGCGCGTCCTTGATCTGTGTCTCCAGGAGCTTGCGCTTTTCCTCGACTACCACGATCAGGTCCAGCCCCTCGGCCCATTCATGAAAGCTGGCGCGATCCAGTGGAAAGCTCTGGCCGATCTTGTAGGTGGTGATGCCCAGACGCGCGGCCTCGGCCCCGTCCAGCCCCAACAGGCTCAGCGCATGGGCCATGTCGGCCCATGTCTTGCCTGCAGCCACCAGCCCGATCCGGGCACCGGGCGCGCCATGCACGCGTTTGTCGATACGGTTGGCGCGGGCGAATGCCTCTGCCGCTCGGCGCTTGTGATCGAACATACGCGCTTCCTGCGCCACGGGCGTATCGACCAGACGGATGTTCAGGCCGCCATCAGGCAAAGGGGTGTCGGGCGTGACGAACTGCATGCGATGCGGGTCGCCATCGACGATGCTCGACGCCTCGGCCACCTCTTTCAGCGTTTTCAGACCGACCCAGACGCCCGCGAAACGCGAAAGTGCGTAGCCGTAATGCCCGAAATCCAGAATCTCCTGAACCCCGGCGGGCGACAGGACGGGGATGCAGGCATCGACCAGCGCCCAGTCCGATTGCTGCAACACGGTCGAGGATTCGCCCGTATGGTCATCCCCCATCGCTACCAACACACCGCCATGGGGGGATGTGCCTGCCATATTGGCATGGCGGAACACATCGCCCGACCGGTCCACGCCCGGCCCCTTGCCATACCACAGGCCGAAAACCCCGTCATGGCGCCCTTCGCCGCGCAATTCCGCCTGCTGGCTGCCCCAGAGCGCGGTTGCGGCCAGATCCTCGTTCAACCCCTCCTGAAAGCGGATTTGCGCCGCATCAAGCTGGGCCTGCGCGCGGCGCAGCTGCATATCCACCGCCCCGAGCGGAGAGCCGCGATAGCCGGTGACATAGCCCGCCGTTGCCAGCCCGGCAGCCCGGTCACGCGCGGCCTGCGCCAGCATCAGGCGGACCAGCGCCTGTGTCCCGCTAAGCAGCACAGGCGATTTCGAAATGTCGAACCGATCGCTCAGCGCGATGTCATGCCGCCCCATACGCTCCTCCGTTGCGTTCGTTGCGCATGACGTGATCATAGGTCAATGAGTATGACCTACAAAGCGCAAATTCGGAAATCTTTGCTTTTGTGATCGGGAAAAAAGGCCTAGAAGATGGCCAGCCCGAAAAACAGGGCGCGCTGGGATGGTCGCCGGAACATGGATTGGGACAAGCTACGGGTGTTTCACGCGGTTGCCGATGCGGGCAGCCTGACCCATGCAGGCGAGGCATTGCAACTGTCGCAATCGGCCGTCAGCCGCCAGATCCGCGCGCTGGAAGAGGCGCTGAACGCGGTCCTGTTCCACCGCCATGCCCGCGGGCTGATCCTGACCGAACAGGGCGAGTTGCTGTTCGAGGCCACGCGCACCATGAGCCAGACGCTCGATTCGGCCTCGGCTCGGATACGCGACACCGAGGACGAAGTGCATGGCGAATTGCGCGTCACCACCACCACCGGGTTCGGCACGCTGTTTCTGGCCCCGCGCCTGCCCTCGCTCTATGCGCAATACCCGGACCTGAAGATCGATCTGATGCTGGAAGAGCGGGTGCTGGACCTGCCCATGCGCGAGGCCGATGTCGCCA
>REDZ01000148.1 GCA_007695345.1 Paracoccaceae bacterium | reverse complement strand
ATCTGACGCGCACGAACGAGCATCTGGGCTTCGATTCCGTTGCCCGCAGCCTGAACCTTGGGGCACAGCGCGTGCTGGCCTGCATAAACCAGATCCTGATGGCCGGGTTTGGTGCGGTCCTGTTCTGGTATGGTGGCAAGGCTGCGCTCAGTTTCATGGGGCGGACCCTGATTTCCGTGGATCTGCCACTGATCATTTTCCGGGGTGCCATGCCGGTGGGCGGTGCCTTGATCGTGCTTATCTGCACTGTTCGGCTGGCCTGTCTGATCATGGGCCGTATCAATCCTGATGAACTGCTGCCCGAGGGAGATGGGTGATGTTCATGGAACCAGGCTACCTGATATTGATCCTGCTGATCGGCCTTTTGCTGATGGGCGTGCCCATCGCCTTCGTGCTGGGGATTACGGCCACCGTCTTGATCTTTCTTGATCCGGCAGTGGTGCCCCAGATCATCGGGCTGATCCCCTTCAGCGGCGCCAACAACTACCTGCTGGTTGCCGCCTTGCTGTTCATGATTGCGGGCGAGGTCATGAATCAGGGCAGGATCGCGGAGAAGCTCATTGCCTTCGCCTCAGCGCTTGTGGGCCATATTCGTGGCGGACTGGCGCATGTCAATATCCTGACATCGCTGTTTTTTTCCGAAATTTCCGGCACGGCCACCTCGGATGCGGCGGCCATCGGATCAGTGATGATTCCGCAGATGAAGAAACGGGGCTATTCGGCAGCTTTTGCGGCGGCTGTCACCTCGACCTCGGCCACAATGGCGATCATCGTGCCGCCGTCGCTGAATCTGATCCTCTATGCCTATGTCGCCAATGCCTCGATTGCGCAACTGTTTGCCGCGGGCATCCTGCCGGGCTTTCTGGTCTGCTTTCTGTTGCTGATGACCGCCTACGGGATCGCCGTCTACAAGGGGTTCCCGACCGAAGGCGCTTTCAGCCTTGTGCGGATGCTGGACACGGGCAAGGATGCAGCATTGCCGCTGACCCTGCCGATCCTGATCCTTGTGGGCATCCTGGGCGGGATATTCACCGCGACCGAGGCTGGTGCCGTCGCCGCGCTTTGGTCGATCATCATGGCAACGGTGATTTACCGCACACTGAGCTGGGAAAGCTTTGTCGACACGCTGCGCATCGCGGGTAAACGCAGCGCCATGCTGATGTTCATCGTGGCGACCTCTACGCTTCTGGGCTGGTATCTGACCAACCAGCGCATTCCGCAGGACATCGCCAATGCCATTCTCGGGATCTCGGACAATTACTGGGTCGTGCTACTGGCGATCAATATATTCTTCCTGCTGGCTGGAACCATCGTGCATGGGACACCCGCAATCCTGATGCTGGTGCCGATCTTTCTGCCGCTCGCCGATCAACTGGGTATTGACCGGGTGCATTTCGGGCTGATCATCACACTCAATCTCGGTATCGGGCAGCAAACGCCGCCTGTGGCCTCGGTCGTGCTGATTACCTGCGCGATTGCAAGAATCTCCATCGGCAAGATTGTCCCGCCGCTGATGATGTTCATCGGGGCGATGCTTGTGGCGCTGACGCTGGTGAATGTGTTTCCGGCGATCTCGCTCTGGCTGCCATCGATCATTCTGGGATAATGCAATGCGACTGCTGATCATAAACCCGAATTCGTCTGCCACCGTCACGGCGCAGATAGATGCGGTGGCCCAGGCGGCCTGCCAGGCGGGCGAGGAAATGACCACCATTTGCGCCGCCGGTGCGCCCGATCTGATCGTGACGCCCGAAGATACGCGCACGGCCGAAGCGGCCGTGACGCGGACGATCGCTCAATGGCAGCGGCCCGTCGATGGTATCATCCTCGCCTCGTTCGGCGATACCGGGCTCGAGGCGGTGCGTTCGCAGACCGATACGCCCGTGGTCGGGATAGCGCAATCGGCCTATGCCATGGCATCGGTGCTGGGACCGCGCATGTCGATCGTGTCATTCGCGCCGGGAATGGCTGACGCCTTGCGCAAGACAGCGCTGGGCTATGGCCATGGCAATCGCCTTGTTGCCATCCATACAGTCGAAGGCGCAAGCTGGGACGATCCGGGCGAGATCCAGGTGCACCTTGAGGCACAGTTGCTGCGATTGTGCCAGACCTCTGCGCGTCAGGACCGGGTCAGCAGCATCGTTCTGGGCGGTGGGCCGCTGGCCGGGCTGGCCGCACGGCTGCAGCCGCAGGTCCCCGTCCCGGTGATCGACGGCACTGCCGCCGCGATTGCAACGCTGCGTGTGGCGCTTGGTGTGACATCTCCTGATGCGGACGGCATGACGCGACGACCGGCGCTTGTGTGAGACGCGCGGTCCGGTCCGATGGCTGCAAGGGGGGCCGTGCCCCGCCGTGATGGCTGGGCGCAGGCCTGCGGAAAGCTCGGCCACAAGCGGCATGCTGGCGTCGAAATCGCGATTGATGCGGCGCCGGCCATGCGCGCCCGTCAGGAGCCGTCGGCGGGGTTGAGCTGCGGATGTGTCTCCTCGCCCCACCACCACAGAAGTGCACCCGAAGCGCACATCGAGACCGCCACGAACCAGAAGGCGGCCTCGGTGGTGCCGGTGACATGCGCGGCAATGCCAAGGCCGAGCGCCCCGACACCATAGCCCAGATCGCGCCAGAAACGGTAGATGCCGATCGCCGAGCCGCGCCAGCCCGGTGGGGTGATATCGGCCACCGCCGCCGACAGGTTGGGATAAAGCAGCGCCATGCCGAACCCCGCCACCCCGGCCGAGACCGACCACCACGCGATCCCATCACCCAGCATCACCATGCCGATGCCCGCGCCGCAGATCCACATGCCCAGCACATTGGGCCAGAACCGGCCGACATGATCCGACAGCCGCCCGGTGAAAAGTTGCGAGCCACCCCAGACGAAACCGTACACACCGGCGATCCAGCCGATAGCGGGCAGGCTCATGCCCTGGGCGTACAGGAACACCGGAAACATCACCCAGACCAGTGCATCGACGAATTTCTCGACCAGCCCGGCCTGGCTGACCGCGGCCAGCCGCCGGTCGCGCCAGGACATCAGCGCGAAGACCTCCCATGTATCGGGGGTTTCGGAGGATTTTGCGTAACGCGGGCGAAAGGCGCCCGACGCCTGCGGCTTGCGGTGATTGGCCGCCTCCAATCTGGCCCAGGGCAGTGTGTCGCGCACCCGCAGCTGCGTCAGCACCAGCGCGGCGCCGATGGTCAGCAGCCCGAAGATCAGCACCCCCTCGCGCGGGCCAAGCAGCACTGCCGCATAGCCGGTGATGACACCCGCGAGCGCCACACCGACATAGCCCGAGAATTCGTTGAGCCCGAGTGTGAGCCCGCGCTGATCGGGCCGGGTGATATCCAGCTTCGCAGTCTGTGTCATCGACCAGGCCAACCCCTGATTGATGCCCAGAAGCACCGTGGCGGCGACGATCCAGCCCCAGTTGGGCGCAAGATAGATCATGAAGGGGATGGGAATGGCAAAGAACCAGCCCCACAGCAGCACCGTCTTGCGCCCCACACGCTCCGACAGCCGGCCGGCGATGAAATTCAGGACACCCTTGACCACGCCGAAGGCCACGACGAAAGACGACAGCGCCATGAACGAGCCCTGCGCGACGCCGAATTCATCCTCGGCCAGCGCCGGCACCACGGTGCGCATCATGCCGATGGCAAAGCCCACCAGCAGCACCTGGATGAGCTGGTGCACGAACTGGTCGAGGTTCTCACGAATGCCATGGGCCAGGTGGCTCATATCATCGGCTGTGACATCCTGCTGCTTCTTCGTGATGGTGTTGCCGCCTCTGGTGAAGGTGGGCACTGCGGGTTGACAGACCGGACGCCGCGTGTCATTCAAAAATTTCTTTGAATGACATAATGTCGGCAGCATCACCATGTCAACCCGAAGCCCGAAACAGGCGCTGCTGGCGCAGTTCGCGCTGGTGGCCAAGACGCTCGGCCACCCCGACAGGCTGGAGCTGCTGGAGCATCTGGCGCAGGGCGAACGCAGCGTCGAGGCGTTGGCGCAGCGTGCGGGGTTGGCGGTGGCCAATGCCTCGCACCATCTGCAACAGCTGCGGCGTGCCGGGCTGGTGACCACGCGGCGCACGGGCAAATACATCTTCTACGCGCTGGCCGATGACTCCGTGCTGGCGCTGATGGCGGCGCTGCGCCGGGTGGCCGAAACCGGGCGGGCCGAGGTGAATCGCATCCTGGCCGATTACTTCGCCGCCCGCGACAGCCTGGAGCCGGTGCCGCGCGCGGTATTGATGGACCGGATGCGAAGCGGGGCCGTCACGGTGCTCGACACCCGCCCGGCCGATGAATACGCCGCCGGGCACCTGCCCGGAGCGCTCAATATTCCGCCCGAAGCGCTGGAGATGCGTCTGGCGGATCTGGACCCCGGACAGGAGATCATTGCCTATTGCCGCGGCCCTTACTGCGTGCTCTCGTTCGAGGTCGTCGCCGCGTTGCGCAAGCGCGGCTTCAAGGTGCGCCGGCTGGAGGACGGCATGCCCGAATGGAAAGCCGCAGGGCTGCCCGTGGAGGTCGGACCCCAGGGCTGACAAGCCGATCGGGCCACTGCCGCGTGTCAGCCATCGGCGGGCATCCGGGCATTGATACTGCCGCACGGCCCCAGCGCATCGGCATGGCATCGCGCGCGCAGGCACATGTGTCATCGGTGCCGCCCGCAAGCCGATGTTCGCACCCTCTCTTGATCGGCATCGTGCGGTGTTCTGGCGTGCCAATGCCTTGCAACACCGGAACAGACCGGACAGGTAGAAGGAAACCGTCCCGTCACGACACGGCATTCGCAGGCAATGCCTGTTCTGCGCGACATCCCGAACAGCCAGCCGAAGCAGTGAGACATGACCGGTTTCGACAGCGACAGCGCCGTACAGGAAGACCAGACAAACGCCGCCGCCCGCCGCGCAAGGGGCGAATTCGTGCGCGGTGCCAGCGGTTTCCGCCACGCGATCGGCGATGCTGATTTCCCGGCGCGGCCTGGCCGCTATCACCTCCATGTCGCGCTGAATTGTCCATGGTGCCATCGCGTCACGCTGGCCCGCAATCTGCTGGGGCTGCAGGACAGCATCACCATGGATGTGGCGTTTCCGAACCGTACCGACGACGATGACCCGCAGGGGCCGGGCCTGTGGGAGTTCGCCCCTGATCGCGTTGCAACGCTGACCGGCATGCGGTTGCCCGAATGCACGACCGAGACAGGCACAGGCCGGGGGCTGCGGCTTGCGAGGGACATCTACCGCGCCGAAGGGTCACAGGAGCGGTCGCTTCCGATCCTTTACGACAAGCAGGCAGGCCGCATCGTCAACAACGAAAGCGCAGACATCCTCCGGATGCTGAACGGATCGGCGAAGGCCCTTGGCAGCACCTTGCCCGACGACGCCCGGCCCGATCTCTACCCGGATTCCGCGGAGCTGCGCGCCGAGATCGACGTGCTGAACGACCTGATCTATGGCACGGTCAACAACGGCGCCTACAAGGCCGGGTTTTCCTCGGATCAGTCGGTCTATGCCGCAGCTTTCGAGGCTTATTTCGACACGTTGGCACAGCTTGATGATCGGTTTTCCGATGGCAGGCCGTTCCTGACCGGCAGCCGCTTCACCGAGGCCGATCTGCGCCTGTTTCCGACCGTCTACCGACATGATCCCGTCTATTATGTCCGGATGAAACTGAACGGCGCCCGGATCCTGGAGTATCCGGACCTCTGGCGCTGGCTGTGCCGGGTCCATGCCCTGCCGGGTGTCGCGGACAGCGGCTCGCTGATCCACTGCAGGCAGGGCTATTTCGGCCGCTCGTGGAACCGGGTGGTGCCGCTGGGCCCGTTCAAGCCGATGTCCTACCCCGAAGCCTATGAGATGGGATGGTTGCCGCCCTCCCCAGACGGCATCGAAATGTGCCATGGTTG
>REDZ01000206.1 GCA_007695345.1 Paracoccaceae bacterium | reverse complement strand
CTCTTTGGCGGCGCAGCGCGAACTCTTGTCACAGATGCAAAGCGGGTCACCCGCATTGATCCCGGCATTGGCGCAGCAGGCGCACTTCTGGCACTGGCCGCCACAGCCCGCCACGCGGTGGCGGGCGCACATGCCACCATGCCCGACCTTGTGGTCGGGCATGGTGTGCTTGGCCGTCTGATCGCCCGCATCGTCATCGCCAGTGGCGCACCCGCGCCGCAGGTATGGGAGGTCAATCCAGCCCGGCAGGGCGGGGCGACCGGCTATCCGGTCTGCCACCCCGATGAGGATGAGCGCCGCGATTACAGCTGCATCATGGATGCCTCGGGCGCCGAAGGGCTGATCGACCAGTTGGTGGGTCGCCTGGCGAAGAACGGCGAACTGGTGCTGGCGGGGTTCTATACGAAACCACTGCAATTCGCCTTTGTCCCTGCCTTCATGCGCGAGGCGCGGCTGCGCATCGCCGCCGAATGGCAGCCCGAGGACCTGACCGCCACGCGCGATCTGATCGAGCGCGGTGCACTTTCGCTGGACGGGCTGATCACGCATCGCGCCCGGCCCGATCAGGCCGCAAGCGCCTATGAAACGGCCTTCAGCGATCCTGATTGCCTGAAAATGATATTGGACTGGGAGGCCCATGCATGACCCTCGACATCCCGAACCTGAAGGATTTCGACCAGCGACTGCGTGATGAAGCGCATGAAGAACCGACGCTGGAAGTGCCGCAATCCGAACCGACCAAGCACACCCAGATCATCGCGATCTATGGCAAGGGCGGCATCGGCAAATCTTTCACGCTGGCCAATCTGAGCTGCATGATGGCCGAGCAGGGCAAGCGCGTGCTGCTGATCGGCTGCGACCCCAAATCCGACACGACCTCGCTGCTGTTCGCAGGCAAGGCCTGCCCCACGATCATCGAAACCTCGACCCGCAAGAAACTGGCAGGTGAGGAGGTCGCCATCGGCGATGTCTGCTTCAAACGTAACGGTGTCTTCGCGATGGAACTGGGCGGGCCGGAAGTGGGCCGCGGTTGCGGGGGCCGGGGCATCATCCACGGCTTTGAACTGCTGGAAAAGCTGGGATTCCATGACTGGGATTTCGACTATGTCCTGCTGGATTTCCTGGGCGATGTGGTCTGCGGCGGCTTTGGCCTGCCGATTGCCCGCGACATGGCGCAGAAGGTGATCCTGGTCGGCTCGAACGACCTGCAGAGCCTTTATGTGGCGAACAATGTCTGCTCGGCGGTCGAATATTTCCGCCGCATGGGCGGCAATGTCGGGGTCGCGGGGCTGGTGATCAACAAGGATGACGGCTCGGGCGAGGCGCAGGCCTTTGCCAAGGCCGTGGACATCCCGGTTCTGGCCGAGATCCCCGCGGATGATGATCTGCGCAAGAAATCCGCGAATTATCAGATCGTCGGCACCAGCGAAAGCCAGTGGGGCGCGCTGTTTGCCGGGCTGGCCGAGCAGGTATCCGATGCGCCCCCGGTCCATCCCCAACCGCTGGATCAGGACGGGCTTCTGGGCCTGTTCGACAGCAAGGACACCGGCGGCGATGTGGTGCTGGAGCCGGCAACCGATGCCGATATGCGCGGCAAGAACGCCAAGCCCAAGGAAAGCCTGGAAGTGGTTTATGACGATGCCTGAGGATTTTGGACATAGCGAAAATGGGGGCTCTGCCCCCCGGCCTGCGGCCTCCCCCCGGGATATTTCTGCAAAGATGAAAGGCGAGGCGGTGTATGACGCTGCTGCCGAGGCCCCCGTGGAGCATGTGATCGAACCTGCGCCCGACGCCGAAGGGACTGCCGGCGAAAGCGTTCAGGCAGACGGCATGGGCTGCCATGCGCCAGGTAAGAAGATGGAGGCGCAGGCGCGCGCATCGGGCAATGGCGCGGTGCTGGACCAGTTCGCCAAGGATTATCCGACCGGCCCGCATGACAAGCCCGAATCCATGTGCCCGGCCTTTGGCTCGCTGCGCGTCGGGCTGCGGATGCGGCGGGTGGCGACAGTGCTCTCGGGCTCGGCCTGCTGCGTCTATGGCCTGACCTTTGTCTCGCATTTCTACGGCGCGCGGCGCTCGGTGGGCTATGTGCCCTTCAGTTCCGAAACGCTCGTCACCGGCAAGCTGTTCGAGGATATCCGCGATTCGGTCCATGAGATGGCCGATCCGGACCGTTATGACGCGATTGTCGTGACCAACCTGTGTGTGCCGACGGCCTCGGGCGTGCCGCTGCGGCTGTTGCCGAAAGAGATCAATGGCGTGCGGATCGTGGGCATTGATGTGCCGGGCTTTGGCGTGCCGACCCATGCCGAAGCGAAGGATGTGCTGGCCGGCGCGATGCTGAATTATGCGCGGCAGGAAGTGGCCGCCGGGCCGGTGCCCGCGCCGGCGGCAGGCCGCGACGACCGCCCCACCGTGACATTGTTGGGCGAGATGTTTCCGGCGGACCCGATGATGATCGGCGCGATGCTGGCCCCGATGGGGCTGGCCGCCGGCCCGGTCGTGCCGACGCGCGAGTGGCGCGAGTTATATGCAGCCCTCGATTGTTCCGTGGTCGCCGCGATCCACCCGTTCTATTCGGCCGCTGTGCGCGAATTCGAGGAAGCCGGGCGGCCCATCGTCGGCTCGGCGCCTGTGGGGTTTGAGGGCACGCATGACTGGCTGGCCGCGATCGGTGACGCCCATGGCGTGCCCGCCGCACAGATTGCCGCCGCGCAGAACGCCTTTGGCCCGGCAGTCAAGGATGCGCTGGCGAAGGCGCCCATCAAGGGCCGGATCACGCTGTCGGGTTATGAAGGCTCGGAACTGCTGGTCGCGCGGCTGCTGATCGAGAGCGGCGCGGACGTCGCCTATGTCGGAACGGCCTGCGCGGGCTCGCGCTGGAACCAGGCTGACAAGGAGTGGCTGGAAGCGCGCGGCGTGGCAGTGAAATTCCGCGCCTCGCTGTCTGATGACCTGGCCGCCTGTGACGGGCTGGACCCCGACCTGGTGATCGGCACCACGCCGGTGGTGCAGCACGCGAAAGAACGCGCGATCCCGTCGCTGTATTTCACCAATCTGATCAGCGCGCGACCCCTGATGGGTCCGGCCGGCGCCGGGTCCCTGGGCGAGGTGGTCAATGCCGCCATCGCGGGCAAGGAGCGGATGGACAAGATGAAGGCGTTTTTCGACGGCGTGGGCGAGGGCGACACGGCAGGCATCTGGGAAGGGTCGCCCAATCTGCGCCCCGATTTCCGCGAAGCGCATCAGAAAAAGCTAGACAAGCAAGCGCGCGCCGCCAAGGCGCAGGAGATGATCTGATGCTGGTGCAGGATCATGACAGGGCCGGCGGCTATTGGGGCGCGATCTATGCGTTCTGTGCCGTCAAGGGGTTGCAGGTGGTCATCGATGGCCCGGTGGGCTGCGAAAACCTGCCTGTGACGTCGGTGCTGCATTACACCGATGCGCTGCCACCGCATGAATTGCCGATTGTCGTGACGGGCCTGGGCGAGGAAGAACTGGGCCGCGACGGGACCGAAGGCGCCATGAAGCGCGCCTGGAAGACGCTGGACCCGGCCTTGCCCGCTGTGGTGGTCACCGGCTCGATTGCAGAGATGATCGGCGGCGGTGTGACGCCACAGGGCACCAACATTCAACGCTTCCTGCCACGCACGATTGACGAGGACCAATGGGAAGCCGCCGACCGCGCGATGACCTGGATCTTTACCGAATTCGGCATGACAAAGGGCCGGATGCCCCCCGAGAAGAAGCGCGAGGAAGGCGCTAAGCCGCGGGTCAACATCCTGGGGCCGATGTATGGCACCTTCAACATGCCGAGCGATCTGGCCGAGATCCGGCGTCTGGTCGAGGGCATCGGGGCCGAGGTCAATATGGTCATGCCGCTGGGCGCCCATCTGGCCGAGATGCGCAATCTGGTGAATGCCGACGTCAATATCGTGATGTATCGCGAATTTGGCCGTGGCCTGGCGGAATGCCTGGGCAAACCCTATCTGCAGGCCCCCATCGGGATGGAGTCCACCACGCTGTTCCTGCGCCGGTTGGGCGAAATGCTGGGGCTGGACCCCGAGCCGTTCATCACGCGCGAGAAGCATTCGACGCTGAAGCCAATGTGGGATCTGTGGCGCTCGGTCACGCAGGATTTCTATGCCACGGCAAGTTTCGCCGTGGTGGCGAATGAAACCTATGCGCGCGGGCTGCGGAACTATCTGGAAAACGATCTGGGCATGCCCTGCGCCTTTGCGGTCGCGCGTGTGCGCGGGGCCAAGACCGACAATGATCGCGTGCGCGCGCTGATGGGCGAAAAGCGGCCGCTGATCGTGTTCGGGTCCATCAATGAGAAGATGTATCTGGCCGAGCAGAAGGCCGGGCACGGTCCTGCGCCTGCGTTCATCCCGGCCAGCTTTCCGGGCGCTGCGATCCGCCGGCACACCGGCACCCCGATGATGGGCTATGCGGGCGCGACCTATGTGCTGCAAGAGGTCTGCAACGGCCTGTTCGATGCGCTGTTCCACATCCTGCCGCTGGGCAGCCAGATGGATGCTGCCGACGCCACGCCCGCCACATTGAAGCGTGATCTGCCCTGGTCTGACGCCGCCAAGCGCGAACTTGACCGGATCGTGGCCGAGCACCCGATCCTGACCCGCATTTCGGCAGCGCGCACCCTGCGCGACACCGTGGAGAAGGCCGCGCTCGAACGCGGCGCAGACGAAGTTGATTCGGACCTGATCGCGGCCTTGCGCCCCGGTCTGGGCCGTGCCTGAGACCCCAAGGAGGACCCATCATGGCAGACTATACCGTCAACGCCCCCCGCCCCCGTCACGAACGGCCGCGGAACTGGGAATACGGGCTTTATTTCAGCGTGATCTTCGTTCTGGCGCTGGCGACCGGTCTGGTGACATGGACCTGGCGACTGGTCAGCACCGGCAAGCTGCCCGCACTCGGCCCGGTGGGTCGCGCGCTGGCCGATGCCAATGTGATCGCGCCGATCATCTTTCGCAGCTGAAATCCGGCTGCGAGGCAAGTTTCCCGTAGGCATGGGCTTGCGGGAGTGGTGTGGCCCCCTGACAGGGGCACATCTTCCCGGCCGCAGGGTGTGCGGCGTCAGTCTTATGATCCGGAGGATACTATGGCTGAAAATACTGACCTGTCTTTTACAGGTCTCACTGATGAGCAGGCCCAGGAACTGCACTCGGTCTACATGAGCGGTCTGACCCTCTTTGTGGCCGTTGCAGTGGTGGCTCACCTGGCCACCTATATCTGGCGCCCCTGGTTCTGAGGAGACATTAAATGTCAAAATTCTACAAGATCTGGCTCATCTTCGACCCTCGCCGCGTTTTCGTGGCCCAGGGCGTCTTTCTCTTCCTGCTGGCTGCAATGATCCACCTGGTGGTGCTGTCGAACGGCATCAACTGGTTCGCTGCGGCGGCCGAGCGTGCTGCCGGCGGCTAAGCGCGCAGGAAGACATGATCGTCGCGGGCGGGAAGCGACCCCGCCTGTCGCCCGCGACAACCACGTTTAGGGAATTTCCCACGCGGACAGGCCGGTTTCTGGCCTGACCGCCACAGATTGGAGAGGGAAGCATGGCACTGCTCAGCTTCGAACGAAAATACCGCGTGCCGGGGGGCACGCTGGTCGGCGGGAACCTGTTCGACTTTTGGGTTGGGCCATTCTACGTCGGCTTTTTCGGCGTGACGACGATCTTCTTCGCATTGCTCGGCACGATCCTGATCTTCTGGGGGGCCGTGCTGCAGGGCACATGGAACCCCTGGCTGATTTCAATCAATCCGCCGCCTCTGGCCTATGGTCTGGGACCGGCCCCGCTGCTTGAAGGCGGGCTTTGGCAGATCGTGACGATCTGCGCCATCGGGGCCTTTGTCTCATGGGCGTTGCGCGAAGTTGAAATCGCGCGCAAGCTCGGCATGGGCCTGC
>REDZ01000079.1 GCA_007695345.1 Paracoccaceae bacterium | reverse complement strand
GGGCGTGATAGTCGAAGCCGGGCAGGTTCATGTCTTCGGGTGCGGTGGCGGCATCAAGCGCATCAAGGCGGCGCAAGATGCGCGCATGGAACCGTGCGTCGATCTTTGACTTGCCCGTTTCCCATAGGGCCTTGAGCTGCTTGTTCGCGAATGTCTTTATCATTGATAGCTGTAGCCTATAAGCTTACACATGTCAACATGTTGCTTACATATCGCGCGCCGCCTGAGGCCGGTACGACCGACGATTACAAAGTCTGCAGATCAATATCGACCGAGATCGGGCAGTGATCTGAGAGTCGGATTCAAAACTCTTCGTTGTATTTCAGTGCCTTTGCAAACATGCGCAGCCTCGCCACGCGGTTCAACGGAATCCTGCGTCGCCGCGAAGCAGACCCTCTCCCTGCATGGATCGACGACGCGATCGAAACCGACTTGGCGCCCATCGTGCGCTTTGCCCGCACCTTGAACCGAGACTGCGATGCGGTCAAAAACGCCATCGAGATACCCTGGAGCAACGGCCAGGCGGAAGGTCAGATCAATCGCCTGAAGACCCTCAAACGCGCCATGCACGGCCGAGCAGGTCCAGAATTGTTACGGGCGAGAATGCTACCGTTCCGCCACACAGATTGAGGCAGAGCCGATTTAAAGCCAATGCAACAGCGGCTATTGGATGTAGCATAGAACGCACAAATCACACCGAACAAAGCATCAGCTATCGGGAACAAGATCGCCCTTCATCCCTACCGCCATTCGGGTTGTGCAGGATCGCAATCCGATCCGTGCCGATCAGGCGTAAGATTAATCATCGGCCAACAAACCGGGAGTGGCCCGATATTTGGCCCAAGCTGCCACAAGTATTGCCGCCGATGCTGCTCCTGGGTCGATATGACCGAGCACCCGCGCTCCGAGCTTCTTCGACCGTCCCTTGGCACTGTGCATTTGGGCGGTTGCTTCAGACCCAGTTCTTGCCGCCTCGCTGGCGGCGCTAAGGCAAGCATCGGTCGACGCACCTGTCTTCGCTTGCTTCAGCGCCGCATCCGCTGCAGGGCGCCAAGCGTCCAGCATGGTCTTTTCACCCAGTTGCGTCTTTCCTCGCGTTGCGATGCCCTGTGCCAAACCGTCGAGCCAGCGCGCCAGCGACATTGCATCGAGATTCAACCGATCGGAAACAGCCTGTCCCGCAGCTTTGAAGCCTGACGCGTAAAGTGGTCCGGCAGACGCACCTACAGCAGACAGGAAGGCTTCGGCGATGCGGTCGCAGGTTTCAGTGACGGGCGTGTCCGGGTCAGACATGGACAGCGCGTCCAAAACAGCCTTCCAGCCGATTTCCATAGTGACACCGTGATCACCGTCACCAATTACGCCATCGAGCACGCAAAGGTGGTCGCGCGCGGCAAAAATCGCCTCTGCACCCGTGCGCATCATCGCCAAGAACTCGCGTGGCCCGATGTCGCCGTCTGTTTTCAGTGTGTCACGGTCGATGGAAGTATTGCTCTGCGTCTTCGTGGGCGCGCGCTTTGGCAGGCGTTGCGCCTGCACCACTTCCTGAGATCGCCCTACTTTGAGTGCAGGGGTCTCGCAGGGGTGATCCAACCAGTCTTGCAAATCGTCATCCAGGCGTATCAATGTGATCGAGGCTCCTTCCATATCTAGCGACGTGCAATATTCCCCAACCCAGCTTTGGCGAATTTCTATATTCCGATCCGCAAGCTGGGTAGCGACTCTTCTGTGCAGCAAATAGAGTTCCAGCAGAGATGTGGACCCAAGCCCGTTGACGAGCACTGCGACGCGGTCGTTCGCGGTCAGGGCCAGTTCCGTCAAAATTGGGGCAAGCAGGCGGTCTGCCACGGCATCAGCGCTTTCTGACGGGCCGCGCTCGATCCCGGGCTCGCCGTGGATGCCCATGCCGATTTCCATCTGGCCGACCGGCAAGTCGAAGTTCGGCCGCCCAGTCTGCGGCAGAATACATGCTGACAGAGCCACGCCCATGGTTCGGGTGGCGGCGTTCGCCCTGGCGGCAGCGGCTTCTACATCTTGCAAACACAGTCCCTGGTCCGCCGCCGCGCCTGCGATCTTGAACACGAAAAAATCACCAGCGATACCACGCCTCTCCTCTGTTCGGTCGGGCGGTGCAGAGGCGATGTCGTCCGTCACAACAAAGGATTTGGCGGTGATGCCATGCTCTGCCAGACTTTCGGTAGCCATATCGAAATTCATCACGTCGCCTGTGTAGTTTCCATAAAGGAAGAGCACTCCGGCGCCGCCGTCGGCAGCAAAGCCCGCATCCATGATTTGTGCTGGTGAAGGGGACGCAAAGATATTTCCCAGCGGTGCCGCGTCCGCTAAGCCCTTGCCAACGTAGCCCGCAAATGCCGGCTCATGGCCTGATCCCCCGCCGACAACGATGCCGACCTTTCCCGGTCTTGGACCGTTTCGCGCGACGATGGCCCGTCCCGTGTCGCCTTCTACGCAAAGGAGCCCCGGATGCGCGGAAATCATACCTTCGACGAGCTCGGCAATCAATCTGTCCGGATCATTGATCAGCTTGCGGTGGCGGTCAGACATCGTTCAATCCTCATTGGTGTGCGCTGTCAAAGTCTAGATGAACGCCATTGCGTTCGGCAAGCAGTGCTTTGAGGGCGTCTAGTTCCGCTTCCTCGCGCAAGGCACTCCAGTGCAGTGCCGCTGCTACGATGGACGCGACGGAACGGCAAAGTCGTCCTGTGAGCGCACCGCTTATAGCAAGCGGCGTTCGGCGTAGCAGAAGATCGGCCAGATGGATGACACGCTCGTTTCGAACGATCCAGTCAATCTCTTGAACGGTAAAATCGGGCGCATCTACCAGAGGTATCGGACTTGCGCCTTCATGTTTTGCAATCGCGTGTCCGGTTGTCCCATAGCGGGCCAGCAGCACCGAAACACGATGGGGCGCGGCCCCTGTCTCCTGTGCAGCGGCGGCGATCCACTCATCGCGCGCGCCATTGTCGCTCGGCAGCGCGAACGCGCCGCCAATAGGCATGTCATCGGTATCGCACAAGCGTGGCATCTTCAGATCAGACAGGACCATATCGGCCACTTCGGCGGAAAAGGCGCGAAACGTTGTCCATTTCCCGCCTACAAGAGAGATGATCGCAAAAGGGCGTGTGGCGGTCGCGGGCGAATGTGGCGCAGAGTGATCGCGGCTGATCAGGCCCGGGGAAACGCCGCGTGAATTTGGAAGCGGTCTAATACCGGAATAAGCAAAGACGATCTGGTCTCGGTTGAAATCAAGCCCGGGCAGCAGATCGCGCAGACTTTGAATGAAATATTCTGTTTCGTCATCAGTGCATGCAACACGATCAGGGTCGCCATCGGGAATGTCGGTGGAACCGACAAGCGCCTTGCCCTGAAACGGAAACACCAGAAGAATACGGCCGTCATCGGCCTCATAATATAGCATCCTGCCATCCAGATGGCGCAGCAGCTCGGGGTGATCCAACAGGATATGGGACCCCTTGGTGCCGCCAATGTAGTGACTGTCATGGCCGATAACGCCATTCACGCGGTCGATCCAAGGGCCCGCTGCATTGACGACAAGTCGGGGTCGGACCGTGCGTTCACTGTCATCGTCAGAGCGCAGGCGCAGCGCGCCTTCGGATTGGCCGGTCACGCTGCACCAGTTGATCGCCTCTGATCCGGGCGAAGCTTTCAGCCCGTCCTGAATCAGTTCCAGCACCAGCCTTTCGGGAGCGGTGATCACAGCATCGAAATAGGTCCCAAGGGCCACAATCCGGGGCGTCAGGGCTGGGATGTCGTTCAAGGCCCTGCGACGTGAGATCATGCGATGCCGTGGCATCTGGCGGGACCGTGACCCGTAAAAATCATAGAGCCAGAGCCCCAGCTTCACAAGCAGCGCGCCTCGACTGCGCGGGGCCGTTGTTGAACCAAAAAGAGTACGCAGGGCCGCGGTGATCCCGCTGCTCCATGACATGATCGGGATCGCTGTCGAAAGTGGCCTGACCAGATGCGCCGCGTTCTTGAGCAATAGATTTCGTTCATAGGTGGACTCGGCGACAAGACGCAATTCGCCGGTTTCGAGGTACTTTAAGCCACCGTGGATCAGCCGGGACGGAGCAGCGCTGGTGCCGGAGCCAAAGTCGCCCTTGTCGACAATCAGACATTTTAGGCCCTGGGCGCAAAGGTCCCGAAACACCCCGGCCCCGTTGATCCCGGCCCCGATGATGACAACGTCAAAGGCATCGTTCTGTGCGTCATTCATGAGGGCGGCCTCTGCGTGTTGCCTCAAGGGCGTTGAGACGATGCCAGGTCGATGTCAGGGTTGCCGCGACCTCGCGGTAGAGCGTGTATCGTTCTGCGTAGTGGGCGGCGCGGCTTTGTGACGGTTGATATTTTTTAGCGCGCCCCTCGATGTCTCGGGGATCGGCGTCGAACTGCGCGAAGGCACCGACAGCCGCGCCTGCGCAAAGCGCGGCCCCCCAGGCGGCAGCTTCATCCGTGTCCGTCACTGTGACCGGCATATCCAGAATATCTGCAAATAGCTGTGCCACTGTTGGATTGCGCGAGGCACCGCCGGTCAACCGGGCCTCTGTGCTGCTGAAACATTCGCGCAGGGCGTCAATATGCTGTCTGTGATTGAAGGCGATACCTTCCAGCAGGGCGGCGAGCACATCGCCGCGGTCATGCCAGCCCCGCAGCCCCAGAAATCCTGCGCTGGGGGCGGGTCCCATCGGCGAGCCGAAGAGATACGGATGATACATGACCGACGACCCACGCGACAATGCGATGTCGATTTCCGATCGCAGAAGCTTGTGGATAGAAACCCCCGCCTTGTCACGCTCTTCCGCGCAAAAAGTGTTCAGGAACCAATCGTAATTGGTCGCTGATGCAGGTGAAATCGCCATGTTGTTCCAATGGCCCGGCGTGATGGCATTGCGACAGAACCAGCGGGCATCGATTCGGGGTTCCGCCGAGACACATTCGTTGATCGAATAGGTGCCTGCGACGATGCCGATTACGCCAGTCTGGTGTGCACCGATGCCGAGCGCTGACGCCGTGACGTCATGCAGTCCAGCGGCCACCGGCGTGCCTTCGGCCAAACCGGTCGCCGCTGCCGCGTCAGCGGTAATGGTTCCCACGACTTCTGCCGAATTGGCCATATCGGGCAAGGCCCGGACAATCTCGGACAGATCAAAAAGCGCCAGCGCCGCGTCGGAATAGGTCTGAGAGCGGGCGTCGGTGAAGGAAGTGCTGGCCTCGGTCCGGTCTGTTCCGATATGGCCGCTCAGGCAATAGGACAGCCAATCCTTGCAGGACAGGACATGTCCGATCCGGGCAAATCGCTCGGGCTCCTCGTGGCGAATCCAGCTCAGCAATGCCGATGGTGCGGAAACATGGGGGATCTGGCCGGTCAGTTCCAGGGCTTTTCCGGCGGTGCCATTGCGCGTCCAGTCATCGACAACAGCGCTCGACCGGCTGTCGAGGGACAGGATGCCCGGCCCCAGCGGAGCTCCGTCTTGATCTAACAGATAAAGTCCATCGCCATGGGCGGTCGCCGCGACGGCAACGATCCGCTGTGCATCTGTGCCGCTTGTTTCCAGCACATCCCGGATTGCTGACGCGGTCTGTCGCCAGAGCTCTGCCATGTTCCGTTCTACCCTGCGCGGAGCGGGCTTGCATTGCGGTACGTTCCGACGACAGACCGCTATCTGGTTGCCGTCAAGGTCGAAGATCACAGCCTTGGTGACGGTCAGGCCGCTGTCGATTGCAAGGAGTCTGTCCATTGTCGGGTCTTCATGCCTTTCGGTGTCATGGCCGTCATGTAACCGGCGGGGCGTGGGATCTCTTCGAGCGGTTGCGATTGGCAGACGCTTCGGGCTGTCACGCCTTGTTGTACTTGGCGTCAACCTCGTCGATGGCGCGCACATTTCCTGCAGACCGGCCATCGGGGTCGAAGGACGCGGACAGGAAGGCATCTGCGATGTCCTTGGCAAGCTCCGGCCCGATTACGCGCGCGCCCATGGTGATGACGTGGGCATTGTTCGATGTGGCGGCCTTGCCTGCCGAATAGGTGTCGTGGCATTGCGCTGCGCGGATACCTGGCACCTTGTTGGCCGAGAGCGCCACGCCGATACCAGTACCACAGAAGAGGATCGCGCGGTCATACTCGCCCGCCAGAACGGCCGAACATACTCGGTCGGCCATATGGGCGTAGAATTTTTCTGGTGCCTCGGGGTTGTACGAGATGTCGGACACCTCGTGCTTGTCCTTCAGGTGCTCCGCGACGGCATTTGCCAGCGGCGCGCCAGCGCTATCGCCTGCGATTGCTATTTTCATGTCGTTTCCTTTCGATTTCAGAGGGATGCGGCGCATTTGGCCAGAATGTCCAAGTAACCTTCGACATCCCAGGCCGCGCGGCCGATGAACAGCCCGTCTATATGCGGGCAAGTGATAAGTTCTTGGCAGTTGCCCGGGTTGACCGAGCCGCCGTAAAGACAGGGCACCGGGCGGCCCAGCACCTCCCGCGCGACAGCGATAATTTCTGCCTGACGTGCGTCTGCGTAGTCTGAAGTCGCCGGCATGCCGTTTTCCCCGATGGCCCAGACCGGCTCATAAGCCAAGAGGATATCTGCGTTTTTCTGGTTGGAGTCCAGTTTGCCAAGAGCACCGCGCACCTGCATGGCCAGAACTTCTTGGGCGCGGCCAGCTTCGCGCTCCGCCAAAGTTTCGCCGATGCAGACCAGCGGGATCAGCCCGTGACGCACCGCCGCTTCGGTCTTCAGGCCCACGGTTTCGTCGGTTTCGCCGAAATGTTCACGGCGTTCTGAATGGCCAAGCTCCACGAGATCAAGATTGCAGTCCTTCAGCATGACGGGCGACACTTCGCCGGTCCA
Source organism: Paracoccaceae bacterium (assembly GCA_007695345.1). Lineage (GTDB taxonomy): Bacteria > Pseudomonadota > Alphaproteobacteria > Rhodobacterales > Rhodobacteraceae > Roseinatronobacter. The sequence continues at coordinate 18,363 of REDZ01000079.1, read as the reverse complement.
CGCGCCCTGATCGGCCCAATGCATGTTCTGCGCGCCTACCTTGACAGAACTGTCGGCAAGAATCTGTTTCGCCTCGCGCACAGCCGTAAATGGCGGGATCACGAAACGCTGGATACGCGGATCACGCATTCCATCAGCCGCGGACAAAGCGGTCGCAAAGCTCTCGGCCTCTGCAAGTGTTTTGTTCATTTTCCAACTGGTTCCGATCCAGTATCTTGGCTGGGTCATGCGTCTGCCTCTTGTGTGTCGGCTATGGTCAGGGTCAGCCCTGCCTCGTGGAATAAACTCACGTTCTCGGGGACTGGGTAAGTGTCAGTGATGATGTGATCAAACTCGGATAAATGCCCAAGGCGATGCAGGGCAGCCCGGCCAAACCGGGTATGGTTGACAAGGAGAACTCGCAGCGCGCCCTGATCAATCATGGCCCGCTTTGTCCGGATGACGTCATCGTCCATGTGGAACACTTCGAGCCCGGATACGGCCGGCGACGAGATGTAGGAGATGTCCGCGCGCAATTGCGCCAGCGCGTCCTCAGTGACCTTGCCTAGGTATGCGTTGAATTTGGCCGAATATACCCCACCAAGCGCAATAAGCGTTATCCCAGCCTCGCCGCGCAGCGCGTCAATCACTGCCGCGTTGTTTGTAATCACTGTTAGCGGGCGCTTTGTAACCAGCTCCTGTCCCAAAGTCGCGGCCATTGAGCCGTCATTGATCATCACGCTCATGCCCGGTTCGATCAAATGAAGTGCAGCCTGTGCCATAGCTTTCTTTGCAGCGCTATCCTGGCGCTCGCGAAACCGAAAATCGCTTTCGAACTGAGTGCTTGAGCGGATCGTTGCACCACCCCTGATTTTGCGCAACAGCCCGGCGGATTCGAGGTCGTCGAGATCGCGGTGAATTGTCATCCGGGACACGGCAAAACGTTCTGAAAGCGCGTCAACCTCGACCTCGCCCTCGGCTACCAGCGCATCCACGATTGCCTGTTGTCTATCGTCACGCTTCACGTTGTGTCCTCCTAGTCGTAACATCACATATCACATATAGAACGTCAATAATGTTATTTTGATATTTTTTGTTGTGATAATATCAGGATTGAGGTACCACGCAGCGAAACAGGAGGACCATATGCTCGAAGATTCGCTTTATCAGGACATAGCCGCTAAAGCTGCAAGAGACCCTAGAGGCTTCGCGCTGGCGAACTGCATTCGTGCGTTGTCAATAGATGCGGTCGAGGCCGCGCAATCTGGTCACCCGGGCGCACCGATGGGCATGGCTGACGCGGCCACGGCGCTCTTTCGCGATCATTTGAAATTCGACGCCTCCGCCCCGGACTGGCCGGACCGCGACCGGGTGGTGCTGTCGAACGGTCATGCCTCGATGATGCTCTATGCGCTGCTGCATCTGACGGGCTACGCGGATATGACCATCGAGGAGATCCGTAACTTCCGCCAGCTGGGGTCGCGCACTGCCGGACACCCAGAATACGGGCATGCCAAGGGGATCGAGACCACCACGGGCCCGCTTGGGCAGGGCCTTGCCAGTGCCGTGGGCATGGCAATGGCGGAACGCGGGCTCGCGGGCGAATTCGGCGCGGATCTGGTCGACCACAACACCTATGTCTTTCTAGGGGATGGGTGCCTTCAGGAAGGGATAGGGCAGGAGGCGATCTCGTTGGCCGGACATCTAGGGCTTGGCAAGCTGATCGTGCTCTATGACGACAACCAGATCACGATCGACGGGCCGACATCGATTTCCTTCTCCGAGGATGTCCCGGCGCGGCTGGCGGCATGTGGCTGGCATGTCTTGCGCTGCGATGGTCACGATATAACGGCCGTGTCGCAGGCCATTGCGCAGGCTAAAGCTGAGACCGCGAAGCCTACCTTGATTGCAATGAGAACTGTGATCGGTTTTGGCGCACCAAACAAGGCGGGAACCGCCTCAGTGCATGGCGCGCCGCTCGGGGCGGAAGAAGCGGCTGCTGCGAAGGCCGCGCTTGGCTGGGATGCGGAGCCGTTCAAGATACCGGCCGAGCTTGCGCTGGACTGGCATGAGATCGGGGGGCGCGGCGAAAGCGAGCGTTTGGCGTGGGAGGCGCGGCTTGCAGCATCTGCCCATGCCGGGGAGTTCCTGCGTCGTGCTCGCCGGGAACTTCCTGACGCTTACGAGGCCGCGGTGGCGTCAGCCCGCACAGCCTTATTCAACACGCCACAAAAGGTCGCCACCCGTAAGGCCAGCCAAATGGCGCTTGAGGCGCTGGCCCCGGCGTTGCCTGAGCTGATCGGCGGATCTGCTGATCTGACCGGGTCCAACCTGACACGTGTTTCCGCTGTGAACAGCCAGTTCTCTGCCGATGCGCCGGGCCGCTATATTGGCTACGGAGTGCGCGAATTCGGCATGGCCGCCGCAATGAATGGCATGAACACACATGGCGGGCTGATCCCCTATGGCGGCACTTTCCTCGTATTCTCCGACTATGCGCGCAACGCGATCCGGCTTTCTGCGCTTATGGGTGTGGGCACGATTTATGTGATGACACATGACAGCATCGGATTGGGAGAGGACGGACCGACCCATCAACCCGTCGAACATTTGGCCTCTCTCCGTGCAATCCCGAACCTGTATGTTTTCCGCCCCGCCGATGCAGTGGAAACCCTCGAATGCTGGGACATCGCGATCCGTACGCGCGAAACCCCGTCGCTTCTGGCACTCAGCCGTCAGGGCGTGCCACAATTACGGTTGGAGCAGACCGGGGAAAACCTCTCCGCCAGAGGCGCTTATGTAATCCGGCAGTTTGGCGAAGGGCGCGATTTGACCTTGCTGGCCACAGGCACCGAGGTTAGCCTCGCGCTTGAAGCTGCCGAGGCACTGGCCGACCGCGACCTGAGTGTCGCCGTGGTGTCGATGCCAAGCTGGGAGTTGTTCAGCGCGCAACCTCAAGAATACCGTGACAGCGTGCTGGGTAGCGCCCCGCGTATCGCGGTAGAGGCTGCGGGCAAATTCGGCTGGACGCGCTATGTCGCCAGCGAGGACGACGTGATCGGGCTTGACGGCTTTGGTGCCTCAGGCCCGGCTGATGTCCTTTATCAACGCTTCGGCATCACCCGCGACGCGATCATCGCGCGCGCCGAGGCGCTCTTGGGAAATGGGCCGGGTCAATGACGGTACCGTTGACCCTGCCGCGGGACACGGATATTTCCGCACCGACGCTGGCGCAGCATCTTGCCCAATTGGCTGGAGAGGATGAAACGCGCAAGGCGCTCGCCGCACTTCTGGTTGCGCTTGCTGATGGAAGCATTCCGTTAGCAGGACGTCTCGCGCAGGGCCATTTGACCGGTGATCCGACTGCCGTTGTCGGCACAAATGACTCTGGTGACAAGCAGAAGGCGCTCGACATGGCGGCGCATGATCATTTCGTCGCGCTTTTGCGCGGGTTTTCAGTGGCAAGGATTCTGTCGGAAGAGGCCGAGGAGGTGATCGAGCTCGATCCTGCGGGCCTGTTTGACGTGGCCATGGACCCGATCGACGGGTCTGGCAGCATCGGGATAGGTGCGCCGCTGGGCGCACTCTTCGCGATTTTCCCCGCAGGCGACAGCTTCCTGCGGTCTGGGCGCGACATGGTCGCAGCCGCCTACGTGTCCTTCGGGCATTCGGTCGATTTTGGCTTCAGCTTAGGGGAAGGTGTCTCTATCGGCACGCTGGACCCGGTCACGGCAACGTTTCACGTCGACACCACGGATGTCCGCCTGCGCGCAGAGACATCGACCATCGCCTTCAATGCCTCGAACCGCAAACTCTGGGCGCCCGGGCTACAATCCTATGTTCTTGATATTCTGGACGGGTCTGACGGCCCGCGCGGGCGCGATTTCAACATGCGCTGGATCGCGGCCGCTGTGGGCGATCTGCACCGCATTTTGCGGCGCGGCGGCTTGTTTATGTATCCTGCTGACACGCGATCAGGTTATCAGGACGGTTTTTTGCGCCTTGCCTACGAGGCATTTCCGATTGCCTATCTAATGGAACAGGCCGGGGGCGCTGCGACCAACGGACAGCGCGCCATTCTGGATCTGATCCCGACCCACCCCCATGACCGCGTGCCACTAGTTTTCGGTAGCCGCACCGAGGTCGCCACGCTTGGCGACTATCTTGCAAAATCCAAGCTTCAGGAGGTCTGACATGGCCCGTATCACCCTTCGCCAACTTCTCGACCATGCCGCGGAAAATGATTATGCGGTTCCTGCCTTCAATATGTCCAACATGGAACAGGGCCTTGCGATCATGGCCGCGGCCGATGCCACGGGTGCGCCGGTGATCCTGCAGGCCAGCCGCGGTGCGCGCGCCTATGCCAATGATGTAGTCCTGGCGAAACTGATAGATGCGCTGGTGGAAATCTATCCCCATATTCCGGTCTGCATGCATCTTGACCACGGCAACAACCTGGCCACTTGCGTGACGGCAATTCAACATGGATTCACCTCCGTGATGATGGATGGATCACTTAAGCAAGATGGCAGCACCCCGGCCGACTATTCCTATAACGTCTGCGTAACCCGCGCCGTTGTGCAGATGGCCCATGCGGCTGGGGTCTCGGTCGAAGGCGAGTTGGGCGTCTTAGGGTCGCTGGAAACAGGCATGGGCGATCAGGAAGACGGACACGGCGCGACCGAAAAGCTGCGCCACGACCAGCTTTTGACTAACCCCGAAGAAGCTGAGCGGTTTGTGGCGGAAACTGGTGTCGATGCGCTTGCGGTTGCGATGGGCACAAGCCACGGTGCCTACAAGTTCACCCGCCAGCCCGATGGTGATGTGCTCGCCATGGACGTGATTGAGGCAATCCACAAGCGGCTACCGAACACGCATCTTGTGATGCATGGTTCGTCTTCGGTGCCCGAAGAACTACGCCTGCTGATCAATGAATATGGTGGTGACATCAAACCCACATGGGGCGTGCCGCTGCAAGAAATTAAGCGCGGCATCAGCCATGGTGTGCGCAAGGTCAATATTGACACCGATCTGCGGTTGGCGGCCACTTCGGCCATTCGCAAGGTGTTCACCGAGAGCCCTGCCGAATTCGACCCGCGCAAATATCTCAAGCCCGCGATGGACGCAATGACGGCGCAATGTATCGTCAAGTTCGAAGCATTCGGAACTGCCGGGCAGGCCGCAAAAATCCGTGAGCGATCACTCTCTGATATGGCGAAATTTTACTAGGCCAATAACGTACGTGCGGTGCGCTCATCCGTGATCAGGCCATGTAGCCTGCCACTGTTCAGCACTGCACGAATGGCCGCCGACTTGTGCGGGCCGCCCGCAAGCGCCACGATACGCTCTCCATGGCGTCGCTTCGACCCAAGAGACGCCGCAATCGTTCGTTTGGTCAGGGGCGTGTCGATGATCTCGCCGCCCTCATCGAAGAAATGGCCCAGCATTTCGCCTAGCCCCCCTTCCGCCGAAATTGCTTCGATCTCGGCAGGGTGTATCAAGCCAGAGACGACCAGTTGCGCTTCAAAAGACACTGTGCCGATACCCACCAGCTTGACGGCTGCGGTCTCGGCCATCTGCAATACCTCTGCGATGCCGCGTTGCGCCAGAAGCACCGCGCGGTCCTCGACCGAATTGGCGAAAAAGGGCACGGGCATGACATAGGCTTGCGCCCCGGTCTTTTCGGCCAGCAGATGCATTACATCATGCGGATTGGCCGCAAAATTGCGCGTCAAACCGCCCAGAAGCGACACGAAACGCTGATCAGGACAGCCCATGTGCGCCATCGCGCGCACTGCGGCCGTCAGGGTGCGCCCGTGACTGATGCCAATAGTCTGCGCCTCGCCCTGTTCCAGACAGCGGCGTAGCCATGATGCGCCTGCCGCCCCCAAGGCTCGCAAGGGCAACCCGTCCTCTTCCAGGTGCGGCGCAACTTCGCAGGCTTGCAAACCGTAGCGCTGGCACAATGCGGCTTCCAATTCGATACATTCGACCATCTCGCCTTCGATGCTGACCTTGACCGCGCCTTCGGCAACTGCCTTCTGGATCAACCGATGCGCCTTGACCGAAGGGACGCCCAGACGTTTGGCCACTTCCGCCTGACGCAATCCGCCGACATAATGCAACCAAGCTGCCCGGATCGCGAGCGAATGCTCGATCTCGCTTGCACTCCAATTCTTCATTGCCCGCGCCCTTTCCAATATGCCCCATGGGCCAAGGCCCGTCCGGCCCTATCGTGGCGCAGGCTTATCATCTGGCCAAGTCCCGCACGCCACTGTTGATATGGGATGCCCAGAATACCACGCTTTCTGCGATCTGCTCGACCACCTGCCGATTATCTGGTTCGCATTCCTTGAGGGACAAATCCAGGCAGATTTCGTTATCGCCCGTCTCCCCTTTGGCGACAGACCATGCGATAAGCCGGTGCGCTTTGACCGATGGCACCCCCAGCAGTTTGGCTACTTTGGCCTGTCGCAAACCACCCACATAATGCAACCATGCAGCACGGATTGACAGGGAATGCTCTGCCTCGCCCCAGCTGCGACCCTTTGCCATGACACACTCCCAGCTATTCAGCACCTAGCGCGCCATTTTCATTATATCCGGCAGAGCCGCTTGCTCTAGCAAAACCGGCCTGTGTTTCACCAACGATGAATTGGCGGCCATCACGGCCGCTTCTTTTGGGTATGCTTCGCTAAAGTCTTGTGCGTCCAACGCTGCCGAAGCTGGGTCCGGGCTTGTCGACAAAGCACAAGCCAGACATTCGCGGATTGAAGCTTTGCGTTTCGCTTTGTCGCGTCCGAAACGAAGATTGGTGGCGCTCGAAAAACTGTAGCGGTGTAGGCTCATATCAGGCCTCCAATGCTGCGACCATTAACACCGCGTCCGCAGCTTCTTCGCCCTTCTTGACAAAGTGGTTGCGGAAGAAGCCGACATGCTCAGGCGTTGGCTGAAAGTGATGTGGCGTCAGGGAGACCGAGAATGTCGGCACACCAGTGTCCAACTGTGCGCGCATCAAGCCGTCGACTACCGCTTGCGCGACAAATTCATGCCGGTAGATCCCACCATCCACGACCAGCGCGGCACAGACGATGGCATCGAATTTACCGCTCCGGCCCAGCTTCTGCGCCAGCAGCGGCATCTCAAACGCACCGGGCATATCGAAGATGGCGATCTGTGCCGTCATGCCGGATCCGGCAAGGCGTTTTTCAAAACCAACCAGTGCCTGATCGACGATTTCGGCGTGCCAGCGGGCCTTGATGAAGGCGATGTTCATTTTTTCAGTCATGGAACCATCCTTTGCATTTCAAAAGTGGTCCCAAGGCGATTCCAGCCGTACTGGCCCAACGGGCCAGCGGCTGGTTCTCTTCCATCCGGACTTTAACCGTCGGCCCCGGAATTTCACCGGTGTCTGCTAGACCCTTTCGGAAGGTACCGAGAGGCGCTCGCGGGCTATCACCGCCGGTGGGGAATTTCACCCCGCCCTGAGAACCGCCACCCAATGACGGGGATTGTCGCAAAAGGCAAGTGTGTAGCCTAAAGTTAAGTTCAGACATTCAGATCACGCACTCCACTATCGATATGCGGGGCCCAGAAGGCCACGCTTTCGGCGATCTGCGGAATCACCAACCGGTCATTTGGCTCACGTTCCTTGAACGAAAGTTCTAGGCAGATTTCGTTGTTTACTGCGCCGCCCTCCGCGAACGCCCTCAGTAATGGGTCTGGCTGTATCGCACCCTTTGCGTTGAACTCTGCCGTGAAGGGGCGATGCCCTGACTTGTCCAGCATCGATTGCTTGATATGGATGATTGGGCTGACCTTCGGCACCGCGCGCGCCCAGGCATAGGGGTCGATATCGTCAGGATTGGGAGAGGTCACGTCGCCGTGATCGATATCGGCCATCATCCACATCGGAACGGCCATGTCGGTTGCCGTCAGCCGCTTCTGAAGCTTCATGCACTCTGCGATGGTTTCGCCGAATTCGCGACCCACGCTCATGGGCTCCCAAAAGACATAGGCAAGGCCCGCCGCTTTGGCATGTTCAGCCACCTCCGCCCAGCAGTCTATGGCGATTTGCAGCAAGTCTTCGCGCCGCTGCGGGTCGTCATAATCCTTGAATGTAAAGATCGCGAATTGCGTTCCGACCGACGTGCCGCCCAGCTCGGCGGTGATATCGGCGAAACTCTTGAACCAGTCGACGTAATAGCGCCGGACGTCACGGTCAGGGTGCCCAAAATGATTGAGCCTCCCATAGGGACCAGTCATGCCCGAAGTGACACGCACCCCGGTGCGCTTTAGGGCAGCACCCATTTCGCGGGTCAGGCGCCGGATTACAGAGGCGGGCCAACTGGGATTGATGAATTCATGGGTCAGCTGGACGTCACGTATCTTGATGTCGCGGGCAATCGCATCGATCAGGTCGTCCGGCTCGGCAAACCGGTTGACCAGCGGATTGGTATTGAGCGAGAGCGTCAGTGCCATCAGGCGGCCTTCCGCTGGTCTTCGAACCACTCGGCAAACGCGGCCTGCTCGTCATCGGTCAGGTGCAGACGATGCTTGGTGCGACGCCACAAAATATCCTCGGCGGTCTGTGCCCATTCATGGTTCATCAGATAAGATACCTCCGCCTCGTAGAGATTGCCCCCGAAATGCCGGCCCAAACCGTCGAGCGAGGTCGCCCCCGCGGCGATCCGGTCAACCCGGGTGCCGTAGAGCCGCCCATAATGCCGCCGCAATTCGCGCGGCATCCACGGGTAATCCTGTTTCATCCGGTTGCGGAAAGCCTCGTAATCAGCATGGTCCATGTCTCCGCCGGGCAAGGGCGCATTCTCGGTCCAATCGCCGCCCATCTCGGGGAAAAACTTGCGGATCTTGTGCAATCCACGTTCGGCAAGTTCGCGGAACGTGGTGATCTTGCCGCCAAAAATATTTAGCATCGGCGCACCGCCCTTTTCCTCGATATCGAAGACATAATCACGTGTCACTGCCGACGGATTACCCTGTCCGTCATCGAAAAGGGGGCGGACGCCCGAATAGGTTGTCAGCACGTCGTCGCATGTCAGCTGTTCCTTGAAATACCGGTTCACTGCATCGATCAGATATTGTACTTCTGAGTCTTCAGCGCGCACGTCCTCGGCAAGGCCGTCATAGGCGATGTCGGTCGTGCCGATCAGTGCCTTGTCGCGCTCGTACGGGTTGATGAAAATGACCCGCTTGTCATGGTTCTGCACAAGATACGCGTTCTCGCCCTTCCAGAACTTCGGTACGATAATGTGGCTGCCCTTGACCAGTCGCACGTTGCGCGTGCTGTTTGATCCGGCCACCCGGTTGACCACATCGCTCACCCAAGGCCCGGCCGCATTTACCAGTAACTTGGCGATAAATTCCTTTGTCTCGCCGGTCACCGAGTTCCGCGTTGTGACGCGCCAGACCTGTCCGTCGCGCCGAGCCGAGACGCAGGGCGACCGGGTAAGCACCAGCGCGCCGCGCTCAGCCGCATCGACCGCATTCAGGATGACCAGACGCGCATCATCGACCCAGCAATCCGAATATTCAAACCCTTTGTGATACTTGTCCTTGATCGCGGCGCCTTCAGGGTCACGATGAAGATCCAGTGTCCGCGTTCCCGGCAGCTGCTTGCGTCCTCCTAGATTATCATAAAGAAACAACCCTAAACGCACCAGCCACGCGGGGCGGTCCTGGGGCGAATGCGGTAAGACAAAGCGCATCGGCCAAATGATATGCGGGGCGTTGCGCATCAGGACTTCTCGTTCGATCAACGCCTCGCGGACCAGGCGGAACTCGTAATATTCCAGATAGCGCAAGCCGCCATGCACCAGCTTTCCTGACCGTGATGAAGTCCCTTCGGCCAGATCGTCCTTCTCGCACAGCACGACGCTCAGCCCACGACCAGCTGCGTCGCGCGCGATACCCGCGCCATTGATCCCGCCCCCGATCACGAAGATGTCTACGTTTTGAATATCTGTCATAGTTCAGGCTCCTTGCGTCGCGCGCGCCGCGGCCAGCCCGTCCCAGACGGGAACTAGACCATCGCGCGCGTGTCGATAATTTGTGAAAAGTCTGTCATAAATGGGCACTAGGCCCGGGTCCGGCGCTTCCGGTTTGCCCAGAAGCGGGGTTGTCCATCGGGCGATGCATGCATCCATCGTGTCATAGGCCCCGATGGCAACCGCTGCCATCATGGCGCAGCCCGCAGCGCCCGCTTCCTCGCGCGCAGAGACCCGCACCGGCGTATCCAGCGCGGCAGCAAGTACGCCTCGCAGCGCACCCGAGCGCGCCGCACCGCCGGTCAGCCGCAATTCGTGCGGCATCTCGCCCATGGCGGCGTAGCAATCGCGTGTCGCCATCCCCAGACCTTCGATCACTGCGCGGATGACGTCCGGAAACCGATGCGTGGCGCTAAGGCCCACAAGACTGGCGCGCGCATCGGCATTGACGAAGGGGCCGCGTTCACCTGCCTCCGAGATATAGGGGTGATAGACCAGCGCGCCGGGACGCGAGCGGGCCATCCAGCTGTCGATCTTCGCGACCATCTGGGCATGCGATGGGGCCTGCGTCACCTCGGCCATCAGGTCTTCGGCCAGCGCTAGCGCCCAGTCGATATTCAGCGTGGCAGCCATATTTGTCTGAACCTGCGTTACGAGCCCCGGAACCGGCAGGCAGATGACATAGCCTGTGCCATGGGCATTCAGATGCACCGCGTCGGATCTGACCGCACGCATATGCACGCCGGTCGATCCTATCGTGGAACAGGCCGCGCCGGCGTCGCCGGTATGCACCCCTGCGCCAAGCGCCGTCATGACCATATCGACATAGCCCAGCGATACAGGCGTACCCGCAAGCAGGCCGGTTTGCGCGGCGGCCTCGGCCGTCAGGGGGCGCGTCTCCTGCGATCCGTCGATGATCTCGGGCAACAGATGCCTGCGGCCTTCCAGACGCAGCGCCGCGATCACGGTAGCGCTGTAGCGCCTGTCTCGAAAATCGCCGAAGGTAAAGCTGGCCTCTGATGGATCAGTGGCGCGGATGCCGGTCAAATTCAGGAACAGCCAATCCTTACAGTGCAATGCGACTTCGGCATTGTCCAGCAATTCGGGGCAGGTGGCGGCCATGTGCGCCATCTGGCTGCCCTGTTGGCAGGTGTTCAGCCCGGTCCCGGTGGACTCGAACCGTGCGCGCTCCAAGTCACCAGAGGCCAGCTCGCGCACAGTCGGTGCTGCGCGCGCATCCAGCCAAAGCCATGCGTCACCAACCGGGGCATTGTTCTGGCCGACCAGCCATGTCCCATCGCCTTGTCCTGTCAGGGCCATGGCGGCGGTGCGCCCGGCAAGGCCCTCAACCTTGTCAGCCAGACCGCGCAGGGCTGCGACACAATCGGCCCAAGTGCGGGGGAGTGACTGCGTCGCCGATCCGTCAGCCCCCGTCGCATAGCTATTGCGCACGGACGAACTGGCCAGCTGGTGCCCCGAGAGGTCGAAAGCCACCGCCTTGATGACAGACGTCCCGGCATCCACGCCAATGATCAGGTCAGACGAATCAGTCATGTCTTGCCCCTTTATGCCTTTCTGGTCGCATCGGCCCTCCCCGGTGATGGCGTGTAAATTCGCAGCACCTTGCGTACCTTCGCCATCCCTCTTGCATGGCAACTGTTAGTTATGCTTAGCACAAAAAAATATCTTGTTGTGTATTTTTTTGCAGACAAAGAAAAATAATTCAGTTAGGTTGAGGCAATCGGTCACACCCACTCGTGTGGCTGGGCCGCACACCCGAACAGGGAATCGAGGAGGTTCCAGGGCAGCGGCGAGGGGGGGGGAGCCGCTATTATTGGTCTGCTCTTTCCAACGCTTTTAGCGCTGGACAATCCAGGCGCAGGACCGTGTCAACCCGCATGTACGGGTCCGACATCAAGGGGGAGGCATGTCAGCAATGGCGACAACCAGTAGTGTATCTGCCAACGCAACCAAAACAACGCGGCGCAGAGTGATTGTGGCGCTAGTGGCTACCGGCGTGCTGGCCGCTATGGCTTTCGAGACGACTGTGGTGCCCATCGGCGGCGAGGGGGATCTGCGTCAGCAGGCCTTCAATCCCGATGCCTTCGGCGTCCAGGAATTCCCGCGCATTCGTGATTTTGTGTCGGAAACTGCGCCCGACGCAGTGCAACTGGCTGATGAGCTCGCTGCGGACAGGAATGCCGCGATTGCCGCCTACGGAACCATGGCCGGGGCCTTTCCGGTGATCCCGGTTAGATTTACTGGCACTGCCGGAGAGGGCAGTTCTGGTATCTTCGAAGTGAGTGTTGATAGTTTGCCGGACGGCGTCGGCATTCGCGTCCAGACCGGTCCTGCCATCAATGGCACGGAATTGCGCGATATCACCGGGGATATCGTATTTGGCGATTTTACCAACCAGATCGAATTCCAGAATGTCGGGGCCGGGATCAACCGCGCCATGGCAGCCGAGGTCCTGTCCGATCTTGATCGTGATGCGCTGGCCGGTCAGACCGTCAGCGTCACGGGGGTGTTCACCATGATCAACCCGCAGAACTGGCTGGTCACGCCCGTGGCCTTCGAGGTGCAGTGATGAAAACCCCGATCCACGACGAAACGCCCGTGTTGGTGCCTGATAAGGTTGAGGTGGTGCTAGCAGCGCGCGACGTCACGAAAAGCTTCGGTGCGGTGCATGCGCTGAAAGGCGTGAACTTCGACGTTCATCGCGGACAGGTCACTACTCTTTTTGGTGAGAACGGCGCCGGCAAGTCGACCTTGATGAAGATCTTGTCAGGCGTCCAACTGCCGACCACGGGGGAGTTGATCCTCGATGGCAAATCGGTCGAGATCAAATCCACCGTCGAGGCCCGCGAACTCGGGATTTCGATTATCCATCAGGAACTCTCGCTCGCTCCGAATATGAATGTGCGCGATAACATTTTCATGGGCCGTGAAATCATGGGGCCACGCGGTGTGAATTTTGCTGAGGAAGAACGCCAGTGCCGAGCCCTGATGGAGGAGTTGGAGGAAGATATCGACCCCCTGACACCGGTCGAGGACCTGCGCCTGGGCCAGCAGCAAATTGTTGAGATCGCCCGAGCGCTGTCGGTGAATTCCCGCATTCTGATCATGGATGAGCCAACCTCGGCGCTGTCTGCTTCGGAAGTTGAAGTGTTGTTCAAGGTAATCCACGACCTGAAGGCGCGCGGTGTCTCCATCGTTTACATCTCGCATCATCTGGAAGAGGCGTTGACCATCACCGATCATGCCGTGGTGCTGCGCGACGGAGTGATGACGGCCTATGCGCCGCGCGCCGAGATCGACCTGGAATGGATCGTCCGCAACATGGTGGGCGAGAATTTCGACCTCGGTGCGCCGCCGACAGGCTATGATTTCGGCGAAGTGGCGCTGTCAGTCACCAGCCTCAGCATCTCTGCCACCGGCGGCGTGGGCAATTCGGTCGTGGATCGCCTGTCGCTGGATGTTCGGCAGGGCGAGATCGTGTGCATCTACGGACTGATGGGTGCCGGTCGCACCGAATTCATGGAATGTGTGGCGGGGCGACTGCCGGCTTCGGGTGGACAGATATTCCTGCACGGCCGCGATATCGCTAGAATGACCATCGCGCAGCGTATCCGGGCCGGTCTTGTCCTGACGCCCGAAGACCGTCAGCGTGACGGTCTGGTGCAGACGATGAGCGTTGGCCAGAATGTCTCGCTCGCGTCGATTGGGGCCTTCACCAAGAGGGGGTTGACATCGCGGGGCGCCGAACAGGAGATCATCGACCGGGCGATCCGGGAGGTAACAATCAAAACTGATGGCGGCGAGGCGGCCATTGGTTCGCTGTCGGGGGGCAATCAACAGAAGGTCGTGATCGGCAAGATGCTGGCCACTAAGCCGTCGGTCATCCTGCTGGACGAGCCGTCGCGCGGCATCGATATAGGTGCCAAGGCCGAGGTGTTCCGCCTGTTGTCAGAGGGGGCGCGTAAGGGGCTGGCGGTGGTCTATTCCACGTCAGAGGTCAGCGAGTGCCTGTCCATCGCGCACCGCATCATCGTCATGCACAAAGGCAGGATCACGGCCAGTTTCGGGCCTGATGCGACAAAGGAACAGATCATGGCGGCCTCGGGCGAGGTGGATCTGAAACAAAGCCTGACGGCGAGCTTCGGGCTGGATCATTGCGAGGTCGTCAGCGACCTGCATCAGGAAGATCTTGCGCTGCGGCCGCTGGGTACCGCCGGCGCCGGGTTTCTATCAAACGAGATCGCCGCCGAGGAAACCAGGATAATCGGTGTGGGCCACGGCAGGACGTTGCTGTCCTGCGTCGAAAATCTTGGCCCGCTGTCGGTGCCGGATCTGAAAGTCGTCTCCCTGATGGGGGCGCAGACCGCTGGTGCGGACCTGAACCCCCATGCAGTCGCCTCCCGTCTGGCTGAAAAGACCGGGGGCGAGGCGGCATCCATGCCAGTGCCCTTCATCGCAAATTCGACCGCTGACCGCGATGTTCTGCTGGGCCAGAAAGCCGCGCAACAGGCCGCCAAACTGGCCGATCAGGCCGATCTGATGATCGTCGGTATTGGCACCACTGAGGCCGAGGCCGAGCTTGTGACCACCGGCATGATCGAGCACGCGGAGATGGCCAGCATTGCCGCGGCTGGCGGCGTCGGCGAAATGCTTGGCCATTTCTTCAACAAACGCGGTCAGCCCGTGGGGCGCGAGGTCACTGACCGCATCTTGACGCAACCCCTCGACCGTCTGAAGGGCCGCCGCATCGTTGCGGTCGCGGGTGGCCGAATCAAGACCCATGCCATCAAGGCGGTTCTGGAAAGCGGCTTGTTGAGTGGCTTGATCATAGACGAACATACCGCCCGGGAAATTGTCGAGATGGACAAACCCGCCACCGCCAAGCCCACAACCGCCAAGAATTGAACCGGAGATTGCTGAAATGACCGATGTTGTGACGAACAAGAAGGAGGGTTCGGGCGGGCTTGTCGCTTCGACCTTTGGCAAGGATATGAATATCATCCAGATCCTTATGGAAGGCCGCGCCTTCTTTGCGTTGATCGCGATCATCGTGACCTTCGCATTTCTATCTGACCGCTACCTTTCGGTCTCGAATTTCCTCACGATGACGTCACAGGTCGCCATCTTCGGCCTGCTGGCCATCGGCATGCTGCTCGTGATCCTGTCGGGGGGGATCGACCTTTCGGTGGGGTCCACACTTGCACTTTGCGGCGTGTTCGCAGGTTTCCTACTGCAGGGGGTCGAATTGCAAGGGCTTGGCGTGATCTTGTACATGCCGGTCTGGGCAGTGGTGATTTGCACTCTGGGCATGGGGGCGCTGGTGGGCGTGGTGAACGGGGTGTTGGTAGCCTATCTGAAGGTGCCCGCCTTTGTTGCGACGTTGGGTACGCTGTATGTCGCTCGTGGCGTCGCGCTTCTAATGACAAATGGTCTCACCTTCAACAATCTGCGGGGTCGGCCAGAATTCGGCAATACTGGCTTCGAATGGCTGGGATTTTACAGAATCGGAGGTGTGCCGATCAGCATTTTCGTGTTGGCTGCGACCGCCATCGCGGTGCATCTGCTGCTAACCCGCGCGCCGTTCGGCCGGTGGCTGTATTCCACCGGCGGCAATGCACGGGCGGCGGAGCTTTCGGGTGTGCCGGTCAAGTCTGTACAGGTCTGGGTCTATGTCCTGTCGGGTATGTGCGCAGCCATCGCGGGGCTGGTGCTAAGCTCACAGCTGACCTCGGCCGGGCCCACGGCAGGCACCACCTACGAGCTGACAGCCATCGCCGCTGTCGTGGTGGGCGGCGCGTCGCTAATGGGCGGCCGCGGCACCGTGCAGGGCACCTTGTTGGGGGCGTTCGTCATAGTCTACCTGGGCGCGGGCCTCGTGATCATCGGCGTGTCGTCCTATTGGCAGACCGTCTTCACCGGCGCGGTCATCGTGCTCGCCGTGATGCTCAATTCCATCCAATACGGGGGCAAGGGCGGCAAGACCTGACCCGTCCCCTTCACCATTCGCGGAGGACCAGGCGAGATATGCCTGACGCGGACACCGCCGGGTTCCGGCACAACCAACCAAGGGAGAGATTACTATGTTCAAGATCACAAGACGCGCGCTGCTTGCGGCCACGGCATCACTGCCGCTGATGGCGGCGGCCGCTTCCGCCGAAGGGCTGATCAGCATCATCGTGAACGACCCGGCGAACCCCTACTGGTTCACCGAAGGCGAGGTCGCGCGCGCAACGGCCGAGGAATTGGGCTACACGGCGAATGTCTCGGCGCATCGCGGCGATACTAATACCGAATCCAACCTGATCGACGCGGCCATCACCAATGGCGCCGCCGCGATCATCCTCGATCCTGCCAATGCAGACGGGTCGGTGGGCGTTGTCCGCCGCGCGACCGAGGCAGGCATTCCGGTCTTTCTGGTGAATGCCGAGATCAATGAATCCGGTATTGCCATCGCGCAGCTTGTCTCGAATAACGCGCAGGGTGCCGCGCTTGGCGCGGTCACTTGGCAAGGACTTGTCGGGGACGAGGCCCGTTATGTCGAATTCTTCGGCAATCCGTCCGACAACAATGCGGCCACTCGCTCGAATGGCTACAACACAGTTCTTAGCCAGTATCCGGGCCTTGAGAAAGTAGCCGAAGAAGTTGCCAACTGGGACCGCACCCAAGGTTACAACCGGATGCAGTCGATCATGCAGGCGCATGACCAGATCGACGCCGTGATTTCTGGAAACGATGAAATGGCGCTGGGGGCGATTGCAGCCCTGAAGGAAGCTGGACGGCTTGAAGGCACCATTATCGGTGGTTTCGACGGCTCGCCCGACGCGGTGGAAGCAGTGCGTGCAGGCGAGATGGCCTATACGGTACTTCAGCCGGTAGCGGTCTTTTCCCGCGAGGCCGTTATTCAGGCCGACTATTACATTCAGAACGGCGAACCGATGGTCGATGAGGAAAAGCAGCTTTTTGATTGCCTTCTGATCACTCCGGACAACGTGGCCAACTATTCGGCCCCGTTCACCCTCTCAGAGTAACCGAGTAGATATGCGCGCGACAAATGTCGCGCGCATATACCTTTCATTTGAAGTGCCGTCCCACAAAATTTCAAAGGTGGCTCTCTTAATCTGAACAGGTTGGAAGCATTTTTACCGTACTGTTATTATGAGCTATGTAGCTATCACTTCGGGTAGCTGCCGTTTGATGAAGACCTAACCGGATGTTTGTCAATCGGCTGCTACATGTAGGCGGATTGTTTTCACCAGCAACTCCCCCAAACCTAGAAAACGCCTGAGCGCCGCGCATAAATGTGGCCTTTCCTGTAGGACTGCCAAGCTGGCCAAAGGCCCAATGCGTGAGCGCGACCGGTTCATGCGCCTCCAGCAGAAGCAGACGCAACCGCTCTGGATTGTCGCGCGCGGCCTTAATCAGGATGTAGGTGATCTGCACCGCAGCGCTGCGCCGGCTGTACCAGACCCAGAACTTCCACAACGCCCATGGGTTTTTGTACGTGACAGACACTGGGAGGCCGCGCGCCTGACTTCGTGACCCTTTAGAAGGGTCAAACGCTTTGGCGAAAAACTCACGCCAATCTCGACCGTGCAGTACATCAGAAGTGATTTTCTAATTCGCATCAGCTCTTAAATAAGACGAAATAATTTTGATCATTCGTTGATGATCTGCATCAAAATTGCGTATACCCTCGGCCAGCATCTCGGTTGCCATGGCGTCCGAATTCATTTCCCAACGGAATGCCACTTCATCCAGCACAACTGGGTCCACCGGTTGAACCGAGTCAGGAGATAGTACGCGCGGTAGGGTGCCAGTGCCTTTTGCCAGCTCGTTGAGCAGTTTTGGTGAAATAGTCAGATTGTCACAGCCCGCCAGTGCCCTGACCTGTGCGGCCGAGCGGAAAGATGCACCCATGACGATGGTGTGGATCCCGTTTGCCTTGAAATAGTCGTAGATCCGGCGCACTGAGGCCACGCCGGGATCGCTGTCGGGCGGGAAGCTGTCCACTCTTTCGGCCATCTTGTGCCAATCAGTAATGCGGCCTACGAAGGGCGAGATCAGATAGGCCCCGGCATCGGCGCAGGCAACGGCTTGGGCCAGCGAGAAGACCAGTGTAAGGTTGCAGTCGATTCCGTCACGCTGAAGGATCTCTGCTGCGCGGATTCCTTCCCAAGTTGCTGCAAGCTTGATTAAAATACGATCATGGCCAATCCCGCGCGTCTCGTAGTCGGAGATGATCTGTCGCGCGCGCGCGACGGATGCCTTTGTGTCGAAGGATAGGCGCGCATCAACCTCGGTCGAGACCCGACCAGGCACGAAGCGCGAGAGTTCTGCCCCGATGGCAACTGTCATG
>REDZ01000141.1 GCA_007695345.1 Paracoccaceae bacterium | reverse complement strand
GCGACCGGCTGATCTGGGATGTGTCGCATCAATGCTATCCGCACAAGATCCTGACAGGGCGTCGCGACCGTATCCGCACCCTGCGTCAGAAGGGCGGGCTGTCGGGCTTTACCAAACGCACCGAGTCGCCTTATGACCCGTTCGGTGCCGCGCATAGCTCGACCTCGATTTCCGCAGCACTGGGCTTTACCATGGCGCGCGAATTGGGCGGCGCGCCCGATCCGGTGCTGGGCGATGCCATCGCGGTGATCGGCGACGGCGCGCTGAGCGCGGGGATGGCCTATGAGGCGCTGAACAATGCAGGCCATCTGGGCAAGCGGATGTTCGTCGTTCTGAACGACAATGAAATGTCCATCGCACCGCCCACGGGGGCGATGTCCAGCTACTTGTCGCGGATGTATGCCGACAAGCCCGCGCAGGACCTGAAACACGCCGTCAAGAACGCGCTGACCTTTATGCCCGGCCCCATTCAGGAAGGGGCGCGCCGCGCCAAGGACCTGCTGAAGCACGCAACTGTCGGCGGCACATTGTTCGAGGAATTGGGCTTCAACTATCTGGGCCCCATCGACGGGCATGATCTCGACCAGCTCTTGTGGGTGTTCCGCACATTGCAGGCGCGCGCGGATGAGCCGATGCTGATCCATGTGCTGACCAAGAAGGGCAAGGGTTACGCGCCCGCCGAAGGGTCGGCCGACCGGGGCCATGCCCGCGCCAAGTTCGACCTGGTGACCGGCCAGCAGAAAAAGGCCGCCTCGAACGCGCCCAGCTATACCAAGGTCTTTGCCAATGCCCTGATCGATGAGGCCAATCGCGATGACAAGATCGTCGCAATCACGGCAGCGATGCCCGATGGCACGGGGCTGGACCTGTTCGCCAAGGCGCATCCCGACCGCATGTTCGACGTGGCCATCGCCGAGCAGCATGGCGTGACCTTTTGTGCGGGGCTGGCGGCAGGCGGGATGAAACCCTTCTGCGCGATGTATTCGACCTTTTTGCAGCGGGGCTATGACCAGGTTGTGCATGATGTGGCGCTGCAAGGGCTGCCCGTGCGCTTTGCCATCGACCGCGCGGGGCTGGTGGGCGCGGATGGCGCCACCCATGCGGGCAGTTTCGATGTGACCTATCTGGCCACCCTGCCCGGCATGGTCGTGATGGCCGCCGCGGATGAGGCCGAGCTGGTCCATATGATCGCGACCGCAGTTGCGCATGACTCCGGCCCGATCGCCTTTCGCTACCCGCGTGGCGAAGGCGAAGGCGTCGACATGCCTGCGCGCGGCGAGGTGCTGGAGATCGGGCGCGGCCGCATGATCCGCGAGGGCAAGCGCGTCGCGATCCTGTCCTTCGGTACGCGACTGGGCGAAGTGATGCGTGCCTGTGAATCCCTTGGCGCCAAGGGCATCACCCCGACGGTCGCCGATGCGCGCTTTGCCAAGCCGCTGGACCGCGAGTTGATCCTGCGACTGGCCACCGAGCATGAGGCCCTGATCACCATCGAGGAAGGCGCTGTGGGCGGTTTCGGCAGCCATGTGGCGCAATTGCTGGCGGATGAAGGCGTGTTCGATCACGGGCTGAAATTCCGCTCCATGGTGCTGCCGGATGTGTTCATCGACCAGGCAAGCCCCGCTGACATGTATGCCACTGCCGGGCTGAACGCCCCGCAGATCGAAGCGAAAGTGCTGGATGTGCTGGGCGTCGCGCAGATGGGCAAGCGCGCCTGACAGCGCCTAGCGCGGCGACAATTGCACCACCCGGTCGGGTGCCAGCGCGTCCAGAAATGCCGCGTCATGGCTGACGGCCAGCACCGCGCCGTCATAGCCCGCAAGCGCGGCTTCCAGCGCGGCAATGCCGTCAAGATCCAGATGGTTGGTCGGCTCATCAAGGATCAGCAGGCCGGGCGGGGGCACCGCACCAAGCGTGCAGGCCAGCCCCGCGCGCAACCGCTCACCACCGCTGAGCGTGGTGCAGTCACGCAGCGCATCGCCCGCGCGAAAACCGAACCGCGCCAGCGCCGCATGGGCCGCCTGCCGCGTGGCATCCGGGTGCAGCGCCCGGAAACTGCCCTGAAGCGTCTGCCCCGCCTCCAGCAGACGCAGGTGCTGGTCCAGCAAGGCATGGGGCATTGCGCACGCGATCATGCCGCCAAGCGGGGCCATCTGCCCGGTGATCAGACGCAGCAGCGTGGTCTTGCCGCTGCCATTCGGGCCTGCGATCACCACACGTTCCGGCCCCGTGATCTGCAGTGACAGGTCGCGAATGACCGGATCGGCGGGATCATACCCGCCGCTGAGCGCGTCCACGCGCAGGACCGTCTGGCCGGCAGCAAGGCCGGTTTGCGCGATCTCCATGCGAAAGCCCTGCACTATCGCGACCTTCTCGCGCGCCTCGGCCAGCGCGGCATCGGCGGCGGCGCGACGATCCTCGCGCAGACGCGCGCCCGCCCCGCCAGAGGAATCGGCGCGCCCCTTCGCCGCGTCGAGCAGGATCCTGGGCTGCCCGCCCTTGGCGCGGGCGCGGCGTCCGGCACTGTCCTTGCGCGCCTTGCGCTCTGTTGCCTGCCGGGCGCGGCGCGCGGTATCCGCGCGGGTTTTCTTGGCATGGGTCAGATCGCGGGCGGCGGCGTCCAGTTCCAGATCCTTGCGCTGCCGGTAGGCGCTGTAATTCCCGCCATAGCGCTGCGCGCCCAGCGCGCTCAACTCGACAATCGCATCCATTTCCTCCAGCAACTCGCGATCATGGCTGGCGATGATCGCCCCGCCCCGCCAATCGCGCAGCAGCGCGCGCACGGCATCGCGCCCTGTGCGATCCAGATTGTTGGTCGGCTCATCCAGCAACAGGAAATCCGGGGCGGCAAAGACCAGCGCGGCCAGGGCCGCGCGGCTTTGCTGGCCACCTGACAAACGACCCAGCCCTGTGCACGGGCTGACGGACAGGCCAAGGCGCAACAGCGCGGCCTCGATCCGCGCGGGCAAGGTCCAGTCGGCATCGGCCAGCATATCCGCATCCGCAAGGCCGGCTTCGGCGCGCGCAAGGGTATCCAGCGCCGCCCGCACGCCAAACAGATCAGCTATCGTTTCGGCGGGCCGCGCCATCACGTCCTGCCGCATGAGCGCGACAGTGCCCGCGATGCGGATATGCCCCGCCGCAGGGGCCAGTTCGCCCGCGATCAGGCGCAGGAGCGTGGTCTTGCCGGTGCCATTTCGGCCAACAATACCCGCCCGTTCGGGCAGGAAGCTCAGATCAAGATCGGTGAAAAGGCGGGTGCCGTCAGGTTTGGACCAGGACAGACCGGACAGGGAAACGGATGCAGGCATGGACAGATACTCTCGCAAGGGCCGGGATGGTTCGGGCGGCGAGAGTGATGTCCATGATTGGTGTTACTCCTGTGACGATGGAGCGGAGATAGGGATCGCGCGTCGTTCCTGCAAGGGGGGCATGAGGCCCAGGCCGGTAAAGCGTGCCCCGCCCCGCCGCTAGTCATGCCCGCGTTCGGGCGCATCGCGGGTGGGCACTGTCGGCAGCCAGGCCGCGTAATCGCCACTCTGGCTGCGCTCATACAGGGCGCGCAGCGCGGACAGGGGCGCATCGGCCCAGTCCACCCGCAGATCAAGCGGCGGCGCATGGTCCGCGACCACCAGCAGCGCCGCCGATTGCAGCCCGCGCGTGTCGCCGCCCGCCGCCTCTGCCGCGTCCAGCGCGGCCAGCAAGCGCTTGGCAAGCGGGCCGCGCGTGCGCTGAAACGCCGTGCGCAGGGCATCGAGCACATGCGGCCCGGCCAGCAGATTGCCCGACACCACCAGCCCGTCCGTACACAAGGCCCCCTTCCAGTCCGTATTGAGCGCTCCGCTATGCGCGGCACTGCCCCCGCGCCCGTCCAGCGCGGCAAGCTGGCGCCAGTCGCGGCCCCGGTCGGGCGTGGTGACATTGGCGACCACGTCGGACGCGCAGGCGCCCGCGCGCAGCATCTCCTGCGCGCGCTCGCCCCACAGCGTCGAGGGCGCGGCCCCCTGAGAGGCCGACATCCCGCCGCGCGAATCGCCCCGCAGGACCCAGCCGCCCACACATAGCGCGCCCGTGGCCGCTGCGCCGCCCAGCTCACCATTGCCTGAATCTTGCGCAAGTATTGAAAAGGTCATGCGTTTCCTGTCTCCATACGCGCCAATTTATCATGAAAATTTTGACCAATGCAAATTATCATGATAAATTCGCTCAAAACATGCAGCAACAGGGAGAGCCGGATATGGCCTTTGCATCACTGACCCGTCGCGGCCTGGGGGTTCTGACAGCCGCGCTTCTTGCCTCTTCGGCACTTGTCGCGCCTGCCCAGGCGCAGACACCGCCGGGCGTTCTGGTTGTGGGCCAGATTGCCGAGCCACAGGCGCTTGACCCCCACGCGGTCACTGCGGTCAATGATTTCCGCATTCTGATGAATATCTATGACGGGCTGGTCCGCTACGCCCCCGGCACGCTCGAGGTTGAACCCGCGCTCGCCGAAAGCTGGGACATCAGCGAAGACGGGCTGGTCTATGACTTTACCCTGCGCGAGGGCGTCACCTTCCATGACGGCAGCGCCTTTGATGCCGAGGCCGTGGTCTGGAATTTCGAACGGATGCTGAATGAGGATCACCCCTATCATGACACGGGCCCCTTCCCGCTCGCCTTCTTCTTTTCCGCCGTCGAGGATGTCGAGGCGACCGACACCTACTCTGTCCGCTTCACACTGAACGAACCCTTTGCGCCCTTCCTGTCGAATCTGGCCTATCCCACGGGGTTGATCGTCTCGCCCGAGGCGGTGATGGAACACGGCTCCGATTTCGGGCGCAACCCGTCGGGCACCGGGCCGTTCCAGTTCGAGGAATGGCGCTCGAACGAGCGGGTCGTGGTGTCGCGCAATGCGGATTACTGGGACGGTGTCGCAGCCTCCGAGGCCGTGATTTTCCGCCCCATCACGGATGCCAATACCCGCGTGGCCGAAATGCTGTCGGGCGGGATTGACGTCATGGTCGAAGTGCCGCCCGTGGCGCTGTCGCAATTCGATGGGGACGAATACGCGCTGATTGAACAGGCGGGTCCGCATGTGTGGTTCCTGATCCTGAACATGCGCGAAGGCCCCTTCACCGACCAGCGCGTGCGCCAGGCCGCGAATTATGCGATCAACAAGGACGCGCTTGTGGGCGATGTGCTGGAAGGCACGGCGGATGTGTCATCGGGGCCGATCGCACCGGCCTTTGACTGGGCCTATGCGGGGCTGGACCCCTACCCCTATGATCCCGATCGCGCCCGCGAATTGCTGGCCGAGGCCGATGCCGAGGGCGCCGAGATCACCTTCTACGTGACCGAGGGCGGGTCCGGCATGCTGGACCCGATCCCGATGGGCACGGCCATCCAGGCCGATCTGGCGGCTGTGGGCTTTGATGTGACCATCGAGACCTATGAATGGAACACCTTTCTGGGCCGCGTGAACCCTGGGCTGGAGGGTGAGGCCGACATGGCGCAGATGGCATGGATGACCAATGACCCCGATACCCTGCCCTTCCTGACCCTGCGCAGTGCAGCCTTCCCCGAGGATGGGGGCTTCAATTCGGGCTATTATTCCAACCCTGACGTGGACGCGCTGCTGGAACAGGCACGCGTGGCGACAGATCAGGATGAACGCGCGCGGCTGTATATGGAAATGCAGGAGATCGTGAAAGAGGACGCACCCTGGGTCTATGTCGCCAACTGGGTACAGAACGCGGTGCATTCAGACCGGGTCGAGAACTTCACGCTGGAGCCCTCGTTCTTCCTGCTGCTCAAGGACGTGGTGAAGAACTGAGTTTGAATTGAAAGGGGGGGGCGCGCTGACGCGCGCCCCCTTTTTTGAGTATTTTCGGCAAGATGAAGCAGCAGGGGGCGCACGGATTTGGGCGGGTATATTCTCAAGCGTCTGTTATCGGCGATCCCGGTGCTTCTGGGGATCACCATTATCGTGTTCCTGATCATGGCGATGATCCCGGGCGATCCGGCGACGGCGATCCTGG